>NZ_AP025173.1:0-300000 GCF_003402535.2 Cupriavidus sp. P-10
ATGGCAAGCAGCGTAGCAAAGCGGGTGACACCACTACAGTACGCGCTCGACTTATTCGTCGAGATGGCGCCCGCACAGACAGCCATACATGAGGTCGCCACCGACAAGGATATTGGCTACCACAAAAACAAGGTCTTCGCTCGCATTGTCGGACTGGGGATGTCCGCTCGCCGGTTTGTCGACGCTGCGTACTTTATCGTGGCGCAGGAACCCGAGGTCAAGGAAGGCTACGAAGTCTCGCTAAGCTTTTTCAAATGGCTGATGCGCTATGACAGCAAGAACAGGAAACACTTTTCGAGCGTTATTCGCAGCGTGAAGTCGTCGATGCTCGAAGTGACCAGCGCACCCGTTGTGTCGGTGGACGCGAGCGGCCGTCTCCTTGAAAGCCCCGGTGCGGCACATGACGGCGACGAGACTGACAGCGATGCCCGCAATCCTGATGTCGATACCGTGCGGGTCTCAGACGAAGAGGGCGACTGGCTCGAATTGATCGGTCGGGTCAGTGTGAGGGACGGACGGATTCGATTCCGTGTCCCTGTAGAGCTTCAACGGCTCATCAAAGACCCGGAGAATTCGTATTGGACGAGCCTTCTGGTCACGTCGAAGTTCACGCTCATCTACGCTCGCGCCATCTATGACCACATCCTGCCCAACGTATCGGACGAGCGGACGGACTGGTTGCCCCTCGATGTTGTGCGGAATCTACCGGGCAAGTCATGGGCCAATAACGCGGAGTTCAAGTACTTCAAGCGTGACTACCTTGACAAAGCAGTAAGCCAAATCAACGAGCTTTCCGACATTGAACTGTCCTATGAGACCCGTGCGGGGACACCCCGGTCTAGGAAGAAAGACCAGATTCGTTTCCAGATGAAGCGAAAGGATGCCGCCCTGGCGTCCAAAGCGGCCATGCTTAATTCGGTGGCGCTCTTCCAGGCATTGGAGAAGGAGTTTGCACTGACTGACTCTCAGTTCGAGCGAATCGCGGATAACCGCAGCGTCTGGACGGATGAGAGGATTCAGCAGGCTATCGAATACGTTCGATGGCGTATCCGTTCCGGTGACAAGGTCAAGCGAGCATCAGGCTATTTGTTGGATGCAATCGCAAACGACTATCGCGTTTCCGAAGCAGACAAGGAAGTTGAGAGAGTTCAAGCCAAGCTCGCAGACAAGGCTAAGGAGGAAGTCGAATCGAAGTCTGCTGCGCAGACCGCGGTCGCGGCGAGCGTTGCAGCGGCAGACGCCGCCGCAGAGCGTCGCAGGCTGGAGGAAGTCCGCGCGGCTCGAGACTATTTTGAGAGCGCCGAGATGACGACCCGTGAAGACCTAGTCCGTAAGTTCGTCACGACGAAGACGATTGGGACGCGAACGATCGAGCGTCAAGGTCTCAAACCTGCGGACATAAACGCAAAGAACATTATGGAGCGACCAAATATTGCCACTTCATTCTGTTCATTTGTGGCCGGTGAGCTGAGGAAGGCTGCCCGCAGCCGTGCGAATAGTCAGGACAACGTTCTTTAGTGACGGAAAGCCGGCCTAACGCCGCGCAGCGTGGACCGCGCTCACCGGCATCAAGCGGTATCGCGTGACAAATTAGGCCACGGCGGCGTCCGCTCTATTGCGGGCCGGCCCCCACCAACCTCGGCTGCACGCATACAATCGCCGCACCTGGAAGTGCAGGTGCGCAATACTCAGGGCCGGACGCCGTGCTGGTTGCAGGCAGCGGACTCATAATCCGCCTCCGAGAGGACACCGTGGGTTCAAATCCCACCCGGCCCACCAAATGCGCAACGCCGATGCCCTCATTAAGCAGGCCGACTGAACATGTTGGAAGGAGGTCTGCCACCGAGGATGCCGCGAACTTGCTCAATAGCGGCCTGTGCCATGGCCGACGATGACCGTTTCGCTGACGACGGCTGGGCTAGGGCACGCGAGAGCCCAGTCGCAGCTCTGTCCATCTCGATCAGCCAGGCACGCGCTTGCTCATGCCCTAATGAATTACGGCGACCGTTGGCCTCGGTGATCACAATCGACGCCGAGTCGACCTCATAGATCCGACCGTCGGGTGCAGACACCCGTCGCCCACGGTATCGCTCAATGAGTTGGGCAACCTCCAGCCGGTCTTGTGCCGCCTGCGCGGCGGTTGCGCGCCTCTCGTCTTCTTGGGCCTTCCGAGTTTGGACGACATGCCTATAGTCTATGGGCCTTCCGAGGAGAGACTTGAGGTAGGCGAACAGCTCTCGTCCCCGGAGTGGACCAAGAAAGTGACCCGCTGCCGAAACAACGTCCGACAGTCGGTGGCCGGCCTCCCTCGCGAGCCGCATCAAAAGGAAGAGGGCGGACGTCGTCAGCTCTTGGTCACGCACGAGAGGCGCTAGATCAATGGGCACGGCCCGATCATCAATTTGCACAAACTCTCTCGGCCCCGAATGTTTCTTCGTAGAAGACTGGTTGGGGTTGTTTACGCCACTCACCGGTGCGAGACATGCGGAGCTGGACCGCGACTCATCGGAGCCCGTTCGAGGTTCTGGGTGCCCAAGCTCCCGGCTAGCGATCCCGATGCACTGTAGCAACTTTGCGGTGAACCCGATGCGCCCGACAACCTCGAGTTGCGTCCTCGTGCGTTGCTGCCTTTCACGCTCAATAAGCCCGGCGTCTTCAAGTGCGCCAAGCGCCCGATAGACAGTGGCCTCGCTAATCGCGAGGTGCTGCGCAATCGTTGCCTTCTTTATGAAGGCGAGCGAGGTGGGATCCTTCTGGTTCAGGGCGAAGCGGATGAGCGTTGCCAAGACTTGGCGATTGGTGATGTGCAAAGCGCGGAGCCCATCGGACTCGTAGACCAACGCGATCGCTCTGAGAATCCGCTCCGGCAGCCGGCCGGCATCGCACCTGGCTGGCTTGGCTTGCGAACCGTGGCTTTCGACAGGGGCCGGAGAGTGCGGCGCACCGCCACACGTTGTTGTTCTTCGGGCAATAGGAAGCCCGTCGAAGCGATATCTCATCTTCTTCGATCAATGCGCAAACTTGTGGGGAGCATTGACAACGAAGGGTGGGCTTCATAAACTCAGACTGTCTTGTTGTTGGACGAGTCAAGAGGGTTTTGAAGCCCGCTACGCCTTTTGTCAATGCCGATTAAAAGCCTGGAGCATGCGGACTCCAGGCTTTTTTCGCTTATGAGGATGCCTACGGGCTCAACAACCCCTCCTTGAAATCCGAGTGCCACCGCTACGCACAAAAATGAAGTGCCGGACGGCTATGGCACGCGCGATGGCAGGGAGCTCGCAACCATCAGACGCCACGAACGATCGGTTGCTTAATAAATCAAGTTAGCCCGGCTTCAACAACGAACCGGGACGTGGGGTTCTTCTTTGCCGTAGAAATCTGCAGCCAGTCGCGGGCGCGCGTGAGGGCAACGTAGAAAAGTCGCCGCTCCTCACTCTCCGGACTGGCTTCGTCCGGAACGATGGTTTCCTCGGCCCGGATCACAACAACAGCCGACCATTCGCGCCCCTTGGAGGCATGCATGGTCGTCAGCACCAAGGCGTCGTCGGCCGGCTCGTTATTCTTTTGGCGCAGAAACAGCACGCGTTCCGAGAATGGACCGTTCAGCCGCGTCAGGACGTCATATGCGGTATTGATAGCGCGCTTGCCCGGCTCGTCCGCCACAAACTTGAGCATCCATTCGCGCACGCCATCGAGAACGAGGGAAAGGAACTCGCGTTCACAGAGCGCTTGCCATTCCGCCAGCTTCTTCAGGAAATCGCGATACTTGTCGACTGTTGGTTCTGCGATCCCGGCCTGCACCAGGTCCTTTTTTCGCGGAATCGATCCCTCCGGCTTCGCCGTAGTCTGCGTGTGTAGCAGCTGCAGCTCATGCGAGCTGATTCCGGCGAAACCTAGCAGGGCATCGATGCCAGAGCTCTTGGACTTCTGAATCAGTTCCAGCAGGTCCCCCATCAACGCTGCCTCCGGGCGATCGAGGATAGAGCGGCCGGTTGCCCGGTAGTACTTGATACCGTGCGAGCGGCAGACGGCCTCCAATGGATCGAGAATGCGGTTCGTCCGCGCCAGCACGGCCGCCGTTTTGCCAGCCCGCAAAACCGGTGTCAGCGCCTCAACGGCTGAAACGGCTTCCTTGTACTCGTCCTCAAATCGCTTGAACTCGATAGCGCCGCCAGGCCCGCGATGGGCTACCAGCTCCTTCAGGATACGGTCCTTGTTGTTTCGAATGACACGATCCGCGATGTCCAGGATCTCAGTGTGTGAGCGGTAGTTCTTCCCGAGGATGACGGACCGTGCGTCGAACTCTTTGATGAATACCTCCATGCCCCGAAATCCGAGCGCACTTCGAAATCCGTAGATCGATTGATCATCGTCCCCGACCACCGTCACTATCGAACCGGCCTCCGCGTGCAGCGCCGTCCAGCGTGATTGCAAGCTGTCGCAATCCTGGTACTCATCGACCAGCAGGTACGTCATACGGTAGGGCGCAATGGTTCCGCTTTGCATCCCAGCTACAGCCAACCGCAGCATGTCCTGAAAGTCGATCTTGCCGTTCCGGGCCAGGGCGCTCTGATAGGCCTCATACAATTGAGCCTCCACAGTTCCTGAAGGCGGGTCGGCCAGTTGCATCTTGGCGCGCTCAATCGCAGCGATCGCATCCTCGACCTTCCCATCAAATCCCCCTTCCTGCAGGATCTGCCCGACGATAGCGAATCGAACGCCGTCGTGGACGATATCGGTGAGCTTGCCGGTTCCCTTCCCGAGTTGCTTATAGGCCAGCGAATGGAAGGTGCCCGCGAGCAGTCGCTTCTTGGCATCGGCCCCGGCTAGCGCCAGGATACGGTCACGCAATTCGACCGCAGCGTCCTTGCTGAACGTTACCGCGCCCACCGTCACGTCTGGGTTGGCGAGCAGCACGGCTGCCTTCGCCGCAATCGTCGCCGTCTTTCCGGCGCCTGGCACGGCCACGGCGACGCAGTGCTGACGCAGGTCGACCACCTCGCGCTGGGCGGGGTTCAGTCCTTCCAATACCTTTTCGAGCGACATGGCGATCGCAGTGTGGCAGTAAGTGGCACTTGGTGCCGGTTCAAAACAGCAAGTACCCCGAAGTGGTACCTCGGGGCAGATGTCGACGTCTGTTGATACGTTCGAAAGTGAGATCATGTCTCACGTGGTCCCACTAGCCATCACCAAGTGGCACTGCGTCCCACAGAGTGCCAATCCTCTTACTTCTAAACGGAGGGTAGAAACTAGGGCTTGGTGGGACTTGGTGTGACTGAGCGGGACCGTGCAGGCGGACAGTCAGACGCCGCGAACGGTGGTCATCAGCTTCAGGTGTGTCGTATAGCAGCGGAGGCCGAGCGGCTGGAACTTTCGCAGGAACCTCGTGACCTCGTCATTGACGTCCGTCATGTCGCGGATCCCGTTCCAGACCATGAAATCGAACTGGTCCATGGTTTGGTCGAACTTGATGAGGACCTGAAGCGCTCGGACGGCAAAGCGAGAGTAGGCCTGGACCTCCAGCTCGACGGACGGCCGCGTAATCGTCGGTTCGAAAACGATGTCGTCCTTGGCCCGCATCTCCTGCTCGCGTTGCTGGCGGTAGGCGGTTGCGACGCGCAGCTGCTCGTCGACATAGTCCTCGAGCTTTGCCAACTCACGCTCCAGGAACGTTTCGATGGTCGATAATTCGCTGCGCGAGAAGGTCGACTGACCGAAGCGCTGCAGGTTGAGCGACATGCGGTTCATGTACGGCCACCATTGCTCGAACAGCGGCCGCAGTCGGGTGTGATTCAACTTCAGTCCGACGGCCACGACAGCCGCGCCAGCGAGCTCGCGCTCGAGAATTTGACGACCCAGTTCGCGACGCCGGCGAACGATGGCTTGGCGGTCTGCCGGCGAGAGTTCGCGGAACAGCTTGCGGGTGCGCTCGACCTCTGCCTTCTTCTTCTCCAGGTCAGCCGTTGAAATGATGCCTTCCTTCCGCAGGGCGTCGGCAGACGCCTCCATCTCAAGCAGCTCCGACTCGACGTCATCGGGCCGATCCGCGGTGCCGGCAACGTCGACCGCAACAGCGGCCAGTGGCTGATCAAGCAGTTCGCTGACCGTAGCGGGCAGCTCGGCAGGGATTAGATCGGTAGTGGTCATAATTTCTCCTTGGATGGCCAGCCACTTGGCCTTTGGCATTCAGAAAGATGGTGTCGACTACTTGCCGACATGAAATGACGCCGCAAGGCGCCAGCTGAGCAAGCCGACCAGGCAGACGCCTAAGGTCCACCAGTAGGCCAGCAGGGAAATCGGAAGCAGCAGGGCGGATGCACCGAAGCCGAAGCACAGCAGCAAGCCATGTGCGGCGACATGGAACGTCACCGGGTTCGCGAACCCAGCGCCGGCGGCTCGGATCCTTCTCGACACGGCGCCGTCGTTGAGCAGCGCAGCAAGCAGCACCATGCCGCCAAACAGCCAGTAATGCGCAACCGCCGACCGATAGACCGCTCGATAGATGGTCAACCAGAAGTGCCGCATCCAACCACGCCCAAATTCGGATGCGCCGGCATCGGGTAGCGCCGTGTTCGCATCCGAGCCGGAGAACGATGCGCGCAACGCACCAGACCGGACAAACCATCGATCAAAGCGGTCGTTAGCCAACATCGTTGCCTTGTCCGCCTTGGGCTGTCCGAGCACATGTTCAACCGAACCCTGTTCCGCTTCACTCACTTCGAATACGGCATCGTCCTGTATGAACGGAGCGATGGCACATATCATCAGCGGCGCGGCTAGCATCCACATCCGAACATGGGAGACGAATCGACTGTTGGCCATGGCTCAGATCCAGTGCAGAGCGAGCAGAACAGGCAGCGCAGGGATCGCAGCGAGCGCGCCCCAGAACAATGCCGGCTTACGCGCCGCAATGCCAATCAGCGCGAAGCACGGGGCCGCGTTGCCGAGCAGGAATGCGCTTGGTATCGGGGTATCCGCATTCCCTGCGGAAATCCACGCCTGCATTTCGAACGCGAGTGCCTCGTCGACGCGAAAGAGCCGTGCGGCGATCCGCGGCTGGGTCTTGCGCAGCGAAGCGAGCGATTGCCTCGCCTTAGTATGCAAAGTCTCGAGCGACATCGTAGTTCTCGAAGTAGCGGGTAAAGCTGTACCCGGTCAGCACGCGTGCGGCCAACTGGAATGCTGCGCATCGCTGCGTCACATTCCCGGGAACTGGTTCGTCTACCACCTGGCAGACGTAGCCGATGGGCTGGCGTTGCTCGAAAGAGGGGATCGACTCGTGATAGGGATACCAAACGTTGTACTTCTCGCCCTTGAATGCGGCGTAGCGCTTGGCGTAGAGATCGTGGGCACGGCCGAACAGACCTTTCATGAAGGCCGCGTTGGCGTCACCATGCTTTCGAGCGGCGCGCCAGGCGGCGATAGCGTCTGTTAGCATCTCCTTGACCAACGGGTCTTCACGCACGCGGAAGTTCACGCCGATGTATTCGACTACCCGCGTGCATACGTCGTCCAGGTCTGGCGAGACGATGAAAACGGGCGAGAGCTTCGCGGAGAGTTTGTATTCCTTGGCGATTTGTCGGAACAGGCTGGTGCGCATTGACCTTTTAACCTTGGATAATTGGAATTCGACCCTGGTAGACGGAGCCACCGGAGATACGCAGGAAGTACTGCAGGTTGGGCAACTGCATGATCAACTCATGCGGAATCAATGGCGCTTTCTCAAGCTGGGTCGAACGTGACACGGAACCGCTGAACTCCCCGACATGCGCCTCGGTGCCAGTGCTTGTGCTGCTCGACACCACGACATTCCGGATGGCCGTGGTGCCAGCCTTCTCGCAGAACCACTCGGCCGTGTCGATATCTTCCAATCGTAAGACGAGCTGGTTGTTCAGATTGCCTAAAACCTGCTGCATCTTCGCCACGTTTCCCAGTTTGGCGGTGAAGTCCGAGCGTGTCTGGTAGGCGACGAATGCCTTGAAGCCTGCGCCACGGCCCTTGTTCAGGATCTGCAGCATCTGCTCGTTGATCGCCTCGGCTGCCTCGTCGACGATCAGGACGATCTCTGGAGGCTTCTTGTAGAAGTTGTAAATGGAACCGGCGACGGAAGCGATGTCGGCTAGCAGCATCGACATGACAGCCTGGGCCACCATAGAGTTGGAGAGCGAATCCGCACCGACATAGAGCACCGCCTTCTGCTTGATGACCTTATCGATGTCCCAGATCTCACGGTCATCGTCGAAGTCGTCTGCCTTTGGCGCCAGCATGAGGCCCGTCTCGCCGGTGGCCAGCATCTGGAGCAACGGCAGGGCAGAGGCGATGATGCGGCCGTAGTGGTCCCGATCGTGCTGGAACGTGGCGATGAGGCCATCGATAGCCTCGTGGCCATTCCCCTTGTCGGAGAAGCGCTCGATGTAGAGCCGGGCCATCCCGTCCAAGCGCGTGCCGCCTGGGCGCTGGCCGGCCTGTTGCATGTAGCCCATCACCTCCTCTTCCCAATCCGGCTTGCCGGCTTCAGGGAAGAAGCGCTGCAGGGCCCGATCCAGAAGATTGTTAATGCCGTTCTGGGCGTATTGAAGGATTGACCGCAGGTTCGGCTTGTCGCCGACGTAGAGTTCGCCCTTTACCGCGCGGTCGATGAACAAGAATGCGAACTGGCGGAAGGGTCCTTCCTCCATCAGCTGGGCGATGCGAGTTGGGATTTCCGAGGGTTGAGACCAATTTTCTAACGGGTTCAGGCGGATGGACTGCGAGGGAGCGGCCTGCTTCCAGTAGAGAAATTTGCGCCCAGTGCGCTCACACTCGCGCTTGACACGTGCGACCCACTCGCCGTCATTTTTCGGGTCGATGACGATTAAAACGTCGTTGGGATTGTGGATGACCTGGGTCGAAATGACCTCGTAGGTCCGGGTCTTGCCTGAGCCGGTCGTCCCGCTTACCGATGTATGGCCGGGCATCGCCTTGTAGTGAAAGGGCACCTGGATCTTCTTCGGCTCCATGCCGTGTATCCATGATTTGCCCTGGGGCGAATGGTCGGCAATGCTGCCCGCAGGCGCGAGCAGTTTCTCGACGCGCTCCACTATAGGCTGCGGCAGCCACCGCGGCAAGCCGGGAATATCGCTTGACGGCATGCGAAGGATGTCGTGCGCGATCTGGCAATGCTTCTGTGTCCACTCAAAGCCAGTGCCAAGATACATGGCATCGTCGGTCTTTCGTATGCGAGCGCTCAGCGCGAGGAGCGCCTCGATCGGAAGGACCGCAAGCCACTTGGTGGAGATGGCCAGCCGAAACTTCAGCGCGCGCCAAACCTGTGTAGACCGGAACAGCAGCATGCCAACGCAGAACAGGGAAAAATACCCGGCGCTCGGCATATCGCTTAGCAACATCAAAGCTGCGGCAAGAAGCCACCCGATCGCGGCCCGGAATTCATAAATGGGCCGAAAGTGATTGATGTAGTGGTGCATCACTCGCTGCTCTCTGGGGATTGCGGAGGGGACGCAATGAGGTTCGCCACCTTGTCAACCAGAAGGATGTCTTGGCCGACGATCTTGTAGAGCAGCTGGAACTTGCGAAGGTTGTCGATGAGCGTCTCGGACGCGATGCCGTAATTGCCGAGCATGCGCTTGCTAATTGCCAGCTTGTTATCGACCCACGATACTTTCACCTTTCCCGCTGACACGTCCTGTGCTAGCGCCCTGAAGAACTCGCGCATCAGGTTGGACGCACCCTCCAAGGCTTCCTTGAAGGGGTCGGCAGCCTGATCGGGGCGCAGCGACTTGGTGCCGTCGAGTTGTACGATGCTTCGCGCTACCTCGCGTTGCGTGCCTTCGGCTGTCTCGGCTTGAGACTGGGCTTCGCCAGTTCCAGGGCCTGCTTCCTTCTCCATCTGCGACACCACCACGGTGCTCGCGTTCTCCGGGCCGGGTGTCGAATCGGCTTGCGCCGGTGCTGGTGGGGCGGGTGCCTTGATCTGGGTCGAATCTACCGCGGCGGCTAGCGCTTCGACACTCGGTGCAGGCGTCCTGTCGGGCGCAAAGGCGGCGCGGCGGGCTTTGATCTCGAACTGTGTCACTGTGTCGATGGCCTGCCGGACAACCTTTTGAAGCAAGGTCTCGAGTCCGGTCGGTCGAGGCTCGGGGTTGATGGCGCCAAAAAGATCAGCGAGGACCTGGCCGTCGAACTGTGCGAGCCGGTCCGCACCAAGAATCTCGCGCGCCAGCAACGCGGTGCGCATGCGCTCCAGTGGGAGCACCGCATCGCGACGGGTGACGCGATACGTGTCATCGCTTAGCCACGGACCGAAAGCTCCATGCACGGCGGGGATCCACTCCGCCCCATCCCTATCCCGAAAGAATTTGAAGTGTCGGCATGACTCATCAAGGCGGGAGCAGCAGGCGGCGAGAAACAGCGCATACAGGTATTGCGGTTCCAACTGCCTGCGCCGTTCGGACGTCTGATTGGCCGCGAACTTTTGTGCGCCAGACAGGCGCATGGCGAAGTAGGCCGCCTCAACCGTTGCCCGGAACGCACCACCGGCCTCGGCGTGCTCGTTGTGGCGCAGCGGCATGCTGGAGAACCACGTCGCACAACGCTCCAGCACATCAAGCCACTTGCTGTTGAAGTCCGCGCCATCCGCTTCGTTGGCGTACTGTCGGATGAGCGCGACGCGGTCTGCCTGGGAGGAAAGGAGATCGGAAGCGGAAAGGTGAATGTGAGGGGTCATCATTTCCCTGCCAACTTCCTGCCGAGGTTCCAGGCTCCGCGCCCAAACATCTTCATGCCACCGGTGCCACTCACCCCGCCACCAGTTCCGAAGAGAGATCCGGCGATCTTCGGAATCTCCAGCGCGACAAAGCCCAATAGGATGGCAATACTGAGTGCGTAGCTTGCAGCAAGAAGCGTGTCCGTGCCGATGTTGCCAACGTCTGAGACGATGCTGAGCAGTGTGGCGCTCACCAGCTGAGAGATGATGGCGGCGACCACCATATACATCGATCCTGTAACCATGTAGTCCAGCCACGCTGTGAAGTATTTTCGGGAGACGTCCGCCATGCCAAATGCGACGGCTAGTGGGCCCACCACGATGCCTACGGCTACCTGCAGGTGACCCACCAGAATGAACCACGAGTAGATCAAGGCCGCAATCAGCACCGCAATGAATGCCAAGCCGAACAGAATCGCTGAGACGACGGCATCAATCAGTTTGAGTGGGTTGGCGAACCCCGCGAGTAGTGTCCTCAGCACGGAGTCGTAGAAGCTACCTCCGGTCCTTGCCAACGAGATTGGGACGTTGTAGATGTCTACCCCCCCGTTGATAGCTTGGGCGAGATCGTTGAACCAAACAAACAGCCCGGGCGCAAAGCTGGTGTAGCTGGCGTAGAGAGACGCGAAGATGCCAACTACCAGAAAGGTCTCAAAGAGATCCGTCCACGCGGATACTGCGTCGCTCGTTGCCGCGAATCGTAGGCCGGCGAAGACGAGGGTGATTACCCCGAGTCCGAATGCGATCTTGTTGGCGTCAGGTCGCGTCCGCTCGCTGAGCCAAACTGCAGCCTGGATGAGCCCGCTTCGCAGGCCGTTCATCTTGTCCAGCGCCTTCTTGATGCCTTGACCGACCTCACCAGGTGCGCCAGCACTTGCAGCCGTGGCGCTATCCCCACTGCTGATCGCTTCCTGCGCGACGGCAACGCAGGAAAAGAGGGTGAGGAAGCTGAAGACGAGCGCGGTGAGCATCGCACAGAGGCTGTGTCGGATCAGCGAGGCGTGGCTCATTTCAGGTTCAGGATGCGCTGACGTTGCTGTTCGCGTTCTGCCTGCAGCCGGCGCGCGACGTCTACCGACTCGGCCTCGACGGCCAGTGCCTTTTGATCCTTGTCGGCGTCTGACTGCGTCTTGGCGCTCATGATCTGCAGCAGATCGGAGTTCTGGTTTGCGAGGACATCCAGCATCTCATTCGTCGCTTCGGCAGCAGCTTGTGCCGTTCCAGTCAGCTTCATTTCCTTCTGGATCTTCTGGCGTCGCTTCGCCTGGGTCTGCACGTTCTTGACGACGCTGTTGCCCAGGTTGAACAGGTTCTTCGCGGTCTTGTCGCCGTTGGTGAGAAGCGTGCGCTGATCTTCAAGCCACTGACCGCTGGATTTGCCGGATGCGGCCACCATGCTCTGAACCTTGCTCAGGTAGTCGGCATTCTCGGAAACCGTGCCATAGAGATCCTTCAGCGTCACGCCGTAGACGTCGTATTTGCCGATGTCGTCCTTGATGGCGTCCAGCTGTTCAGCCAGGTGCACGGGGTCCATGCCGGTGGCCTGCAGCAGCTGGTTGGCCATCATCCGGTATTGATAGGCAATGTTTGTGTTCTCGTAGATCTCCGTTTTCAGCGATTGCAGGGCGGTCCGCGTCGTCTGGACCAGATTGGCCACATCGATAACGGGAAGCCCGCTGGCGTGGGCCACCGACGAAACAAGAAGGGATGCCGCGACCGCGGCCTTGATGAACCACTTGTTCACTGGAACTTTCCTTAGACGGATCGCGCGAGCATTTCGCGCACGTAGCTTTGCTGCCAGTCGGGTGCACCCGACGCGTAATGACGATCAAGAATCGATTGCGCGACACCATCCGAGCGCAACATCGCCACCATCTCGTCGGAGAACGGGCTTTGCAGCATCCGGGTCTGGGAGCGCGTGATCCACAGATAGTCGCGATTCGGTACTGCATCGTTGACCATCTGGATCTGGTCATCGGTCAGGCCGAACTTCTCCTTGTAAAGGTCCTTGCTGGTGTTCGCCTGGCTGTTCGGTAGGTAGATGAAGTTGCCGACGTTCTCTTTCAGGATCTCGAAGTCGGCAACCCGGGCCAGTTGTTTGAGCGATTGCGTCGCACCCCAGAGCGCCGCATTGAGCTTGCGGATGGTCACGATCCACATTTCGAACCGCTCGTAGAACCGTTTGTTGGTGAAGAAGAAGCCCAGCTCTTCCACCTCGATGATCGTGTATCGCGTGCCGAGGCTCTGGCTGATGCGATAAAACGCATAGTCCATGAACAGCGCGCCCGCCCGCGGATAGTTCAGGAACAGATCCCCCATCTCGATGGACAGGTTGTCGCTGATCTCGAACGCGTCTTCGGCATGGTCGAAGAAATGCCCGTACTGTCCGCCTTGCAGCCAGATTTGCAGACGTTCCCGCAAGCTGTCGTGCAGCAGCGTTGCGAGCCGGCCCAGGGTCCAGCTCTCTCGCCCATATCCGGCAAGGATTTTCACTGCCTCGAAGATATCCTGGCGTTGCTGGGGTGAAAGCGTGAAGGAGTCGTCCTCAATGGCCAGCGTCACCCACTCGGAGACGTAGGTGAAGTTCATAGGATCGGCCAACAACGACAGCGGATTGACCCGAGTCGCCGCTTCGAACTTGCCGGTGATGTCGATGAACTTCCCGCCACTCAGGAGCGCCGTGATGCGAGTGGATCTGTCCTTGTCGAATCGGATGCGGCGAGCTTCGTGCCTGCCAGCCTGGGAAACCAGGAAGTTCAGGAACACGGACTTACCCGCACCGATTGGGCCAATGACGATCAGGTGGGCATTTCCACCGGGCTGGTGCAGGTCGACACGCTGCGCGGTGCGATGGCGGGTGGGCAGGCAGGTCAGCGGTGGCACTTCCTTGCCTGCCTTGTCCGAGAGCCAGTCGTTGCGCGAGGGGCCGGGCATGACCGATCGGACCGGGGCGAGGTCGGAAACCGCGGGCGTCTCGACGAACTGCAGTCGGCGCTGCTTGTCCCAGCGGCCGGGCAGGGTAGAGTTCCAGGCGGCCATCAGATTGGCTTTCTCGCGGATTGCCCCGAAGCCAGCGTTGGTGAGCGCCCCAACCACCTCGCTGACCGAGTCCTCGACGGCCGCCTCGGAATCACCGTAGACGATGATGGAGATGTTGGCAAAGCCGTGCTGCGTGTTCTTGGCCGTTAGCCGCTGGAGCGCTTTGCCAGCTTCCTTGGCCAGTTCCTCGCGGCCCTCGTCGTTCTCGGCCTCTTCCTTGGCGAAGTACTGCTTCAGGATGGAGCGGATGTTGAGCGCTGCCATCTTGTAGAAGCGCCTCACCTTTTCGATGTAGGCCGCAGCGCGAGCCGTGTCGAGGAATCGATACATGATGCAGACATCGAGCTCGGCGTCGAGCTGCATCAGGCTGTCCAGTGCCGCTTCCTGAAAGCTCATCCATTCCTTAACGGCGACGATTGCCGCGTACCGCTTGCCATGGGCGGACTCGAACAACAGGCGCTCGGCGCCGACGGTCACTTCGGATTCGGTCAGGTGGGTGTCGAGCAGCGTCACCGGGTAGCGAATGCGCCTCGGCGGAACGCTCGGATTGGCAGCCTGGTGCAGGGCGGCGTAGCTTTCCTGCATGACAAGGCGGCGCGTGCGCAGACGCGGCACGCCGCCGGTGAAGGCGTCGAGCATCGACTCGAAGCGACGCGCATCGGTCGAGATCTTCTCCAGATCAAAGGCAAAGGCGCTGCGCGCGAAGAGCGTGTCCTTCGTCGCCTCGAAGATCGCCGCGTAGATGGACTTGCCACCGACCGTCATGTGGAAACCGGCCTTGTCGAAGAACTTCGCGATGCCGCTCTCCGGCGTGTAAGCGAGTGCCAGCGAGTGGGCATTGTGGAAGTACTTGCCGGTCGTCATGTGCGCCCGGTTAAGGGCGTCCAGACGCTCGTCGGCCTGCGAGGCGAACTCTCCTTCAACGTAGTCGCGAGCGCGCCGATGGCTGATCTTCCACCACGCGGTAATCCGGTTGTCGAACGTACGGCATGCCTGGTCCAGCTGATTGCGCGCAGACGTGATGTCATTGCTGTCGGGGCTGTCGGCGTCCACACCCTGAAACGCGTAGGAAGCGAGTAGCGACCCATCCTTGTTGAGGACGAGTTCCGGCGTAATCGATGTCAGCCACGGCACCAACTCATAGAGGGGACGGCGCTTTAACTTCAGCATGGCAGGTCGCTGTCAAAGCCGTAGGGACGGCGAAAGAGGGTATGCAGCTTGCCGTGCCACGGGGTGGACTCGTACAGATCGCCGTAATGGTTATAGACGTTCAGAATTTGGTTCCACCATGGATCCCGGGTCGTGAGCCAGCGCAAGAGCGCATGAAACGCCATGCCCATCAGCACCACCGCGACGGGGATCTTCCAGCCGCTGCGGAACGTCACGTACACCAGCAGAGCGACCACCGTGCCGTTGGCGATGGCCAGTCCGCGCACGGCCCCGCCGATTTGGCGAGGGCGGGATAGCCCAATGCTGACGTGGTGTTCGCGCATATCAGAATCCGGAGCACTGGGCAGCAACGCCGAGCGTCTTCATGATCGCCGGGGCTGCAGCGGCAAGACCGATACCGATACAGATCACCGAGACGAACTTCATGATGGTCGACTCGGAGTTGGCGATACCGATAGCGCCCAGGACGATCAGGATCAGACCGGCGACAAAGAGGTACTTCGTGTTGATGAACGTGGCGATGCCGCAGATGAATTCGCCGAGGTTGCCGAGGAACCCGTAGTCGGCCGCGACGGCGGATGTGGCCACGCTCAGCATGCCGACCAGGACCAGCATCGACGGGGCGTACTTGCGCGCCGTCTTGGCGGCACATTGAACAAACGGGGAAGACATTGGAGAGACTCCTTGGTTTAGAAAACGCGTTCGATGTCGTAGTCGTTGTTGCGGAAGCCCTTGATCTCGATGATTTCCGAGACGTGCCGCATTTCGCCGGTGCGGCGCATATGCACCACGTAGTTAAAGCACTCAGCGATGAGCTTGCGCATGTCATCCAGTTCCCAACGAGAGCCTGGCGGGATGCCAAGCATCGCCAGGCTTTCCATGCGGGAGAGGGCCGAGCGGGCGTTGTTCGCGTGTAGCGACGCCATGCCGCCGTCGTGACCCGTGTTCAGCGCTTGCAGCAGGTCGAACGCCTCCCCGCCGCGGACTTCGCCAACGAGGATGCGGTCGGGGCGGAATCGCAGGGCGAGCGCGACCAGCTGTTGGGTGGTCACGTTCTTGTCGGTGTTGGAGAGCAGGCGGACCGTATTGGGTACCCGCGTTTTGAGTTCCATCGTGTCCTCGATGGTCAGGACACGCTCGCCGTCGGGAATGTTCTCGACCAGTGCGTTCAAGAATGTGGTCTTGCCGGAAGATGTGCCGCCGGCGACTAGGATGTTCTTCCGCTGCAGGACAAGCTCAATGAGGGCATCCTTGAGCGCTTCATCTTCGACAGAGCCCGTGAATATGGGCTGATCGGTGTGTTTGCTGCAGGCGTGCCGGGACGAGAAGGCCCCCGCCTTCACATAGTCGCTAAGAGAGAGATTGGTCTCGCGGTGCCGGCGGATGCTCAGCGCATGGCCGTCAATGGCTGTGGGCTGCATGACGGCGGCGATCCGAAGCCCTTTGTGGCCCGCATTGATGATGCCTTGTGCGGTGCCCCGCACCGCAGACTTCTGCACCGAGGAAGCCAGGGAGCGAACAGCACCTTCCAACTTTGCGGGCTCGATCCTCACGTCCAATCGCGTCATCTCGCCGCGCCGCTCCACCCAGATGCTGTCGTGCCTGTTGACCATGACCTCGGCCACATCGGACGCATCGATGTAGGCGCGTATTGGCGCGAGCGATTCAAAGAACATCGCGACCGCGCTTTCTTCGAGCTGGCTGAGTTGCAATATGGGGTGGTTGGAGACTGAGGATTCCATGCCCGCTATTGTTGGCGGGCGATGTATCGTGTGGCGCGTTGAAAGATATACGACTTTTGCCAGCTTTCTACGGTTCTTCGGCACGGCTCTGATCTGAGCCAACGCCTTGGTGTGGTGCGAAGAGGAAAGTCTGAGCATGCTCATGCTGTTTTCGCGGAAAGGGATACCAAAACCATCGGCTTTCCGGGTAATCCTCCTTCGGGGCAGTTGGATATAGGGTGCGACGGGAGAGGCAGCATCAAACGACGCCTCTAGCCGGCTCCCAAAGCCCGTCGCAGGATCCAGGCGTCGCTACAGCGTCCGGAGGTCTCTCAAGTGTCCTGCGTGATCTGGCGAGATCGCGGAGATTCTCGGAAAGCCGCGCAAAATCGCATGGCTTTCTGCGACCTGAAGGGGTGACTTCACTGCTTAAATTGGCGGCATCCCAAAGGACTGCCGCAGCATGCGCTTCTTCCGCAAAGATTCCGACAATGCCAAGCCCCTCGCCGTTGCGCCAGGGATGTATGGCAATGAAAGCCCCGAGCAGCTGATCTTCGATCGCACCACAAGAATCTCCGTGGAGCGCAACCATTGGAAGGTCGCAACCCTCGGCCTGGGCTGCATTGCGTTGGCGGCGATCATGACGCGTGAACCGCCGCCTTCGGTCGTGAAGGCTGTAGGCGTGTCGGCGGATGCGAGCGGCAAGCCGATCGTGCGAGAGCTTGAGGCGTTCCAG
Source organism: Cupriavidus sp. P-10 (assembly GCF_003402535.2). NCBI lineage: Bacteria > Pseudomonadati > Pseudomonadota > Betaproteobacteria > Burkholderiales > Burkholderiaceae > Cupriavidus > Cupriavidus sp. P-10. The sequence continues at coordinate 17,429 of NZ_AP025173.1, forward strand.
CCGGAAGGCATTCAGTTGCAATGGGCCCTCAAGGATCTCGTGACGCGCTGGTTCACCATCGAACCGATCCTGACAACCCAGGTCGAGGACTCACGGATGGCGCGCAACCTGCGTTCTGTCCGCGAACAGATGATCGGATCCTCTCGCAAGCAGTTCGAGGATTGGGTGGCAGAGGATGAACCGTTTCGGCAAGTCGGTGCGTCGGCAACCCTTGTCCGCGAAGTCAAGGTAACCAATGTGGCCGTCCTGCCCGACAGTACCGTCGCGGTGGAATTCATTACCACCACGACGGAGGACGGCTACAAGCCGCGCAAGATGCGGTACGCGATGACGTTCCGCTACCAGGTAAAACCGCCGACGAGCGACGCCGTGCTTGGCACGAATCCATTCGGTGTCCATCCCGTTTTCTTCAGCCTCCAGAAATCGCCGGCATGAAGCCGGGTCTACGCTCATGGATATCCGCAAGTCATCCCCGCTGAGTTCCCTGGTTGCCGCCGCTGTGATGGCGCTGACTCTTGCCATACCGGACGCGCACGCCGCCGATAAGCCGGTGCGCCGGGTCGGCGCCAGTGTCGCGGGCCTCGGCATCGGCGACATTAGCGACGCCATGAACCCGGCCAACCCCTTTAACGGCGGCGTAGAGCCGATCGCGCTGCCGGGTGACTCCCGCCTCGTCGTCTTTACCTACAACCGCGACCAGATCTTTCGTGTGCTGAGCGCGCCGCTGAAGATGACCACGATCGAGTTCCCCGAGGACGAGCAGATCGTTGGCGAGCCGGCGTGGGGTGAGAGCGTTCGTTGGGACTACGAAACCGATGGCCTGAACCATCTGTACGTGAAGCCCCAAGCGGCGGGTCTGGTGAATACCCTTTCAGTGAACACCAACAAGCGCAGCTACGAGTTCACGCTCGTATCGTCGCCGTTGGGCGGCATCTTCTACCAGAAAGTGCGCTTTCGTATCCCCACGACGTTTGCGGCCAAGGCCAAGGCGCGTAGTGATGCGAGAGGCGAGCGGGGCGAGGGGAGAGCTGATCTGGAGGGCGTTCGCAATCCGGATGCCCTTGCCGTAGGGCCTGAGCAGCTCAATTTCGAGTATTCCATCTCGGGCAGCGCCAGCTTCAAGCCGGAGGCAGCCTTTGATGATGGCAAGGCGGTGTGGCTGCGGATACCGAAGGGCGCGGACTGGCCGGTGCCGCTGGCCAAGGACGGCAGCGACTATGTGGTCGTGAACTTCATACGCCGTGGCGACTTTCTGGTCGTACAGCGGCTGGCGGAAGCCATCGCCCTGCGCTCCGGGAGCGAGGAGGTCAAGGTCGAGCGCGGTCGCCGGCGCATCCTGGGGCTGTTCTGATGCGCGATCGCACATCGTCCACCGGTGTCTCCGATGTGACGGATGCGCAGGAGCGCACCGTCAAGGGAAAGCTGCCGCGCAACATCGTCATGGCGCTGGGCGTGATCGCCGCCTTGCTGGTGGGCGGGCTCGGCTACTACTTCCAGTCGGTCAGCGAAGAGCAGTCCGATGCCAAGGCCGAGCAGGATCGGGCGGAGCAGCTGCGCCAACGGGCCAGCAGCGGCGACAACGGGCAGACGCTCGAGGCCACGATTCGTGATCAGGCGGCCAAGGCGCGTGCTGAAGCGGAGCGCCAACGCGCACTGGCAGTGAAGCCGGACACAGGCAGCGCGCCAGTGATGACGGCGAAGGATCTTGCCGCCCCGGCCAAAGCTGCAGCATCCGATGCGAAGAAGAACGAAGAAGACGATATCTTCACGGCCTCGATCTTCAAGAAGGGCATGCGCAAGTCCCAACTCGGGCAGGCCAAGGTGCCGGCCGGGCTTGCTGATCTGACCGATCCCGCGCAGATGCGGGCGCTGCAGCAAGCCGCCGTGGCCCGTGCCAGCACTGCCAACGGGGCGCCGGAAGCGCCGGAACTGGCCGTCTCGCCGGACAAGCAGTTTCTCCGCGAAGCAGGTGCCATGACGACCTTGCGCACCGGCTTCGACGGCAAGCTCCCGAAGTGCACGCTGAGCCGAGGCTTCGTCATCCCGGCAACGTTCGCGGGCGGCCTCAATTCGGACAAGCCGGGCGAATTCCGCGCGACCGTCTCGCAGGACGTCTACGACACGGTGAATGGGCGGTGCAAGGTGATCCCAGCCGGCAGCACCCTGGTAGGTGCCTACAGCGCCGAGGTCACGATCGGCCAGGAGCGCATCCTCGCCGCGTTCGTCCGTATGCAGTTGCCCAATGGGAAGACGGTGCCCCTCATGGGTATGCAAGGGGCGGACCCAAACGGGCACTCCGGCATCAGTGGAGACGTCAACAACCATTTCTGGAAGATCTTCAGTGGCGCCCTGGTTATCGGTGTCCTTCAGCAACGCTTTAATGACAGCAACACAGCCACAACCGTGGGACCGTCTGGCCTGACGACGTACGGCAATGCTGCCGGCCAGATTGCAGCGCAAACCGCATCCACCATCCTGAACCGCAACCAGAGCATCCGTCCGACGATCACGACCGAGCCGGGCCAGAAGATGATGGTGCAAGTCAAGCACGACATGGTGCTGGAGGCATATCGTGACTAAGACCATGCTCGCCCTGACCACGCTGGTACTCGCCGGCGCGGCACAGGCCGCAATGATTCAGGCTGTGATCAGCCCGAACGCCTTGGTAGTGCATGCCGATGGAAAAGACCGGCTGCACACCATCGCCGGAAAACCGGTCCTGTATTGCGGCCTCGACGCGTTTCTAGGCTGGTCGGCCAGGCTGGTTGGCGCATTGATCGAGCCCGGGGCCGAGGAAGGTCCAGTCGTCCAACTCGGCGGGAAGGCCGTGCCGATCGCTGTCCTCCTCGCACGCGAAGGCTGGCTGCGGCCGCCCATCCTCACCGAAGCAGCCCAAGAAGCGCTCGCGGAGCGCCGTGGCGGGTGGGGTTGCGCGCCGAAGACCGAGCCGTTTTCTCAGATGGGCCAACGAGTCGATCCCAAGATTACGGCTGGCATCGCGATGAATGAATCGGCATACCGCGGCCGCCCTTGGCCGTGGACCTTGAACGTCGCGGGGCGCGGCATGTTCTTCGCCACGCGCGAGGAAGCGTACGCGGCGGTCAACCGCCTGCTGGCCAGCCAGCGCTGCGATTTTGATGTCGGTCTTATGCAGGTGAACTGGTGCTATCACGGCAAGCGCTTCTCGTCGCCTTGGGAAGCGCTCGCACCGGCGACCAATATCCGCGTAGCGGAGGACATCCTGGCCGAAAACCTGCGGCGCAGCGGCTCCCCGATGAAGGCCGTGGCCTGGTACCACAGCGCCAATCCGGAGCGCGGCGGGCCGTACTTCGCTCGTTTCATGAACCACGTCGCCCAATTCCGATGATCAGGTCGCTTCTTCTCTCCGCGCTGGTGTTGATGGCGAGCGCTCACGCAGCGACCGACACCGAGCCGCTGGACTTCGATTACCAGGTCGTTGCGCGGGCTGCGGATCGGCCTGCCCTGATCTTCAATGACGGGCTCTCGACGTATATCCAACCGCGGCCGGGCCAAGTGGTGCAGGCTGACGGTGCCGCGCAGAACGGCCCGTACTGGGTGGTCGATGGTGTTCCCGATGTGGTGCGCTATTCGGCCAACGGCCAGGCGGTCGTGGCGCGTTGGAAGCGAGCCAACGGCTTTACGTCCGAGCCGGCCAATCCGCTGGGCGATCTGCCGCGCGCGGCGATCTCGGGCAGGCTGGCTTTGATCGGCAGCTATACGGGCTTGCCACTGGTGCGCGCGGGACGGTCGTCCCTGCCATTGGCGCAAATGGTCAAGTCTATTGCGCCTGCCGGTTGGACCGGCACGGCGCAGAAGGACATTCCGCTGACGGATGACGTCTCGATTGAGCTGCAGGGTGGCGAGAACTGGCTCCAGGCGCTCGCGCGGGTCCTCGATCGCCGCGATCTTTACGCCGAAGTGGATTTCACTCGCCGCAACATCGCACTGCGCGTTGCGCCTCCGAAGAGCTTCTCGGTGATGGGTGAAGCGTCGGCCGCGGGGACGGGTGGGCTGGTGCAAGCTTCTGCGACAGCAGCCCATATGGAGCCGGGCGGCCCAACAGAAGCCGCAGCGTCGGTGCCGGTGGCCGGAACGCCTTTGCCGGAGGGCCCGACCCTGGCATCGGCCTTCGGTGCCGTCGCAATCCGCGACAACAAGCAGGGTCGCATCGAGATTCGGCTCGAGCAGGAGCCCAGGGACCTGGTGTTGCGCGACGAGACCGATAGCAAGATCTGGACGAAGTGGGATGAGGCCCAGCGCGTGCTGTCCTTTGCCACCGTCGACCGGTTTACGGCGATAGCGGACGGAAAGTCCGTGAGTGTGCAGCGCGTGCCGGAGATTGACTACGTCTTCCCGCGAGAGAACGGCGCCGGGTTGGAAATGGCTTTCGAAAAGGACGGCACGACCTACCTGAGCTTCGCCAAATCGATGGTCAGCGTGTCGGTCTTCGGCGATGACCACCAGCGCAACGGTGAGCAAAAGGACCGCTACTACAAATTCAACGGCATTGCGGCGCGATTGACGGTGATCGCCGACGGAAACGTGGTCTACGTGGATCGCGTGCCGCAAGTGCGGTTCAAAGAGCAACCCGGGAAGGTGGCGCTGTGATGATTCGCAGGATCGGAGCGCTGATCGTCACCTCACTGCTGGCTGGGACTGCCTATGCCGACTGCCTGGACGATGCCGCCGTATTCCACGGTGTCAGCCCGCCGCTGCTGCGGAGCATCGCCATCCAAGAGTCCGGCATGAGGCCGTGGGTGACTAACCGAAATACGAACGGCTCAGAGGATATTGGGCTCTTGCAAATCAACTCGATTCACTTGCCGCGGCTGAGCAAGTACGGCATTACGCGGGCCCACCTCTTCGATGGCTGCGTGAATGCCTACGTCGGCGCCTGGATTCTGCGCGAGAACATCCAGCGCTTCGGCCCGACATGGAAGGCGGTTGGCGCATACAACGCCGCGTCGCCCGACAAGCAGTTGCGGTACGCCAACCAGATCCATGCCCGGTGGCAGGCGCTGCAACGTGCCGCATTGCGGTAGTCCATTCCGTTCATTCGAAAGCATAGCTATGCGCCAATCCAACCGAACCATCCGCATCGCCGGGGCTATTGCCTCGCTGGTCACCAGTCTGTGCGTCACGCCGGCCGCCAACGCTTCCAAGGCACCCAGCGCGCATCCAGCACAACAACTGTCGAGCGATGGGTGGCAGTCGTTGCAGCCCGAGCGCACCAGCAAGGCCGCCGGCGGGGAGGCACTGCTGGCCGCTGTGTCGCCCATGAGGACCACTGTAACAGGCAGCGCCGTGTTGGGCTCCGGTGACACCTCGCCCGCTGCGGCGGCCGTCGCGCCGGTGGCTCATGAGTTCAGACTCCTCAAAGGGGAGCCCCTCCAACAACAGCTTCAAGGCTGGGCTACCCGGGCTGGCTGGACAGTGGCATGGAACGTCCCGGACGGTTGGATCGTCCCCGGCGACAAAGCTTACGGCAGTGACTTCGAAACGGCCGTCAAGCGTGTCGTCGAAGAGCTCGCGAGCAATGGTGCGGACGTGGTCGGCGATAGCTGGCGCGGCAACCGCACGGTGATCATCAGCCAAAACGGAATAGTGCAATGAGTATGCGAAGGAAACGCTTTACGGCGGCTGCCGTGGCGGCCGCCACGTTGATGTCCGGCTGCGGCGTGATCGAAACACGCAATGTACAAACTGCGATCGGCAGTGAGGCCAACGCGCACTATGCCGATGCGCCGCGCAGCCGGCCGGTGTTCCGTGTGCATGAGGGCGCATGGCTGATGGGAGAGAAGGTTCGCGCAAGCAAGCCACAACCGGACATTTACAGCAAGCATGTGGTGTTCAAAGGCAGCATCGGCTCGCTGACCGAGGCCGCCAACTGGATCGCGCAAAGCGTCGGTGTGCGCGCCACCGTGGACGCGTCGGCGCTGCCAGTCATCCCGGCTCAAGTACAACCGGCATCCGGGCCACGACCAAGTGGGCCTATCCCGATGGGTGGGGCTCCGCGTGTGGTGGACCTGGGTGCTCCGCTGGCCGGCGGAGCCTCGGTATCGGCGAATGGCGCAAGCATGGCGCCGGCATTGCCGTTGACCCTGCGCTATGAAGGCAATTTCAAAGGATTTCTGGAGGTGCTTGAGGCGCATTTTGTCGCGTGGTCTCGCTATAACGACGGCACCGTGACGTTCTTCAGGACCGAGACGCGTACCTACATGCTTCCGAGCCTTGCGGACTCCTCATCCATGGCCGGATCGATCACCACCTCGGACAGCAGTTCCGGCGGCATGTCCGGTGCCAGCAGCAATGGCAGCGGTGCTGGCGGGACCGGCGCGGGTAGGAGCGGTCAGTCGACGAACATGTCGGTCGAGATGAAGCCCTGGGAAACACTCCAGCACACGGCAAAGGCGGTTGCCGGCGCCAGTGCTGAGGTCGTTGTTGACAAGAACTTGGGCACTTTGACGGTCACTGGCGACCCCGTACAGTGCGATCGCGTCGAGCAGTTCGTGAAGAGCCTGGCTGCCATGTATGGCAAGCAGGTTGCCATCGATGTGCAGGTCTATGAAGTCCGCGTAACGCGCGAGGACAACTACGGCCTGAACCTGTCGCTCGCTTACCAAAGCTCGAGCGGCCACACCGGCGTCTCCTTCAGCTCGCCCAGCACGCCGACTATCTCCGGCAGCGCCTCGCCCATGAACCTGGGCGCAACGATCATGAGCGGCCCCCTGGCAGGAAGCAAGGCCGTGGTCCAGGCGCTCTCCAGCCTCGGCAACGTGTCGCAGGTGGTGTCGCGCTCAGGCGTCACCCAGAACGGCAAGGTGCTCGCCCTGCAGACGGCAACCCTGCAGGACTACGTGCCGCAGTCGCAGACGACGTTGGCAGCGAATGTCGGCTCGACCAGTTCCATCCAGACAGGCACCGTGACCTATGGCTTTACCAGCGCGTTCCTGCCCAAGGTCGTCGATGGCCGGATCCTGATGAACTTCGATATGACGTTGTCGGACCTGCTTCCGCTGCAGCGGTTCAACGCAGGCGGCGACGCGAATCAGACCAGCGTGCAGCTGCGCACCATGCCGACCAATCGCTTCGCGCAGTCGGTAAGCCTCAAGCCGGGCGAATCCCTGGTGCTGACAGGCCTGCGCAATCAGAAGGCAGCGACGACCAACAACGGCGTCGGTGAGCCATGGATGGCTGCTCTTGGTGGCGGTGTCGGCGCCACCAGGGGAGACACGGTCATCGCAATCGTGATCTCGGCTCGCCTCCTGTAACACAGAGACAACACTATGCAGAAACGCGCATTGAATCTTCGTTGGGCTGCGGCTGCCTTGACCATCGCCGTTGCTTGTCTGTCGGCGACCGCCACGACCACTGCGGCTCTCGCGTCGCCCAATCCGGCTGCTGCCGCAGTTGCCTCAGTTGGGGCTGCCCACGTGACCTCGCCCCCGGCTTCCAGTCCGACGGCGAAATCGGTCACGGATCCTACCGCAGCGATCGCTGCAGCGAGTGCGACTGCAGGCACCACTGCAGGCGCTCCGGTCGAAGCCACCCAGCCGTCTCGGAACACGGATGCGCCGGAGCTGGCCACCCTGCAGTCGCAGCTCGCGCTGTGGAAGGCCCGTGCGGAGATCGCCAAGTACAAGGCGGAAGTGAAGCGCGCGGAGGACTCGATCACGGCCGCACCTGCGGGGGCGCCGCAGCCAGGCGGGGCACCTTCAATTTCGCTGACCGGTCCGATGCCGACGGGTGGGGCCAGCCCAAGGCTGTCAGATGGGACACGCCTCGTGTCGCTACGCGCCTTCGACGGCCACTACAACGCCATTCTCGATGTCGACGGGCGTACCGTGCCGGTTCAAGCCGGTGACACGCTGGATGGCGGCTGGAAGGTGGTGAGCATCGATGACGCCGGCGTGAGGCTTGCCAACGGCAAGCGCGTGCGCACGCTGAGGCCCTGAGCCATGGCCGAGATCCTGTCATTCCCCGGGCTGAAGGGCGGCTTTGCTATTGGGTTGTCCTGGCTGCACGAGGAGGCACAGCCTACCAATAGCGCCTTGCGTGCAAGCGCTCTGGAGCTTGGCCGCAATGTTCGTTGGGGCGTGGTCCATGAAAGCGCCGAAGGTGCGGTCCAAAGTGGCTTCTGCGAACCCATGGCCGGCGCGAAGCCTGCTGGGCTAAAGCCGCTCGCCGCCATCGTGGCGAGCCAGCATCGTCAGCCATGGATGGGCCTCTTTCACCTGCAAGGCAGCCGCTGCTGGTATGTGGCGGTCAGACAAGGCCATGCCGTCATTACCGGTGGAGATCAAGTCGGCACTCTGGAAGAGTTGACTGCAGTCCGCGCGCAGCATCGGGCGCTTGGCGAATGGACGGAGGTTGAGGGGACGCTGCGCGACCTGGCGGCGATGGCGCGTGCGTCGAAGGGCGTGTCGGCCATGCGGGACGTCCTGACGGGGCCATGGAAGTCGACCGCTTACGTCGCGGCGGCGATCGCGGGGACAGCCGCGCTCGCCGGGGGCGGGTGGTATTGGTATGACCAACAGCAAAAGGCGGAGCGCGAAGCCCAGCTGATGCGTCAACGCGCAATCGCCGCCGCGCAGCGTGCCAATGAGGCCGCGCAGCAACGGGTGTTGCCTTGGGTGGAAGAGGCCGCGCCGGCGGCCTTCCTTCAGGCATGCCGCCGTGCGTGGGACAACCAGGCGCTCGCTGAGGCTGGGTGGACGCTCGCCGGATGGCACTGCAAGCGAGCCACCTCGACGACCATGACGATCGAAACGAACTGGAAGCGGGATGGCGGGATCGCCGCCAATGCGCCGGGTGTGCTCACGTCGGACGGCAATCAGGCGAATGCCTCGTCAAATGTCCCGGCTGCCTTTCTGCCTTCGGCGTCGGCTGTTCATTCCGTTGCGGATGCACAGCGGTCAATGTGGACCTACGCGCACGGCAGTGGCGTGGGCTTGCAGTTGACCATGCCGCCCGCGCTGCCTCCGTCAAATGGCAATCCACCGGTTGATCCCTGGCTTTCCATGACAGCAGATATCTCGTTCGGCGCACCGCCTTGGCTCGGCACGGGCGGAGGTCTTGATGCCGTGCCTGGCTTGCGGCTCACGGAAGTCAGCTACGACGCAGCCACTCAGGCATGGAAGGGAACCGGGAAGCTATACGCACTGCGGGACGGTGCATCGCCGCCGGTAGCGGCCAATCACAACGTCGGAAAACCACGATGATCGGGACCATTTCGCGCCTGTGGCGCAATCCGAGCCGAGATCCTGCCCGTTTCACGGCAATTGCCTTGCGGGCCGAGCCGTCGGTGAAATCCGACGTGCTGACCTTGCCGCCGCCACCGGATGTGTTGGCGCCCCATATCCTCTATCCGAAGACCATTCCGGCAACCTTCGACCGCGTTGCCTGCAACATGAACCGCCTGACGGCTGAGCAAGCGGCGGCTCTGCGTCAGCGCGCGTCCGAGAGCGGACTCTATGTCGAGAATCTCGTCGAGGAGTTCGGCCTCACCAATGATGAAGTGCAGCAGGTGCTGGCGGTGCACGGTTGCGAAATCTACGTGGACGCGCGGCACTTTGGTACGCCTCGCTTCCTTACCTGGGAAGCGAAGCTGCGGCGCAGCGGTGCGGCGCCACAAGTGCGCAAGGTGTCCGCGCAGGAACTCTCGGTATTGCGGCAGCAGCGCGGTACAGGCCTGTTGCAGGATGCAGACCTGCATACGTTGAGCCTGGCGCGCCGGCTGATTGCCGATTGCGCCGTGCTGGTCGCCTCGGATATCCACATCCTGGTCCGTGAGCACCATACCGAGATCCAGGTGCGGGTCAAAGGGGACCTGCGCACGGTCGCCGCCCTGTCCATGCGCAGGGAAGAGGGGGAGCGACTGATCCGGGCAATGTACACGGGCTTGGCCACCGTGAAGGCCGCTACCTACAATCCGCTGGACGTCCAGGATGCGCAGATTGCCGGCGACGCGCTGCCCGGCACGGGCCTTTCCAGTGTGCGGATCGTCCGCGGGCCGGCCTATCCGGTGGAGAGCGGCGGTGGCTTTCTCGTGGCGCGCCTGCAATACCGGGAACATCACCAGGGAGCCAAGAAGTCCGAAGCGCTCGAGGCGGCGAAGCGATTGGACCTTCGGATGCCAGAGAGTCCGATGGGCGATTTCAAGCTCGGCGAGATGGGATACACGCCCTTACAGGTGGAACTGATCTCGCAGTTACTTCGTCGGCCCATGGGGGTGATCGTCGTGACGGGCCCAACCGGCAGCGGCAAGACGACGACGCTCTTCGAGTGCACCCGCCACCAGGCCCGTCTATTCCCCCAGAAGCGGCTGGTCACGATCGAGAACCCGACCGAGTACCCGATGGACTGGGCGATCCAGCTTGTCACGGAAAGCGAACGCTTTCCGGAGATGCTGCGCATGACACTGCGGATGGACCCGGATGCCGTACTGCTGGGCGAAATCCGTGGTGTTGAAGAGGCGATCGCAACGCTGCAGGCCGCGGCCACTGGTCACCTGGTACTGACCACCCTGCACGTGACCGATCCGTTCGAAACCTTCTTGCGGCTCGTCATGCTCGACCACGTGCGTCTGGCGATGGACGTGATCTGCAATCACAACCAGGTCATCGGTCTGATTGCGCAACGGATCGTCCCGTTGCTTTGCTCGGAATGCTGCGTGCCAATTGAAAGCGCGGCAGAACCGCTGCCGGACTACATGATGCGTGCGATGCGCTCTTGGGGGGATCTGTTTGGCGTGCGCGTTCGCGGCGCAGGGTGCGAACACTGCCATGGCGAAGGCATTGTCGGTCAGCAGGCAGTGGCAGAGGTCGTAGTGACCAACGAGGCGCTGATGCAAGACTGCATCAACGACGGGGTGTTGGCGGCGAGGCGCAACCACAGGGCGCGGCCCGGCTCCGACAAGCCGATGATCGCTCACGCCATGGACCTGGTCCTGGCCGGCCGGCTCGATCCGGTTGACGCCGAGCGAAATGTCGATGCCATTCCGATGCGGGAGCAAGTGTGAACGGATTGTCCTGGGGAATGCGGCGGCGCCTGTATCAGCAGGCATCCAGCCAGTTGGAGAATGGGCTGACTCTCGCGCAGGTTCTGGAGGATTTCCGCGAACGGCAAGCTCGGCGCGGCAGAAAGCGCGCGGCCGAGGCGGCGAACGAGGTGGGTCGCCAGGTACGCGACGGCAAGACACTGATGGCGGCAATGGGCGCAAGCCTTAGCGATCTCGAGCGCAGCGTGCTGGACGCGGGTGAGAGGGCGGGGCAATTGCCGGAAGCGATGCGGCTCGTGCTGGACGTTCGGGACCTGACGACACGCCTTCGTCAGAAGCTACAGGCGAGCTTCTTCGCGCCAACGGTGTATCTCGTGACGCTCTACGTGGTCTTGCTGCTGATCGGGGGATACATCGTCCCGCAGTTCCTCGATGTACTGCCGCTCCAAAGATGGACGGACTGGGCCTATGCGATGTACTGGATGGGGCAGTTGGCGGTGGGGTGGCCAGCGCCAGTGATTTTCGGCGGGATCGGTGCATATGCCGGCTGGAGTTGGTGGGCGCTGTCTCGATGGACGGGGCCGGGCAGGCGAGTCTGTGACCGGCACGTGTTCCCGTTCACGGCGTACCGAGAGATTACTGGCTTCACCTGGCTGATGTCCTTCGTCGCACTGTTGCGGGCGAACGTACCTGACACCGTTGCGCTGGAGGGACAGATCAGCTCGGCGTCGCCCTGGCTGGCGTCACGGCTGCGGCCGATCCGTCTTGGGCTTGCTGATGGTCTGGACCTGGCGGAGGCCATGCGTCAGGCCGGCAATGGATTCCCGTCCTTGGATCTAATCGACGAAATCGGCGCATATGCGGGCTTCGATGACTTCACCGAAAAGATCACGGTGGCCGTGCGCCAAAACGCTGAGGTCATCGAGCGGCAGTTGCTCGCCAAAGGGATGGTCATGTCCGCGATCTTCACCGGGTTGATGTTCCTGGCCTTCGTGGTGCTGCAGCTCGGCTCCAACTCTCTCTCATCGATCCTCACGTCCTCGATGGGACAGTTCTAACAAACGGCTTATTTCAAACTCAAAAAGGGGTATCGAATGGATGGAATTCTCGGGCGCATCGTCGCCATTGTCTTGGGCCTGCTCGCACTGGTTGGCATTGCCTACGCGGGTTACAACGGCTTTCAGACCCATAAAGCCGGTGTAGTCGCGACCAACCTCACGCAGCTGATTACGAACGCTCGTGCCGGATTCTCGCAAGGGAACAACGGGTATACCAACTTCACGACGGCGAACATCGCGGCCATGGTTACTGGCGGCATGTTTCCGACGGACATGGTGCGCGGTACGACGCTGGTCGATCCGTGGGGCAATGCAGTGACGCTTTCGTCCGCCAACAATGGCTCGCAGGGCGTGATCACCTTCGGCGGCGGCAACGCACAGACCGCAAAGCAATGCGTAAGCGCAGCCGTGGGTCTCAAGGACTATGTGACGCTGACAGTCGGCTCGACGACGTTCAACCAGGCCAACCTTCCCGACCAGGCGACCGCCGGCGCGGCCTGTAGCGCCACGGCGACCTTCGCTCTGACATTCCAGTGAGTAAGGCGAGCGTGCGGCTACAGCGACCGCTTCTGCATCGGTATCACATCCACGATGGAAGGCAACGTAATCGAGCATGGCACTTTAGGGGTATGACGTGGATGGGATTCTTGGTCGGATCATCGCGATTGTTCTGGGCCAGTTGGCACTCATTGGTAGTTTCCTACGCGGGGTACAACCGCATCCAGAGCCACAAGGCCGGGGCAGTGGCAACCAACATTGCACAGCTGAGCACGATTGCCCGCGCAGGGTTCTCGCAGGGCTACGACGGCTCCACCGAACTTCACGACGGCGATCGTTCCGTCGATGATTACCGGCGGGTGTTCCCGACGGACATGGTTCGCAGCACCACGCTGCTCGATTCCTGGGGCATGCCATGACGCTGTCTTCTGCCAACGGTGGCTCGCAAGGGGTAATTCAGTTTGGTGAAGGCGGCGGTCGGACCGCAAAGCAGGGCGTGAGCGCGGCCCTGCTTCTCAAGGACTGCCGCCTTTACGCTCACCTTCCAGTGAGGTCGAGGGCCCGTGCTGGTTCCTCAGGAGAAATGTCATGGGTTACCTGATCATGCCCATCGCCACGGTCCTGTTTTGTCTTGGATTCGTGGCGCAGCTCGCGCAGTTGTCGCAAGCGGCGCCCGGTGCCGGTGTGCCCGGTCGCATGGAATCGGTGGCAACCATCACCGCACAGCAGGCGCAGGCCTACGGCGCAGCCTGCGTAGCTACGGCCGGCGCGACGCCCGGCCTGGTCGGAGCAAGTGTCACGCCGGTGCTGCCGGCGGGCATGGTGACTCCTGCCGGCGCGGGCTGCATGGCCGTGGCCAACCCAGCTGGGGGGCGGGACGTGTACGGCTATGTGCGCGTGTCCTCAGGGGCGGGCGCGTCGCTGCTCGGCACCACCCAAGGCAGCCTGGCGTGGTTCCGCGTCCGAAGTCAGGGCACGGGCGTCAATCTTGCAACCGGCATGGCGTACAGCGTGCCGGCGAACATTCCCGTTGGGGCGCTGGTCCACTGGGTCCAGCTGAACACCTGAGAAACGCATGGAAGCGATACTCGGATATCTCATCGCGCTGATGCTCTCGATGCTGAGCCTTGCCGGCTTCGCGACGTGGGCGAAAGCCGGCGTCACGAACGTGCAGACCGCAGCCGCGGCGAGCCAGATGCTGGTTTTCGATAAGGCCGCCCTGCAGTTCGTGCAGGACGAAGCCGCAACGCTGGTCGCCCAGGCCACGGCGAGTGTGCCGGTGTCGGTCACGCCGGCGATGCTAGTCAATGGTGGCTATCTGCCCGCTGGTTTCTCAGTGACGAACGTGTTCGGGCAGACGTGGTTGCTCCAGGTCATGCAGCCAACGCCAAACAACCTGCAGGCGCTTGTCACATCGCAGGGCGGCCGTGCCATCACAGACACGCGCCAGCTGGTGCAGATCGCTGCGCAAGCCGGTGCGCAGGGCGGCTTCGTACCATACGCAGGGCAGAACGGAGACCCGACGATGGTGCCAACCAGGGCCTATGGGGCGTACGGCGCGTGGCAGGTGCCGCTGGCGAACTACACCAACCCGGGGAGTGGCCGGCTGGCTTCGTTGTTGGCCTTCACCGGAGCGCAGGCCAATAACGGGTATCTGTACCGGGTCCAGGTACCGGGGCATCCCGAGCTGAACCAGATGCAGACATCGCTCGACCTGGGCGGCAATGACGTCAACAACGCAAGGCGGGTGTCGGCAAACACATCCCTCACAAGCAACGGTGAGACATACCTGACCAGCACCGGAAGCCCAGGCAGCGCATGCGGTGTCGACAAATCGATCCGGACGAGCACAACGGGAACGGGGCTCGTGATTTGCTTCGGCGGCATTTGGCAGCCGATCGGCACGGCCGTCACGAATGTGACCGACGGTACGTGGTGCGGAAACAATGGCCAGCTTGCCACGAGCGGTACAAACGTCGGCTACATCTGCAAAGGGAACCGGTATGTCGCGTTGACCAACGGGTTGGGGAACTTGTCGATCACGCGGAAATTCGAGAACGTATCGGATGGAATGACGTTCTCTAAGGACAACTGCCCTGGCGGCACCGCTTGGGCGATGTACACACCAAGGCAGGAAATGGTGAATATCACTGGAACCGTAATGCCGCCCATTCAAGGAACGTACTTCTCAGTGAACGACTATGGCACCTACTGGTACGCGCAGGCAAGCGCCATGTCGCCAGCGGCTTGGTATAGCGGCAACGATACCGGGGCTCTTGGAGGGCAACTGCTGGGCACCGTCACGACAGGCTGCATGTACTAGAAGCAAGATCGATCTATGAAGCGCATTCTTTTGGCGAGCGTTCTCGCTGCCGAATTCTCAACAGCGGCCGCACAGTTGTACACGTTTCCGGCGTCACCAATGACAGTGGCAGACTGTCCTGCCGGGAAGATCTGGCTCGTCCAGAATGGTCTGGCCACTTGCGGCGCTCCGGCACCGCCCCCGCCGCCACCACCTCCACCACCGCCTCCACCACCGCCAAACACGGTGACGTTTGTGCTTGTTGCTGGCGGCTTTGCGGCGGGTGGCGGCGTGCCGGTTCCAGCGGCTACCCCGTACGCATACTCGTACACATCCCGGCAAGGTTTCGGGGGCAGTAATGTAGAGTATGTGCTGTTCGGCAGTGTCCCCTACGATCAGTTGAAAGCTTCTGGCGGATACGCAGCATTGACGTCTGCGCTGGTCACCGTGAGAAATCCGGGGGCGTCGACGGTCGTGAACGGGTGGGTCATCACTCATGGCACACCGTCAATGCAGTTTCAAGCCGTTACTGGGCCTGGGTTCGACTCGGCCTTGACCGGCGGCGGCAGCAACGGCCCAGGGACGTGCTTCACTTGGACATACCTGGCGCCGGCCAGTGTTTGTAATAACGGCGCTACAGTGCAGTGAGACTAGCCCGCGGAAGAAGAGAAAATGGCCCGCATCGATGCGGGCCATTTCCAATTTTGCAGCTTGGCGCTACGTCAGTATACCGTGAAGCTCCAAGACTTGCTGATGGCTACGCCGTTGCGAGCGCCCGCGAAAGTTGCGGTGTAAGTGCCAGCCGAGAGCGGTTGGGTAGGGAGAAGGAAGGCCACTCCACTGTAGACGTAGGGATCCGAGATAGCCGAAGCGACTGAGCTCGGCTTCGCGGCGCTGGCAACCAGAACTCTGGCGGGAACTGCGTTACCCGCTGGGCCCGTGAGGATAAAGTTTGAGACCGTCAGCACGTCACTTGCATTGGGAGCTGGAACCCTGAACATGACAGGGTGGCCTGCGCTCGGCAGATCTGGTGCCGGGCTTGGCGACTCGGCGGTGGCGGTGAATGTTCCTGGGACGCTTTCGGCGTCGATTGGAGAATAAGCAAAGGCGTTCGTCGCCATTTGCTGTCCACCCCACTGCGGGAGGCCATATCCGCTGCCGTTTGCACCGGTCTTTACGCCAAAATTCATAACGCAATAACCGTCACGAATGGAAAGGCCGATCGTCTCCTGGTTGCTGGTGATGCCCTGCAGGTGATACACCGAGTTCCTAAAGTCCGCCAGGCAGCCGATGGAACCATCTGCCGCTTGGCTGATCCACTGGTCCTTCGAGGCACCCGCGGCTACGCCCTGTTCGTAAGGAGTTGCACCGGTAAAGCCGGGCTTGCCGGCAGTTTCGTCGTGGCCAACCGCAGAATTTGCTTTCAGGTACGCGACGTGGTTGTCCGCGGCAACATCGAGGGCTGTATCTTGCTTCAGGGCACCGACGCCCATCTTGATCCGATAGTCGCTCAGGGCATTGAACGCTGCCAGACGCAGGTCGCCACTGGGGTACGAAGGGGCGGAGACCGTTGTCGCCGGCGGCACCGACGTCGGAGCCTGCGGAACCGTTGGCGTGGTTGGTGTACTCGGCTCCTGCTTGGAGCCACCGTCGTCGCCACCACCACCGCCACATGCGGCCAAAGTGAGCGCCGTGGCCGTGGCCAGGACCGAGAAAGCGAATTTGGAGTTTTGCATTTTTCTTCTCTGATTTTGAATCGGCCGGGGATCGGTCCGTTATTTTTAGCTTAACGTCCGGGGCGCAAAGTCAAGTCCGCGCCCAGCCTTCGGCCGGCGTGAGCATACACGAAGGGGAACACCATCTAGACGACAAACTAAAGCCAACTTTGACCCCCTGAAGGTGGGGCTTCAGCATCAGTGGTGTAAGGGGTCCGGCCGCAGTGGTTGCAAATATGGTGCTGCCGCATGGAGAGGAACCGTTGTTCGCGCCACAGGCGGATGCTGCGCGATCCGCAATAGCAGGCCATGCCAATATTCGTTGCGCATTCGGGATGCTTCTCGCAGTACTGCTGAAGCTTTGGGGTCTCCCTTGACGGCAGCAGATACAGCAGGAAGAGGCCGATGTAACGCGTGCAGAAGCAGATCAACGCCCACTTCCAGCCGCTTCATCCCCATTGCCGCGCGAGCATGTATGCCAGGACCGGGGGCACTACAAAGACGAGAACGAATAGAATAGCGGTACTCATCATCCTTCAGTCCTCTTTGATCTATTTGTGCCGGCGCGCCGCGCCATTTGGACCGCCAAGTAGCCCACTGCAGCCGGGGCAGGAGAATGCGTGGCTGAGTTCAATACGGGGCGCCGCGTTTGCAATGAGATAGGGGGTCCGACATACCCTGCAAGGTGCCAATTCCAATTGCGCATCGGTGGACATGGTTCGGCAAATGTGACATGCCCGATCGGCAGAGATCTTGGACGAAGTTCCGAAGAATTTTTCAAAAAGATCGTAGGCTGCGATGAATGCCTCCGGAACATTGGCGCCGAACGCCAATGCAATGCGATACAGCGTGACGATGGTCGTCGCCTGAAGGCGATGGGTAGGATGTTCGAAGTACCAGGCGGTCGACGTCGGTAGCTGACCGGAGGGAGAGGATTTTCCGTGGATCAGGTGGAACAGCTTGCGGGTACGTGTCGAGGTTATGCCCAGCAGCGATGTGATAGTCGAGGCGCGGCAGTAGCTTCGGACCATCATTTCGCTGTAGACCTTCTTCTGGAATGGCTCCAACCGGAGGTTCGTCCAGCTGTTCTTCGTCGCCAAGCGATCGGCGCGCAGCGGGGTGGAGGTCAGGAAGTGATGCCCTTTCGAATCGGTCCCCAGCCGACTGGAATCAAAGTCGATCCAGAAAGTCTTGCTATGCAGGCGCCAACGGAAAATCGGGAAGTCCACCCGCGCAATGGCCGTGTCAAGGACGTGCTGCGGGAGCGAACGCAGATACTCTGCTAGCTCCTTGGTGATCCCGAGAAGCGGCGCGGCCAGAATGCTGACGTGGAGCAACTCGACCATCAGCCAAATGTAATGGCGATTGTTGTAGAACAAGCGAAGCTTGTCGTCGTTGGTCCAGCCAGGTAACTGAGAACGCAGTGTGTCGACGGCCAGTGTGGTCGTTGTGTTTTCACTCAAGCAACGCCAGTCCTGTACCTCGGAGAGCGTCGGCACGACAACGAGGAACGGGGTGCCCATCAAATCGCGTTGCGTGGCCTCCGCCTTGCGGACCTTGTCGACGCCACCTTTGCCAATATGCAGCATCTGCTCAAGCTCAGGGTGCGCGCCGAGCAGTTCCGCAAGGTGATCGGTGAGGTGATAGTTTGCCGACCGAATCCGATCGCATGTCATCCTGGTGAGTCGCAAACGCTCAAACTCGGCGGTGGGGGAGTGCTGTAGCATAGCTCTTTGCTCTCATCGGGCATTCAGGGCCGAGCGAATGTCGGCGTGGAGACGTGAGACGATGCTGTCGAGCACCGTCAAGGCCGGGCGGAATTCGGAAACGTCTCCGGCCATCTGTACGGCGAGCTGCACCGACGCGAATGTCGAAACGACTTGCTCGAATTCCGTCACCAGTTTGGCGAGTTCATCACGGGCGCGCGCACGCTTATCCAGGACGGACGAGCGTTCTGCGATTTCGTCCTCAATCTGCTGGCGCCGCGACTGGATATCGGCCAGCTCTGCCTTTGCCGCGGAGAGTTCGTCATTCTTGGCGGCCAGGGCGTCTTCCAGGGAGGCGTAGCCTAGCGGAACCACTTGCACTTCAACGGTTTCCGGGCGGGTATTGGCCTTCGAGAACGCCATGCGGTCCTGCAGCTCTCGCTTCTCGCGCTCCAGATCATCGATCTGCATCCGGATAGCGCTGTAGCTCAAGTTTTGCCGGGTCATCTCCTCCCGTACGTGACTCAGCGCTTCCCGATCCGCGTCGCGTTCTGACGCCAATCGTCCGAGCTCAGTGTTGAGGCGCCTAATCTCAAAATCCTTGTCGGCATTCTCGGAAACCGTACTTGCAAGTTCCGCTGTCGCGATGTCCAACTTGGTTTGGACGTCGATAACCTCCTCCTCCTGCTTACGAAGCCGCTCGACGAACTTGCGAATGTCCTTGCGATGGTAGGCCGGGTCGTTCTCCTTGAATTCGATGACCGCGTCAATTTCCTCCGCGGAGTAGTCACGCCGGCGTAGAACCATAAGTTCACCAATATTGAGCTTCGAAAGCGCGCCGTTGTGCTGAAGAAAGCGATGGTAGAGACTCAGGTATAGCTGTGCCTGGCTACGAGTGAGGTCGAGTGCGTCCTCAGCGATGGTGAAGAACATCTCCCGCGCGCGTGACCGTGCCGCTCGGGTGTCGCCATACTCAGCAGCGACGATTTCCGTCGTTGATTCATGCATGAGCTGAAGGTCCGCCCCAAGGTCCTGGAGCAGACGAGAGATCTTGTCCTTCGTGCGCTGAATGTTTCGGACACATTGAAGAAGACGGCTGAATGCGTCCTCGTTGACTGGGACAGTCCCGAGCGCATTGCGTAAGGCTATCTCCGCTCGGGAGACCTCAGGTTGCACAGGGAAATTCACGATGTCTGCCCGCACGGCAGGAACGTCTTCAGTTTTGATTTTTTTCTGCGGCATTTTTCGCTCACTTGGAAGGAACCTGACAACCAGCGTTACGGCCCAGAAGCGTTGTCAAGTCCTCATGGAGAGTACGGAACGTGCGACGCCTTTTGGTCAGCAAAAGCTCTTCATTTAGGGGTGTCATTTGCCGGGACAGGTGCAAAGCTGGTTGCTTATGCTTCGCTTATCGGTACCGTTTGCCCGGGAATTTAGGGGTTTACCCCTAACGTTAGGGGTCGATATTAGACATTCGAAAAACAGAAATAAACAAACCTTAATTTGCGGACGCGACCTCAAACCATGAGCATGCTCATGCGTTTTTCCCGGAAAGCCACCGTGTTTTGGTTAGCTTTCTGCCTACCTTCCTTGATCCTCTGTCGTTAGGATCGTGACAAACCTGCGTTCAGACGCATCGACCTAGTGCGCGCCGAATGGCGGCAGCGCTCAATCTCATAGTCCCCCGCCCACGCCAGCGTGCTTTCGCCATGCGCTACTGCATGCCGCAAGCGCGTTGAAGCGCAGCTGTTCCTCCAGAGATTCCTTGCTCCCTCGGAGCATCGAACCATCGCCTGGCATCTGCCAGGAAATCCCTTGCAACGTTTCTGGAGAGAAACTATGGAATCCTTTGTCACGAATCTCATCAAGCGTCCATTCAAATTCTTCATGCTCTGCATGGTGTTGTACATGGCGTCGCAGTCGTTCATCGTCGGTGCCTTTGTGACCGTCGTTGGACTGTCATTCCTGTATCACCGGGCCATGGTCTGGAACAAGGCCGTGCCCGCAGCGCCGAAGGTTTCGATGCCGGATACCCAATCCAAATCGAAGCACGAATCGCATCAAGTGGGAGATCCGCTCGAGCAACCGTATGAACGCTCGGCTGTGGTGACGCCGCTTCGTCGAGCGGGAACGCACGACCGTTCCTGATCCGTTGCCGCCTCTCTGAGGCGGCGCTTTCCACCTGTCGCGGGTACCCGTTATCCGCCGGCTGGCGGGTCTCCGGGTGCCTGTCCGGAGACCATCATGGAAACGACAACAGCGGGATGGCAGCTCGACTTCTTCGGTGAGGCGGCCGCCATCGTAGTGCCCCCTCCCAAGCTCGACCCGTTGCCCGACCCTTCTCTCTGGAGCAAGGCGGTGCGCGAGAAAATGGTCGACGCTCTCATCAGCCTCGCCTGCGATAGCCGGCGCGGCGACAACATGCCGGAGTCCCTCATCGACTGTGCCGAGATGCTGCGTGCCCGCATGCGCAATCGGCCTCTCGATCTGGAGGAATACTCGATGACGCTCGGCTGGATCTTTGGCTACTGGAATGGCGCGTTGCCATATAGCTACGTCTGCGCAGTATCCGGGGTCGACCCTGAGACCCTGCAAGACGTGATTCTCAATCATGCCAGGCTGCGTTGCGACCTCGATGTGGTCCGACGTTTGTGCTGTGGCTCCCTTCTTTAGACCATGACTTGGCTCAATCTCATCAAGCGTGTGGCCGGTGTTCTGAGCGCGGAACACAGAGGGTCATCCTCTCCCAGCACGATCCCGGTCGGCACGGGCGCCGCCAACGAGCGGCAGTTCTATGTTCACGGCGTCCCCCATCTGCTTCGGGACGAAGGTGATCGCGTGATCCACTTCGTTGGGGGCTTTCATCATCGGCTGCAAAGCACGCCGTATGGCGACAAGCTGCTGCCGGAGGTGATCCCTCGTTGGAAACAGGTCAGCGTGCATCCAGGCGAAGCGCTGGAGAAGGTCGCGGCTGACGTCATTTTTCAAGCCGAGCGCGAACTCACGCCGGACGTGCCGACAAGTAGTGACGCGCCAGCAGGAGGGCGCCGCTTTCAGCCAACGCGTAGCTTGGATGGCGCCCAGCCATCGCGCAGCAAACGCGAAGACGGCGAGCGGGAAGGGGGCGGAAGCGCCTCCTCTGAAAAGGGTTCCTCTTCCGCCTACACCGTGGGCAAGCTCATCGAGTGGGGCGAAATGGAGTTCCCCAACCGTAAGTCTGGCGGGCCTCGTACCTACACTTCGTTTGCCGTCAAGCTGTACACGAGTGCCGGCGAGAAGACCCTGCAGGGCGAAGGTCTGAAGGACGCTCTCGCAGAAGCCGGTTGCAAGCTGGGTGACCGTGTTGCGGTCAAACGCCTGCGCAAGGAAAAGGTGCCAGCCTTCGATAAGAAGACTGGCGATCCCATTAAGGACCCAAGGACCGGAGAGCAGAAGCTCTGGGACAGGTGGGTCTGGAACATCAATCTCGTTCATTGAATAGGAAGCACCATGGCATCCGTCAACAAAGTCATCCTCCTGGGCAACCTCGGGGCAGATCCTGAAACTCGTTACATGCCCAGTGGCGACGCGGTGACAAACATCCGTATTGCGACCACCGATCGCTACAAGGACAAGCAGTCCGGCGAAATGAAGGAAGCCACCGAATGGCATCGCATTTCGTTCTTCGGCAAGCTGGCAGAAATTGCTGGTCAGTACCTGCGCAAGGGTTCGCCGGTCTACATCGAAGGCCGCATTCGTACGCGCAAGTGGCAGGATCAGTCCGGCCAGGACAAGTACAGTACCGAGATCGTCGCCGATCAAATGCAGATGCTCAGTGGTCGCGCGGGTGTCAACGATGACGACGGCGATGCCGGCGCAGAGCGAGCGGATTCGCAGCAGCGTCGTGGGAGCGAGCAGCGCTCGGCTCCGCCAACGCAACGCTCGGGCGCGGCGCGTCAGCAGCCTGCGCAACCGCCGTCGGGTGGATTCGGCGGATTCGACGACAATGAGATTCCCTTCGCGCGACCTGCAGTGCTCGATGGCATTCCCTTCCGCAACGATGGCGCGCCGATGTACTGACGCGCTCCTCCAAGAAGTGCCTCTTTGAACTAACTGCTACCGGCTTGCCCGGTAGCAGCGGTGCCTTTCTCGGCCGCTCGGCCAAATCCCCATATTCCCCTCAGCTAAACGCAATGCTGAAAAGACCTTCTGGCCTCGGCCGGGATGTCTTTTGAGCAAGCGTTCCTTCGCCTGTCTCAGGCATCGACCAACCCTCCACCTGGAGCCATCCCATGAAAGAACTGAGTGATATCGTAAAAAGCTGGACGCCCGCTCAATGGGACGCTCTGGTGAGGCAGTACGTGCCAGCGGAAGTCCTGACGGACAACTTCTGGCGAGGACGCCCAGGTCCGTGCCCCCTCTGTGGTGGCCATGACCGCTTTACCTATGACAACAAACGCGGCCGCGGCGATTGGGTCTGCCGGAAGTGCAATGCAGGGAATCCGAAAGCCGGCGACGGCCTCGAGCTCGTGCGTTGCTACACCGGCATGACCTACTCGGAACTGTGGCGGGACTTGAATGGCGAGCGGGCTGTGCCGATCGACCCCCCCTTTACGAGGCCAAATTCAGCTCGCCGGGGGAAAGCAGTAGATCCCGCCACCAAGATGCGGCGTATTGCGAAGCAGTGGGAAGCTGCTGCCGGGCTGGTGCCTGGCGATCACGCCATGCGCTATCTTGCTGCCCGGGTTCCTGGCCTGCGCGCGCCGCGGCCAACGGCCTTGCGCCTGGCGGTGCAGGACTATTGGTATGAAGGCCAGCTTGTTGGCCGCTACCCGACCATCGTTGCGCAATTCACACGGCCAGATGGGCGCATGGCCACGGTGCATCGCACGTCGCTCGACCCGCGACAGCCCGCCAAGGCGACGATAATCACTGCGGATGGGGAGATCCTCCCGGCCAAGCGCAATGGTGTGTCTGCGTTGCCGCTGACCGGTGGTGCAGTGCGTCTGATGCAACCGCGCGATGGTGAAGTTGGTGTCGCGGAAGGGCTGGAGAGCGCCTATGCGGCGTACATGCTCTTCGGCGTGCCGGCATGGAATTGCCTCAACCGGGTACTGCTGAGTCAGTTTGTGGTGCCGCCGGACCTGGGCATCCGCACGGTCCACATCTTCGCGGATTTTGACAGGATCGACCCGAAGACCCGAAAGTCCCCAGGCATGGCCGACGCGCTCGCGTTGGAAAAGCGGTTGCGCGCCGAAGGGCTGCACACCGTCATGCATCGACCAAAGGTTCGTGGAACCGACTTCTGCGATCAATGGCGCACCGAGTACCAGTTGCGCCTGATGTCTCAACAGGCTGTTACCGCCTGATCAGTTCGCCACCAGCCGGTGGCGCCTTACCTAACCTCTGCCCTGTGGGTCCTTCCCACAGGGAAGGAGTCCCCCCTTGGCAGGCTCTCCGAGGAGAAAAGCAATGCCGCAAAAGGGTTTCACAGCAATCATCAATAAACTGCATATCCAAGCTATGCGTGCGACCGCCGCTACGGAAGTTCAGGCCGGACAATCGGAAGCGCAATTCTTCGATGTGTACCGCCGAGAGCCGTCCGGTGGCTTCACGTTCCTAGACCGGAAGTTCTCGTTCGATTCCGCCCTCGACTACTGTTTGGCGCCGACTCTTCACTGAGAGGCCATCCCATTCACAAAAAAGCCCAGCAAACTGCTGGGCTTTTTTTTGGTTCTTCGCCGATCTGCGTGACCGTTTAGAAACAAAAAGGGCCAACACGCCCACCACTGTTATCTTGGAGTTGCGACACAACAAGAATCAGGAAGGTGGAGGTTGGCCCCACGCGATTGTATGGCCCAGCTCGGCTGCTGGGAAGGCTATCGCATGCGCGATAGTTGGGAAGAGACCCGCAATGGGCAGCGTATTTGCATCATCCGGCTGGAACCTAAGGGGCGCCGTAGGCGGTGCTGCGATGGCTGTGGTCGGGGCGTTAGCAGTATCCATGATCGGGTAGAGCGGCGCGTGCGGGATCTGCCTGTGTTCGAGATTCCGGTGGAGCTGATCGTGCCGCGACTTCGTCTGGCTTGCCGGCGATGTGGCCCGAAGCTGGAGCGCCTGGACTGGCTCGCGCCCTATGCGCGGGTTACGACGCGGCTTGCGGCCAGCGTAGCGCAACTGTGCAAGGTCATGTCGTTGCGCCATGTCGCGGCCTTCTACCGGTTGGCCTGGACCACGGTCAAGCGCATCGATCTGCGCCATCTTGAGCGGGAATTGGGACCGGTCGATCTGAGCGGGGTCACGGTGATCGCGATGGACGAGTTTGCGATCCAGAAGGGCCATCGCTATGCCACAGTCATCGTCGAGCCGTCGAGCAAGCGGGTACTCTGGGTCGGGCGCGGTCGCTCCCGAGAGGAAATCCGGCCCTTCTTCAAGCTGCTTGGCCCTGAAGGCTGTGCCCGGCTTCGCGCCGCGGTGATGGACATGAATACCGCCTACGACCTGGAAGTGCGGATGCACTGCCCGCAAGCGGAGGTTGTCTATGACCTGTTCCACGTGGTGGCCAAGTACGGTCGTGAGGTCATCGACCGCGTCAGGGTGGATGAGGCTAATCGGCTGCGCGGCGACAAGACCGCTCGTCAGGTGGTGAAGTCTTCTCGTTGGTTACTGCTGCGCAATCGGGAGAACGTCACGCGTGAGGCCGATCAGATCCGGCTTGATGAAATACTGGCTGCCAACCAAGCGCTGATGACCGTCTACGTGCTCAAGGACGATCTCAAGACGCTCTGGACATATCGGCATCCCGGCTACGCCCGGCGCTTCTGGCAAGGGTGGTACGAGCGCGCAATGGCCAGCGGCATCGCACCTCTGTGCCTGTTCGCCAAACGCCTCAAGCCATATTTACCCGGCATCCTGGCTCACAGCCGCTGGCCGTTGGGAACCAATCTGGTGGAAGGCATCAATAACCGGATCAAGGTCATCAAACGGATGGCCTATGGCTTCCGCGATGACCATTACTTCTTCCTGAAGATCCGGGCGGCCTTCCCCGGAAATCGGTGAAGAACCTTTTTTTTTTGGTGCGCCCGGCAGGGCGCACTCACTTGAGGGTGCAAGTCCCTTACACACCCGGCAAGGGGAAGTGTTAGCCAGAGACAAGGGTTTCCCGGGCGACTGGGAGTCTGAAGGAAGTCCGAGGCAAAGCGCTGGCCTGACGAACAGGAAGCGGATGAGGCGTCGTATCGGGGTGAGGTAGCCAAAATTGCCAAAGCCCAGTACTTGCACGGAACGGTGCGGCGTATATCCGACAGGCATAAGCGTGAAGGTGGGTGCGTCATACCCGGGGAGATCTGCACCGCTGCCATGGTGCTACCGACGTCGAGAGGCGTCGGGATGGCGGTGTAGAAGTCAGCAGAGGCCATATTGTGCGCTGAGCAGCGCGTTGTTCGGGAGGGTTCAAGTCCCTCTGACGCTCAGATGAGGGGCGTCATATCCAAAAGCGGGGGTAATGCCTCGCTGGCCGGAGAGAGAAGGCAGGTATGGAGATGCCTAACCGGGCACGAAGGCGAAAGCCGGAGACAGCCAAGGCAGACCTGGAGCCACCTTCCCGTAGGTCTCCGGAGGGCAGGGTGTCCACCGCGAGGTGGAATCCGAAGGGCATGAGGAGAAGTACCGGGCCGTAGTCGATGGGGGCTGCCCCGATGACGAACCGGTCGGCCAAAGGTGGGGCAAGGTCGAGCCCGCAGTATGGGGGCGAAGGCGTTCTCATTCACCCACCGCACCAAGGTGTTTGCGGACGGCACGGTACGGAAGAACAGCGTGT
This sequence comes from Cupriavidus sp. P-10, assembly GCF_003402535.2. Taxonomy (NCBI): domain Bacteria; kingdom Pseudomonadati; phylum Pseudomonadota; class Betaproteobacteria; order Burkholderiales; family Burkholderiaceae; genus Cupriavidus; species Cupriavidus sp. P-10. The sequence continues at coordinate 43,526 of NZ_AP025173.1, forward strand.
GACCTCAGGAGGACTGGCACAGTCTGCGGGTGGCACCGCGGGAAGTGAGCCTATAAGCGAGGAGCGAAGTGGCGAGCGGTGCTGTGCCAGTAGTCGGACGGCTGAGTAGTACCTGAAGCGTGGCCAAAACCACGTGACCGAGCGATCGGCGACAGAAGTGGGTCGGGGAAGGCAGCCGGCGAAGATGATTGGGAAGAGCCCGGACGACAGTGAGTAAGGACACGGAGGAGGATCAGTTCCATGAGTGAAATACCCGTACATCCGCGCCCGAGGAGACTGTCTGACTGGATCAACCCGATGGAAGCAAGGAAGGTCCACTCATTAATTGACAAGGTTTTTCAACGGAAGAATCTGGAAGTCGCCTGGGAGCGAGTCCGGGCCAACCGGGGCAGTGGCGGTGTCGATGGAATCAGCGTGGCAGACTTTGCCGAACAGGCGGACCAGCATCTGGACCGTCTGCAGGCAGAACTGCGTGCGCGGACCTATCAGCCGCAACCGGTCCGGCAGGTCTCGATCCCGAAAGTCGGCAAACCGGGGGAGTTCCGCAATCTCGGCATACCGACGGTGATCTCATAATGCACCTCTCACAGTTGAGTGTGGGAATGTTGCCCCCGAAGATGCCCTGAAGTGCGCACCCAGTCCCGCAGTTGCTGTTCCTTGACGGGATCCAGCGTGATCCACCATGGGCCCCGCCCGTCGAGCTTACGAGCGTGGACGACTTGGCGCTCAATCCAGTAATACACGACGTGTGGACTGATGCCCAGTCGGTGAGCGAGTTGCTGAACCGTGAGTTCGTCAGGCCGCATGAAGTTGGTCGCCGCAATCCCGTACCGGAAGCGGATCCATTTGACCATGGAGAGCGTGAACGATTTGCCAGTTGAACTGCGCAGGCCTTCCTGATTGAGGTGCGCAGCGATTTGCGGGTCGGACAAATGTTGCGACAGTTTGCGCACGTGCTCGACGGTTGCAGTGGGATAGCGCATCGCGTCGGCGACCGGCTTGGGCAAAGTCACGGTGGTGTCGGTACAGGTGCCGCCCTGCCAACGCACGTGTAGGACCACCTGTCTGGTTGCGGGAAGTTTCTCGACCGTAATGTCCCGGATGAGCAGTCGCAGCATGCGCTTGCGATCCTTCGCCGGGGTCGCCGGAGCACGCCAGAGGCGCGGCAGATTGCGCGCCAGTGCGAGGATCTGGGCCTTCTGTTCGGGTGTGGCAACGCGCGCCTTCTGGCTCTGGAACTGGGCGGCTTCCGTCTTGATCGCTGCGAGGCGAAGCATCGCGTCATTCCAGCGCCGCTCGAGGGTGCCCGTGACCAGACGGTTGGCGGGATCGCATTCCTGATAGCGACGCTCGGCAAGAGCGACTTCATACTCGGCGCGTTCGATGCGCATATGCCACTGACGCATGATGGCCTGATCCCGCTGCTCGAGTTCGTTCAGGGCGGTCACGGCGAGTTCGAGTTCGGCTGGCCGCAGGGCCGCGAGCATCGCTTCGCCGATCGCGTTGTCGAGCAGGTCGCTGCGCACGCTCATGCAATCTCTGGTCGCTAAACCCTGGCGGCGCTGCGCATTGCACAAGTACATTGGGTAGATGCCACCGTTACCCTGGTAGCGCACGGTCAGCGCCCGACCACAGCAGCCACAGATCAGCATCCCCTGAAGCAGCGCCAATCCTTCACGCGCCGGACCGCTGAGCACGGTGCCTTCACCGTTGGTCCGGTTGCCCGCCAGGCGTGCCTGGTTCCGCTCAAACTCCTCCGGGCTGATGTATCCCTCGTGATGGTCGGGTAGATGGACGCGCCAGTCTGCCTTGGGTACCGGCTGCACGCGCTTATGCACCTCCCCCTGTGGCGTGATGCGCTGGCGGTACTGGTACCGTCCAAAGACATAAATGCCCGCATACGAAGGATTCTTGATCAGGCCGATCACGCGCTCATGGCTCAGGCGCCCCCAGATGAGCCGGCCCGCCCAGGCGCCGCCATAGGCGCGCTTCGGAAAGCGCAGGCCATCTTCGGCAAAGCGCTTGACGACCGCGTATGCGCTGCCGGTCTCTCGAAAGAGACGAAACACCAACTGCACGGCGCCGCGCACCTCGTCATCGGGATCCAGGACGATGTGGCCTTCGTCGTCATAGCACAACCCAACCGGGAGCGGAAAGCGCAGCTCACCCTTCTGCGCCTTGTTGAGCTTGCCGCCTTGGAGGCGCCCGCGCAAAAAGTGCAGTTCCGCCTGTGCCATTGTGCCTTTGAGACCGAGCAGCAGGCCGTCGTTGAAGTCGCCTGGGTCGTAACAGCCATCGGCGTCGATTACCAGGGTATGGGTGAGGGCGCACAACTCGAGCAGGCGATGCCAGTCCAGATTCGAGCGCGCCAGGCGCGAGACCTCCAGCGCAAACACGGCGCCCACGTGCCCCATCGAGACATCTGCCACCAGCGTCTTGAAGTCCTCGCGGCCCGTCATCTGCGCGCCTGACTGACCGAGGTCCCGATCCAGGATCCGGATCGACGTTTGTGGCCAGCCCAATGCCAGCGCTTTGTCGCGCAACGCATACTGGCGCTCCGTGCTCTCCTGATGGTGTCGCACCTGGGCCAGCGTCGATTGGCGGATATAGATGTACGCCGGCTTGCTCTGATGTTGGGGGGTGATCTTGGTGTTCATCGACGGCCTCCTCGGTCAACTCCAGCGCGGGCTCTGCGATGAGCCAGGCTTCGAGCATGTTGGCGATGAGTACGCCGGCCGATTGCAGGTCGATGGAGTTGGTGAGCGACAGCGGCGACTGGCTCACCGACGCCCCTTATAGCGCCTCGCGGCGGCGTAATAGTTCGCGATTGATCTCGCAGATCTCCTCGATGATCTCGCGGACCCGGTGATAGTTCGCCAGGTGTTCGGTGACGTCGGCGTAATCGGCCTGTGGCACGTAGTCCATTTGTGGTCGGCGCCCGGGAAAACTCACCGACAAGTAGTACTTGGGGCCATGACCTGGGCCATCGGCGCACTTGCAGCCGGGCTTGCCGCAGCGCTTGTAGCGTTCGATGAGCGAGCCCCGCAAGAGCGTGTCCAACGCCGGCATTTGCTTGAGCAATTGCGCGCGACGCCTGCGTAATGTTGACGACGGAATATCTTCCATTGGCGGACCACGTTAAAAACTGGTCTGATAGTAGGGCAATGAAATGCATTGATCAAGCTCCTTTGGTTGATGACTTCTTGGAGGACGAAGCGGCAAGCTGGTCGATCAACGCGATCAGCTCCAGCAGCATGCCCAGATCGAAGCGAGACACAGGGATCTCGCAATCGTCTTCGACGGCAGGCGCGCCCCAGTCGGTCCATTCGCGGGCAATGCTGAAGCTGCCGCGCTCGACATGACCCAGTAGCAATGTGTCGACGCCTGTCACCCGGCGCGTCTTCAGGACCGGAAAACGCTGGCCCCGGAGCGGATGAAACGGATGGCGGATCTCAGCCCATCCCAAATGCTCGTTGAGCGCTTGTGCAGTTCGCGCTGACCGTCCCCTCTGCGCTCGACAGGTTCGTCCAGCAGGCAGTGTTGCAGGTGCTGCAAAGGCAGTGGGACCCGACGTTCTCGGACTCCAGTTACGGCTTCCGTCCGGGACGCTCGGCGCATCAGGCCGTGGAGCGCGCACAGGGCTACATCCAGGCAGGGCATCGCTGGGTTGTAGACCTCGACCTCGAGAAATTTTTCGATCGCGTGAACCACGATATCCTGATGAGCCGGGTGGCGAAGCGGGTCAGCGACAGGCGCGTCCTGAAGCTGATCCGCTCCTTCCTGACGGCAGGTGTGCTGGAGAACGGGCTGGTTGGTGCAACGGACGAGGGCACGCCCCAGGGCGGTCCGCTGTCACCGTTGTTATCCAATCTGTTGCTCGACGATCTAGACCGCGAGCTTGAGCGACGCGGACTGCGCTTCGTGAGGTACGCAGACGACTGTAACGTCTACGTGCGCAGCGAACGCGCGGGCCAACGGGTGATGGGTGGGCTGAAAGCCTTCCTCACCAGCAAGCTGAAGTTGAAGGTCAACGAGGCGAAGAGCGCGGTCGCCCGGCCACACACTCGGAAGTTTCTGGGCTTCACCTTCTTGGGGCGGGAGCAGGTCAGAAGGCGCATCGCGCCCAAGGCCCTGGCTCGCTTCAAGGATCGGGTCCGGGAACTGACGCAACGCTCGCGCGGGATCAGCGTCGACCAGTTGATCGGCACGCTGAAACGATATCTGACGGGCTGGCGTGGCTACTTTGGTTTCTGTGAAACGCCCAGCGTGCTCAAGCAACTGGATGAATGGACCCGACGCCGCCTACGCTGCTTCTTCTGGACGCAGTGGAAGCGTGGCCGGACCCGATTCCGGGAGCTAGTTGCGCGAGGCGTGGACCGCAACCTTGCCGCACAAACGGCGGGTTCGCCCCACGGTGTCTGGCGCCTAAGCCACAGCCCGGCACTGAACAAGGCGCTGTCGAATCGTTACTTCCGCTCGTTGGGCCTTCCGTCGCTGGGACCATCGCCGATCAACTGATCCGAACCGCCGTGTACGGACCCGTATGCACGGTGGTGTGGGAGGAGGCAGGCCGCGAGGCCTGCCCCTATCCCGATCGAAGATCAGCCGCGCTTTCGGTTTTTGACGCCGTTGTAGATGACCAGGACGGCCTCCAGAAGACACCACCCAATCAGGACAGTGAAGACGAAGCGGTTAATGCCTTGAGTCGTGGACAGGTATTCAAACATGGCTCGGTATCCTCCTGTTTTCTCTGAATGCTATTAGGTTGCCACATGAAGAGGCGGAGTCAAGCGCCGCCGTGCGCCGCAGATTCTCGCTTAGCCGAATCGCGCCATTGCGTCATTGAGCGCACCGAGATCCAGTCCCGCAAGCGGATCAGGACCGTCCGCGGCAGGCTCAGATGCGGGCGCCGGTGTAGCCCGTGGCCGCTCCTGTGCATGGGCTGAGGCAACCTGCGGTCGATCCGCAGCAAGCCGGCCTGCCGCAGCCGGCGACAATGGCAGGATCGCGGCTACTGTAGCGTATGGTGCGGCGGTCTCCCGCTCCCTCGCTCCTGAGGGTTCGGGGTGAGCCAGCAGCGGTGGAGGCGGTACCGGTGCTGCAACGGTCGGCGTCGTTGCAGCAGTGGGAGGACGCAGCAGCGTGTCGGGACCAGCGCTGAGCACAAGCTGCAGCCCCCGTTGCGCGAGCAGTTTAAGCATGAACGCCCGCTCCCGAGCTCCCGGGAACTGCCGCAGATACGCGAGCAGATCAGGAGCCGAGTCGGCGGACAGCGTCACGGTCATCTGGAGCTTGTCCATGGCGGGCGTCCTCAGGCGGCCTTGGCGACTTGCCGTGCGGAACCGATGGTATAGAAGCCGCGAACGTTGGCGAAGCAGGGCGCGTCCATGATGTGGATCACGTTGTGCGGGAAGGCAGCACGAATTGTCGGGGCGTAGAGCTGGGCCCCGCCACCAGTCAGGATGATTGCCCGGATATCGTCGGTGCGGCCGACGCGTGCCTGGATTTCCTTGACCGGCTGATGGGTGACGGCCATGGCCTCTGCCAGGTAGGGCGAAACGTCCAGATCCTGACCGAAAAACACCATTGGCTTGGCGTCGCGGATGGCCTTGTCGATGCGTTCGATGCTGTCGGTGGGATGCCCACGGTCAGCCGAGATGAGGCTTGCCACCTGTTGGTAGATGCGCGCGACGCCTCCAGGCACCCCGCCGCTTCGCGTGTCGTCCATGGTGTAGCCACGCGCCACCACCCAATCGGTTGTGAAGTAGCCGACATCGATCACCAGGTATGCGTTCTCAGGGTCGTACTTCTTGCCGTTTTGCTGGATGTACGTAATCAGCGTGCCCAGCGGCTGCGGCAGCGGGAGCACGCTGTTGATGTGAACGTCGCCCCACCCAAAGTTATGGGTGCCGGTGAAACGGTCCTTGAGGTAGGCAGCGTACTTCAGCGTATTGTGCACCGGCAGGCCCAGGACGAGCCGATCAACTTCCATGGCATTGGCATAGTGCAGCGAGCCGGCGAGCAGGGCAGCGTAGTTGGGTGTCGTTACATAATCCTCAGACAGGGAGCGACCGGTATGGACATGAGCGGCGCTCAGCGAAACATCGGGTCCGACCTCGTATCGCGCACCATCGACCTCCACATTCACTACGTTTCGAGCCCGGAAGATGCCGCCGGTATGCGCGGTGAGAGAGGACGTTGCGGCAATGGGTGCCAGCGAGGGGAACATGTTGGTTGCGATGTCCGAGCCAAGCGGAAAGGCGGACTTGGTGTTGCCGTAGCCAACATCGATTGCGACGGTCGAGATTCTCATTTGTGCTCCTTGGCGATTCATTGAAGTGGATGGCTCCGATGTGTCGAATGTCCTTCGTGTTCCGAGCAAGTGGGACTTTGTACCTCCGAGCCCCATTCACTCGCCTCAGGTCGGTGGGAGCATCTGGGACTTGGTCGGACTTTGTCGGTCTTGCTTTGAGAGCGTCGGATTAGATGGCACATCGACATAGCCCACTCTACCGTCGGAAAATCGAAGTCAAGTCGCCGAAAGCTCGCGATTTTGCAGTGGCAAACGTTGCCGTTTGGCCCATGCCTGGTATATGCTTCGAGCACTTACCGCGTCCCCGACGCATCGACCTCGCCGCCAGTTGCGCGGCAAATCCAGCACGCAAAACCCCGACATTCGGGCCTTGCGATCGCCAGTTGTTCACGCCGGAAATTGAAACGGCATTTTTTTCAATTAAATCAAATGGACCGTGTCGGATAGTGAGGACACCGGACACCGCGATACCAAGCCGATTGGCGGTCTGTTCGTGAAAATAGACCGCAGTGTGGACAATTCCGAAGCCGGACACCGGACAGGTGCTCTGTGGAATTTCCACGAATGCCCGACGCCCTTTCAGCCGCTTGGCTGGGCGCGGATCACGAAGCCCGACACACCGCAGCAGGGATGATCCGGCTTTGGGGCGGGGAGCTGTTTGCGTACCGAACGAGCGGTGGACGCAGGCTTCTGAGCAATATCGACCCGGGGGGCGCTACCGGTACCAGAACGGCGCAACAAGTAATCACTCATCACGGCATCGGCCGGCTGCACCAGGACGAAATCCCTGGCGCCGTCAGGCTGGCATCCATTGATGCACCGGATAGGGTGGCCGCGCAGCGGCGTGCAAGGCGAAGGCCTGCGCCCGCACTGCGGACAGTCACGACGCATTGCTTCCATGCTCAGGGCTGATCGGTTTGGCATCGCTAAAGGACAGGAAGGTAGTGGCAAGACCGGCTGGGTGGGCTGGAAAGCTGGGGGTGGTACCCCGGAGCACCGAGGGGACAAAGCCGGATCGGGGGTCGGCGCTGTCCAGCAGCGAGCTGCGAGGTCCCATGGCGGACACTCGCCCGTGGCCGCACGCGCGAAGCGCAAAAGTTCGAGAACGCCGTATGACTAAGACTATCAACCTGCGCCCCATCATTAACCAATACAACCTGCCGGAGAGATTCAAGGCTGAGTTCGCAGTACTGGCTGCGGAACACTTGCACCTGCCGCATAGCGGGACGCGAGTTAGCGGCAGATCGCTGTCGCAGATGTCACAGCGACAGCGCGTGCAGGCACTTCTCGCCATGTTCGTGGAGCTGCGCAGCATTGGTGGCATGGCCGTAACCTCGCCCTACAGCATTCGGCAGAAGCACATCCGCTGGCTGGTCCAGTATTGGGTGGAGGAGCGCAAGCTGAACGTGGGAACGGTGGAGCTACGCCTCACCCACCTGCGTGCGCTGATGTCATGGATGGGGAAGACCAACGTGGTCGGCCGAATCGAAGACTATGTGCAGCGACCGGCCGGATACGAGCGCAGCTATGTTGCGCGCGAAGACCGTTCGTGGGATGGCAAGGGCATTGATGCGGCGGCGAAGATCGCCGAGATCGCGGTCACGGACGCCCACGTCGCACTGCAGCTCAAGCTGGAAGCTGGCTTTGGCCTGCGAGCAAAGGAAAGCTGGCGATTGCGGCCTGCTTTGGACGTCCTGCCATCGGGAATGCTGCTCGTGCATGACGGCACAAAAGGCGGGCGCGCCCGCCGGGTCCCGATAGAGTTCGGCTGGCAGTACGAGTTGCTCGGGCAAGCGGCAACACTTGCATACGTCACGAATCCGGAGCGAGGCACGCTGATGCCTGCTTCCTTCTCCCAGACTCGGTGGCGCCGACGCTTCTATACCGTTCTGGAGAAGCACGGAATCACCAAAGACGGCGACGGTGTGACGGCGCACGGGCTGCGTCACCAATACCTGCAGCAGATGTATAAGCGGGAGAGCGGCCAGCCGGCGGCTGTGAAGGGGAGCGGGCCAGTTGTTGATGTGGAGGCACACCGCGAAGCGATGCGCAAGGTGGTGGAGGCCGCTGGCCACAGCCGGGCGACCAAAGCGAATGCCTATCTTTCTACCTATTCCACCCAGTTGAGCTTGGGTAAGAAGGAACCCACTCTGAATGAGGTCAAGGCCGCTATCTTGGCCGCCGATGGCAACAAAGCAGTGGCTGCGCGGCAGCTTGGGATTTCAAGGACCAAGCTTTATCGAATTCTCGCGAAGGAGGGCTGAGGCCGGGACTGCTCTTCGGAAGCGGGCTCTTATCCGACGCTGGTCGGCCGGCCTTCCGGCCAGTATCGGCAAACGCTCGATCGCGAAGGTATGAGCATGCTCATACTGTTTTCCCAGAATGCTCGCAGGAGAAGGGTCGCTTTTACCGAAAAGCCGCGTCGCTCCATCGAGCAAAATCTAGCGAGGGCTCGATCCAGCGCTGCCGCGAGCGGCACGTTGCCATTTCTGTTGCGGCAACTGGGGGGTCTTTGAGCTAGCAAAGCTATCTGGACTGGGGCTGGCTGGTTCTTTCCATACTCGTACTCACGGCGGTCCTTGCGATCCCTTTTGCAGGAACTGGTAGCGCCATGGCCTGCACTTGGGTCGTTTCGTCCGGTATCGCTTTGCCTTATCGAACCGCGACAATCGACTGCGTGCAAAGCCAGCGTACGGCCGCAAGAGCTCATCCAACAACCGTGAAGGTCGGTGCGCTGTGGAACGCGAGTTGGGGACGATCGTGCGTAGGCTGCCGCCAGCGCGACCAAGGAGCCGGCCGCGCGGACAAGCTCCTGTACAGCGTCTGGAGCCGGCACCGCCTTTGCCGAGTCGGCGCTGGCCAGCCAGGCGAATGAAACGCGCCCGCGCTGGCCGCTCGCCCGGATGCCGGCATGGGCGGTGGCAAGTCCATCGGGGACATTCGCATCGACTTTGGCAGCGATGGGAAGGGATCCACGCCGGCAAAGTGAACCAGTTCTGCGATGCTCACTACACTGTATGCAGGTGCCGCATCATTGCGCGCGATGTAGGCTGCGGCTGGTGCGCAAAAGTCGGCATTCATCCGCGACGCTGGCGCGCTGCGGGGGCGAATCCGCTTCCCTGATTTCGTCCGGAAGGCCTGCCAGCCTAAAGCTCTCGGCCTGCGACGCCTTGTCGCCAAAGTCGGCGCTGGATGCCAGGTGCCACGGTCGAGCCCAGCGCCACGTCCATAGTCGCGCAAGCTGCCTCGCTCACCGGCAGGCAACCGCTCTTCCTCGTAGAAGTCGCTGTCCCGCGGCAGCGCGCGAGCGGCATCAGCCGCCCCCCGAGTGAGGTGTTCGCAGACCAGAGCGCCGTTCGCGTCTGGGCGGAGTGCATGACCGCATATGCGCATTAGCACAGAATTCGGGTGTGGCTGGCCTTGGTGATGACCGGCTGCTGGCCATGAGCGAATACGTAAGCACAGGCTGGTGCCGGTAAGTCCTTGGCGCCGACCTTGGTCGGTGCGAGGAAGAAGAGGATCGAGAGGGCGGGCGGCCGCAGCATTTGGATTTCCAGATCAAAGTAGCGCTTCCAGCTTGCCGCAGGCCGGGCGAAGTCAAGGTTCGGTGCTATCCGGAAGGCTGTCCACGGCTCGGGCGACGAACTCTTCTAGAATTGGGAACGGCCATTCGTCGTTCTCCTTCGCCTCTTCAGCGATGATCGCAGTCAGGGCGGGTACGTGTTCGAACCGGACCATTGGGGCACCATCGATATAGATAACCTTGGATCGCCGAACAACCTTACGATAGCGGCCGGCATCCTCGATGACGGTCTCCGGCGGCGAGACGTGCTTGAACTGAAAACCCGGCTGCGCCAACGCTGCGGCCATGGCTGCGAATTTCGGCCCGTTCGTTGCCCAATCGGTGGTAGTCGATGCGAGCAGGTTCAGGAAATAGGGGATGTCGGACGAGGTCAGCTCACGCCGGGCGAGCATGGAAATCGTCTGCTGGTCTGCCGGCCGGTGTTCCACCCGGGAGTTCCAGATCGCGCGCAACTGCGCAGAAGCGGTGTCCGTGTCGGTGGATTCCAGGCGGACTGGCGACGTTGAGATACCGCATTCCTCACAGACGACGACAGCCTGCAGACGGCCGGCGATGAAGAGGGGGGCGCCATCGCAGTGGGCGCAGTTGAGCAGGCCGGTTGGCATGGCAAGGTCCGGGTGGAGAAGCCGGAATTATGCCTTGCACCGGCCGGCTGCCCGTTAAGATCGCTCGTCGGGCTGTTCGAATACCGGCTCGTTGATGGCGAGGTATCGCGTCGAAGTGCTGAGCAGGCCGCGGCGCGCCGTGCCCTGGAAGCCCTGCAGCATTTCGCTGTGGTCGCGAAGCGTCCGGCCGATCTGCCAGAACTCGTTGAGCCAGTGACCCTCAGGCCCCATCGAACCGCCGTGGCGGCCGGTTGCGATCGCGCCGCGGATGGCTAGGACGGTCTCAGGCTTCGGGTATTCGGATTGGTCGTTTTCGAACTGCTGCATTGCTACCTTGGTTGATTGGCCCAGTGCAGGGCCGGGTGGAGGTGGAACCCGGCGGCCTCTCGAAACAACTCGGCGGCACGGCGGATATATTGAAGAATCCATTCTGAGACGAGCCTGCGTCGGCCAATACGTCCAGCGCCGAGGCCAGTTCGAACCGTGCCGCGGAACGGTTCGATGACCCGGTCGCCTGGTTCGGTGAGAAAGCGGACAAAGAACTCAGGAATTGCCGTCGGCTGCATGGTGCCATGAAGTGGCAACCCGAGCGCTACGGCTTCCTGCCGTACTGCACCGCTGGCCCCGCTCGAGCACATTTCGCGATAGTCGGCCCGGTGTGGGCTCGCCAAAGGACCGGGGCCGGATTCGGTAGGCGCCATCACCATAGACGGTGGTTCTGCGCTCCCCGCCGGCGTCCATCAGGCGCTGGTGACATGCCGTGTGCGCCTCCAGCACACGCAGGTTGTTGGCGCGGACGCTGGCCGGGTCGTTCGTGAGCCAGAGTACTCGGCATAGCAGTTGTCGCAGCCCGGGCCCACTTTCGGGCACCCCTGCCACGGTTTCCAGCTGTGGTCTGCCCACTCGATACGGGTGTTCTCACTCATGCTGGCACATCCTCGAACATGTCGATGGTACGGCGTGTCGCGTTCGGGCTGGCCGTCCTCGGCGAGCAGTATTTGACCGATATAGGCCGATCCGAGACCACAGTAAGGGTAATCGGTCTCGGTCCAGCCATCTTCGAAGTCCGCAGGAGTCCGATAGGGGCCGACCAGCTCGTAGCGCGGCTCCGCGCAGTCGCCCTCGATGTCCCGGCGCTCACGTTTGGTGGCGACGAGCGCGGCCTCGGCGTCATCGGCTTGAATGACGGCGCGGTAGACGATCTCAGTGTTGTAGAGCGGCATTGGTGAATCCTCCTTGCCTACCAGGCTTTCGTGGATGGTGAATGCTTTAGTGGACCGCCTGAACTATCGTGAACCTAGCGTAGCGCGCGCGACCCGAAGTCACGCAAGGAGTGAACCATGTGGACTTGCACGAAGTGCCGTCTCTCGGTGATGTTTAACACGGCAGACCCACAGCTGGACGAACGCGGTTTCTTTTTCACCTGCCTTGGGTGTGAACATAGAAATCCGCTCGCCCGGGTTGGACCAACGCACAGGGGCGACGATGATCCCCTGTATCTCGCTCAAGTCGTGGATGCCTAAGGCTCACCAGAGTCCAGCGCCGCCCCGCTTGCCCTGAAGCATCGGACCGGGAACTCGAAGAGCGTCGCGCAGGCGCACTGGTCGCCGCAACGAGCCGAGACGGTTGTCTCTTCAGCCAGGCCATAGCGAATGGCAGAGGCCCGAAGGTGGGCCGCGTCGATGCAATCTTCGGTAAGCGCGGCCAACACCTCCTGCGCAAAGCCGTTCAGGCGCGCAAGTTCCGCGCCGATAGGGCCGTGGATGTAGAGGTAAAGGCCGTTCTGCATCTTGCGAACGGCCATCGTTTCGGCGGCCATGCGGGCCAACAGTGCTTCCGCAGCCTCCCAGCCAATGCGCAGATGGCGCTGGATTAGCGCCACCGACGCGGCGCGGTGTTGGTGGACCAGTTCCATTGCCCTATGGAACAATTCTCCATCCATCGCTGCGTGTTCAGCCTGCATGGGTGGCCTCCGAGGCTGTCCCGACAGGGGACGGCAGCCGAACCGCGGAAAGCGGTTGCGCGGGAGCGTTCCATTCGACGAACGGCACGCTGGCGGCGCGGTAGTGCTGGCGCTTTGCCGCCATTCGGGTGACGTACTCCGGGTTGCCAGCCATTCCCAGCACTTCGATTACCACCTCCGGCGATGTGTCGGTCAGCACGAAATCGGGATGAACCGGCGCGTTGACGATGTGCCGGAGCGGTTTGCGGAAGGCGCGCCGCTGTGCCACCAGGTGGTCCGCCATCGCCACCTCGTGCGCCGAGTCGCAAGGCAGAAACTGCGCGTTGGTGAGCATCGCGGCCGCGTCCGCGATCGTCAGGTAGTTCGACTTGGATCGTTCGAACAGCAGGATCGCCACACAACGCTGATCAGGTTGACCCGCCCCCGCGAGCGCCGTGCCATGGGAGCGCCGCCAGCGGGCGAGCAGGAAAATATCTCGGTGGCGCCGTATCACTAGCGTCGGGCGGAGCGTGGAGGTCTTGCCCGCGCCGGCGTAAGCCTTGACCTTGAGGGCGTCGCCGCCCTTCACCGCGTCAACGACGGCGTCCCGCTCGTCGGTCGGGGCCATTAGACCACCTCCAGCGCGGCTTGGCGGTTCACGGATTCCCACGCGCGGCGTCGGATCTCGGCGTGGCCGGCGTCGGCCTCGGCCACCCGGCGTGCCCGGTCACCGCTCAGTTCGTCGACGATGTAGATGAAATTGGTTGCGGTAGTCGGGCCGGGCCAGGACAGCCACTTCGCGCGGATCTGCGCCTTGCCGGCTTCCGGCAACGAAAAGAATCGGGTACGGGCCTTGCGCCACACGCGGGCCTCGAACGCACGCTGGCTCGCTTCGAACCTGTCCGCTTGCCGTTGCCGGCGATCAATCTCTTCGTCGGCTTGGTGCTGCTCCGCGGCGACGTGCTCGGGGAAGAGCGGGTATCGGTCGCGCTCGCGCTGCTGCTTGCGCGCGAAAGCGGCCTGCCGGCGGGCGTTGAACTCGATGGGGGTGTAGCGCCCGAAGCGGGTGAAGCGCATGGTAACGAGGTATCGAATGGTCTATGACCAAGATACCGGCGCCATCGCGAAGTCAAGGCCGCCGGCCGGCGAGATTCGCCAAACACATTCTCAAGGCGCCCGTGGCGGGAGTTGCGCCCGAAAGCTATAGAATTTGGGGTATCTTTTCGGGAAATCCCATGTCATCACCCCAGACCCCCGCCGTTCGCGAGGTTTCCCTCGGCGCGCGGCCCAAGAGCGAACGCGAGTTCATCCCGCCCGGCGACCCGCAATACGCGGAAATCGCGATGCTTGATGCCTTCACGTTCAAGCGCTATCTCGACCGGACGTTCTGGTACCCGAGGCGGGAAGTGCTGCGCTTCGAGGTTCGGGCGATGCCGTCGCCGACCGGCAGCATCTACGACGTCGTGGCGCTGGTCGCGTCGGGGGAGGGCGAGGCGTGGTTTTCTGAGGCCGCAGTGCCCGCACGATGGGACTATGTCGCCATCAGCGAAACCAGTCACGGCCTGTCGAAGATGCAGACCGCCAAGCTGAAGGCAGAGGGCAAGCTGCCCGCTGACTATGAGCCGTTCGGGGACGATGGGCCGGTGCTGGATCACTCCAACCTGGAGAACCCGGAAGAGGTTGACCTGCGCCGGTGGGATGTGGTGAACCGCGTGCGCGAGGCAAGCCGGCAGCGACGCGCGACAGGTTGAGCCGCAGCTGGGGGGACTTGTCCCCGAGCGACGATTCGCAGTAATATCCGCCCGATTCTTCGCGCTTTCAGCGCATCGACCCTGCCGGTGTACCGGCCATCTTTTTTTTCCACCCATTGGGGCTTTGCCCAATGGGGAAGGCTCCATTCTTTTTTGGAGCCTTGCATGGTTGTCTCCTCCCGTATCAGCGCTCTGGCTGTCTTTGCGACGGTCATCAACCTGTTCGCGGTCCTGTATTTTCTTATCTTCACCGCCGACGATCGCCTTGCGATGATGCAAGTGCACTTCGTTGCCGAAATCGAGTTTCTGGTCCTGATCAGTTGGCTTCTTGCGAAGCTGTCGATTGCGGAGCAGAAGCCTTCCATTGCAGGCTGACCCATCGCGGGCGCCTGCCAATCCATCCACTACCCACCGGGGAAACGTCCCCGGTGGGGCGTTTCTCCAACTCGCTTGAGGAAACGCTATGTTCATCCACTCTCTTTCCATCGAAGTCGGGCCGGTGCCTGCCGATGAATCCTGCGCGCAGGTCGGGCACCCCGACTATGAGGCGAAATCTCGCCTGGAATGCGCGGTCTACATCCGTCAGCTGAAGCGGGTCTTTGGCAATCCGGATCCGCTCACGCTCACGTTTGAGCGCCGCGGATTTGCGCACGACCTCGGCCGTTACCATGAAGTGGTTGCCATCATGACGGCTGCGGGCGCGGATCTATTCGACGAAGCCAAGGTCCCGACGGGCTGGGATGCGATAGCGCGCGCGGAGCTCACATGGCTGCGCCTACAAGCACGGTGGCGCGAGCAGGTCGTTGCCGGAGCTGTCGACATGACGGAAGTGCCGGCCGTGTTCTGCAGCACCACGATTCCGGATTTCCCTGATCACCCGGTTTCGGCCTGGTGGGCGATGGGCTTCTCGCCCTTGCCCGCTGGTCCGGCGATCTCCCTGCACTAATTTGGAGGCCGCATGTACAACGAAATCATTGAGCGCTTCGTCAGGGCCCAGGAGGCGGCATGTGCAGCCTATCGTTCGGCTGCGAGCTTCGAGCGCGAGTGCCTGGCAGGCATCCCCGGGAACAGCCACACTGTGGAGATTCGCTCCGAGTATGGAACGGCCAGGGAGCTTGAAAGCTTCTGCTCTTCGCTTGCCGGCAATGTGGTCAACCGCGCTCGCCGCGAGTTTGCTCCTGCGGGAACACGTCTGGACATCGACGATACCAAAGAGCATGAGCACGCGGGCCTGGACATCGGCAAGGCGCTCAAGGCTGGGAAGATCCCCGACATTGACGGGCTGTGGGCGTCGCTTCATGACCGCTATGGCGGGAGTGGCGGCAAGGAACTGGCCTACCAGCAAGCTGCGCAGCGGATCATCAAAGGCTTCTGGCTCAACCGGCGCAATGAGGTTCAGCGCACCGCGTCAGCGGTGATTCTGCGCATGCGAGTGACTTCGGAAGGCTGCTACGGGCGATCGTGCAGGAAGGTGGGCTACTACAGCTGCCAGACTGCCGCGGATTGCCTGCAGGGCCTCACCGCTTTTGCTGCCAAAGCGGGTCACTCGTCGCTGGCCAGTGGCCTCTCGCGTATCAATGTCCACAACATTGAGTACAACTACCGCGAGAAGCAAAGCCATCCTGGGCTTGACATCGTCTTCTTCAAAGACGGGTGGGAGTTCAAGTTTTCCCACCAGGTGGCCGAGGCGTTGATGCTGTTCATCGGCGAATTTGGCGCTGCGTTCATGGAAGAGACGGCCTGACACGCGATGTAAGCTACCGATGGTGAGACGCGGATTCCCGTCACCGGCCATGCCAAATCTGAGAAGCCATTCGAGCCGGCGATGCACCCGATCTCGATGACTTCCGGGAAACGTCTGCGCCGCATCTATGGGGCCAACGGACACGCCATGGCCGTTCAGTAAACGGCCCAGACACTCCCACGGGCCCTTGGGCTAGCCAGCAGTATGGCAGCCCGGCGCACAGCCACGGCGATGCGGATGCGTTTGGTGGCGATATCGGAACAGGTCGACGGCGCCGAACATCCGATGCGGCAACTGCATTTCGGCTCGCTGGAGCGGTGATAGCCGCCTTCTTCGCGCTGGCAGTGTTTGCGCGCTGCATGAGCCACGCGCCGCTGGCAAGTTGCCTGGCAAGGTGCCACGCAAGCGATCCATTCCAGCCGCAGCAGCGTCAGACCCTCCCTGGCCTCAACAACATCCAGTTAAACGAGTACTGGGAGTTGCGCTTCGCACTTCCGATCGCGGGCACGTTGCTGGCCTTCGTCCAGCAGCAGGCTGGCACCTACCGAGTTTGAATGGCGGATTTCGCATTCGATCCACTACATGCCTCGTCTTTGATGGGGCGTTTTTCTTATGGGACCTATCATGACCAATTGGTACGAGCCCTTACGGGCTATTGTGAGCCTCGGCTCGCAAGCCGAAAAAGTCGCGCACATGGGCGAGTTGCACGCGGCGCGTAAGCGCCATCTTTCGCAGTTCTTCACCCCGGATGTGATCGCCCGCCTGATGTGGGGTGTGGTGGCCGACTGGTTGCCGGATCGGAAGGTGTCCATCCTGGACAATTCTGTCGGGTCCGGCCGTCTGCTGCAGTTTGCAGATCCGGTCAGGTACAGCCTCTTTGGTGTGGACGTGCACAAACCAACGATCGAGATAATTCAACAAGCAATCGAGGCAGCCGGCTTCGACGGCAGCTTTCGGCACGCTGGGATGGAGGATATTCATCCGCGCAGATTCGATATCGCGCTAATAAATCCCCCGTTCTCGATTCATCTGGAGTCGCCACACCTGCAGCCCTACGACTGCACGACATGGGGCCGGTTTGGCCCGCGTACCAGCGCGCTGAGCCATGAGTACGCACTTGCCCAGGCACTCGACGCCTCACAAGTCGTGGTCGCCTTGCTTCCGACCACGTTTGTCGACAAGTTTGCTGATGGGTCGATTCCGCATGGCGAGCCATATAGCGATGCCTCGCGTCGCGTGGTGGGTGCATTCGACCTACCCGCGAACGCGTTTCGTGAGGAAGGCGCCGAAGTGCGCACCTCCATCGCCGTGTTTGCTCGCTACCGCGTGCGGGGAGGCATTCTGCGCCAGCCGGTGCGGGATCTGTCGACACCGTTGCCGAAGCTCCAGCTGGAGTGGGACGAGCGGCGATATGGAGAGCCGAAGCTGGCACACCAGCTGCTGGACGATCACGGTCCCGCTATCACGCGGCCTGTAACCTCGCAGAAACGGGTACGCATCTCGCATGACGGCCGCCGGATCATCCTCGGCTTCGAGTGCGGATTCACCGAGGCGATGGTGCTCAACCATGTGTTGGAACGCCGAATCGTATCGCAGGAAGGTCAGCGGCTACCGAGCGGCTTTTGCTATGCGGGCACGGGTCGGCTGGATCTGGAAACCTACCTCGTGCAGGCAGATCCGATCGCTGCGCTTCGCGAGCTCGTGAGGCTGGTGAAGCGCGCAGGCGGCGAGCCGGAGTTCGCGCCGGGCTTTCTGGAGCATTTGCACCAGCGGCTGCGCCGCAGTGCGCGGCAGGCGCTGCCTCTGCGCCATGCCGTTTGGACAACGGGCGTCGGCGCCGTGAACATGCTCGTTGCGGTCGCGACCAAGACGCATGTGGTCGACACCACCGTCTGGGGAAGCCCGATTATCAAAGCTGGCCAGGCAGTGCAGTTTGCCCGGCAGGCAGATGGTCGATATGAGTACGAGGTGCGCGGGAAGCGCTACGTCGTCTCGTTGGACGAAATCACCACCCGATACAGTGTCGAGAAATCGGCGCAGGCCTGGGAAATCGTCCATGAAGGGCTGCAACGCCGTTATCCGCAACAGGCCAACCAGCTGCGCAAGCGGCTGCTGGCGTTGGGAATCGACAAGTGGTTGGACTGGCAATTCCAGCAGGAAGACCTGGTCGAGCTGCTGATGAAGCCCAACGGCGCAGTAGCGGCATGGGAGCAGGGCTGTGGCAAGTCGCGGCTCGCTGCGGCACTGATCCTGCTGTCCGGGGTTCGGCATGGCCTGATCGTGGTGGAAGCCAGACTGGTCCCGGAGATGCGCGCGGAACTGGGGCAAATTCTGCCGGCGTCGGATGTTCACGTGATCGAGTCGCCGGAAGACCTGAGTACGCTGGGACGAATCAACCTGATCGCCTACGAACGGCTTCGCATGCCGGTATGCCGGAAGGCGTCGCGGCGTGTCACCTATGCCCATCGGCTGCGCCGGCGTATCAGTCTGCTGGTGGCAGACGAGGGCGAGCGGTTGTCGAACCCGACCAGTGACCAGAGCCGCGCGCTATGGCAGCTGTCGGCCAGACGCCGCTATATCCTGACAGGCAGCCCGATCGCCAACTATCCGCGTGACATCTTCGGACTGATCGCGTTCACGGGTGGCGACGGCACTGCGGCCCAGCCGTACGGCTACCGGCGCGGCTACCTCGAGGCGAACTGGCTGGCCACGGCGCAGCATGCCGAACGAGGTATCGACCGCTTCCGCAGTGATTTTGTGGTGCTGGAGTGGGTGACCTGGGAATTTGCGGAGAGCCTGCAGGACGGGGCGAAGCGCGAAGTGCCGAAGATTGGCAATCTCCCGCGGTATCGCCAGATGCTGGCGCCGCACGTGAAGCGTCGCTTGGTCTGCGAGCCCGACGTGTCGCGGTACATCCAGATCGAGCCACCAGCTGTGGAGGTGGTCGAGACGGACTGGGATCCTGCTCACCTGTCGCTCTACCTGCGTACGGCGGACGAGTTTGCCGAATGGTACCGGGACGTCCGCAAGGATGGCCGGCCGAACAATCTGATTGCCATTCTTGCCAGGATCCGTGCGGTGCATTTCGCCGCCAACTACCCGCAGCACGGGGTAGACGGTGTCGGCGGGCTGGCGCAGCTCACCAGCAAGCAACGCGCCGTGGTTAAACGGCTGGTGGCAATTGCCGCCGAAGGGAAGCAGGCCATCCTGTTTGCCGAGAACCCGGGGGTTATCGACCTCATCGCCAGTCAGCTGAAGGCGAAGGGGGTGGAGACCGTGCCGTTCCATGGTGGCATTCCGATTGCGAAGCGCGTGGCCGACAAGGACAAGCGGTTCGTCGGCGGCAACGCCACAGGGCTTCTTTGTACCAAGGCGTCCGGCCGGGCTGGCTACAACCTGCCCAATGCTGACTACGTCCTCTTCTATGATCGTTCGTGGACGTGGCGCATCGAGTATCAGGCGATGCGGCGCGCGCTGCGGTGGAACCGGAAAGGGCAGTTAAAGGTGGTGTATTTCCATCTGCCGGGAAGCGTCGATTGCTATCAGGACCAGATGGTGGCGCACAAACGGGACGCCATGGAGGCTGGTCTGGACTGGGCGACGCCGGAACTCGAAGACGAGGCGTTCCTGCACATGGACACGCTGTTAGACCATTTTGTTGAAGATCTCGCCAAGCTGCACGGCCGCAAGGTCCGGGATCAACGCGAGCTGCTTAAGGAGGCGGCATGAAGACTGACGACTGCAGGATCGCCATTGGCGATGGCTTGGCGACGATCAAGTGCCGCGGCACCCGCGGTACCACCGTGGCAAGGATCCTGGGTACCGTCGAGGCAGACGGGATGGAGGTGATCTGCCTGGATCGGCTGGTGCATGGCATTTTTGAATCGGAGCTGGACGGCTGGCAAGTTGCCGGCGCGGTCACCACGCTGCTGTCGCGGCCCATCGGCCCGCGGCATGGCGTGCACCACTAATCGAATCGCCTGGTCGCGCGCGGCCGGGCTTTCGCTCGTACCTGACTCGACCGAGTCAATATCAGGCGAAAGACGAAAGAAATTGGCGAGCGTTTGGGCGACAGCGAAAGCTGTTCGCCCCATGCTGGTTTCGGCAGCCCCCGCTACGGAAACCCTCTCGCACTTGCTCCCAGCCCTCCCTTCCAGAGGGCATTTTTTTTTGAACAACCGCAGGAGCCAATCCGTTGCTACGATCATCAGGTCGGGTGGGCTAGCGTGGGCCTATTGATCCGGAGGGCTGACTTCGGATACTCTCTTACCACTTTCCGCGTCCCAGACGCATCGATCCGGCACCGCAAGGTGCCAGCTTCTGCAGTACGGTGGCCGCCGGGCCAGTCCATCCATTCCATCCCGCCGGGAACCACGTTCCCGGTGCGGCAACGGGTTCCCCATTCCTCTTCGGAGAACCCCAATGCTATACCCAACTGCTGTCGCCCTTCGCAAGATCCGTACGGCTCGCAGTCCGCGCACGTACTTTGTCCGGTTGAAATGGCTGAAATCACCGAGTCCATCCGGGCTTCCGGTGTCTACCAACCCATCCTACTTCGCCCTATCAACGGACGATGCGTTCGATTTCAAGCTCGTCGCTGGAGAGCAGCGCTACCGTGACGTCGCTCTCCGCTGAATTACGATTGGGAATCACAATGAAAAAATTGCCGGTTAACGACTACTTGACGCTTTCCGCCTTCCACCTATCGGAAGAGACTTTTTGCTGCTTTGGACAAGAGCCCGTTTTGGCTAACAACTTTGCGAGCTATTTTGTGGAGGTCATCAACGTCTACGCACCTTCTGCTAGACACTATGCAATACCAGAGGACCTGGAGAAGGTAATGCAATACGCGATGTCACTTGGCATCACGTTGCTGCATTTCGATGTCACGGCCGACGAGATAGAGGTTTTGCCGCGGTATGAGTGGTCGTAGCCGTTTCACGCCATGGTAAGAATTGAGGTGCCAATGCATGTTCGTGCTGTAAGGCGCAGAAGCCATGTAGGCGCGGCAAGCGGCCGCCAGCTGTCACCAAAACTTTTACGTTTTCCTCAAGGCCGCCTTCCATACGAACCTGGTCTGTGCCTGGTTGTTATTCGCCGCCACGTGGCAGCAACCATTTTGCGGGATCTTGCTACGCAAGCCAATATTGGCTATCCTCACATCACTTTCCGCGTCCCAGACGCATCGACCCCGCACCGCAAGGTGCCAGCTTCTGCAGTACGGTGGCCGCCCGCTTAGCCGGGCCAGTCCATCCATTCCATCCCACCGGGAACCCGTTCCCGGTGCGGCAACGGGTTCCCCATTGCTCTCCGGAGAATCCACAATGCAATTTCCATCTGCTGTTGCCCTTCGCAAGATCCGTACTGGCCGTAATCCGCGCATGTACTTCGATCCGGTCGAAATGGCTGAACTCACCGAGTCCATCCGGACTTCCGGTGTCTACCAGCCCATCCTGCTTCGCCCCATCGAAGACGACGAGTTCGAGTTCGAGCTCATCGCAGGCGAGCGTCGCTACCGCGGTGCCGTGGAGGCCCACGGCATCGACTGGGTGATTCCCGCCCTCGTCAAAGTAATGACCGACGACGAGGCCGACCGAGCGGCGCTCATCGAGAACGCCCAGCGCGCGAACATGTCGCCGTCTGAAGAGGCCGTTGCCGCCTCGAAGATCGTCGGCCATTGCAAAGGGGATCGCGAGGAAGCCGCCAGGCTCCTGGGCTGGTCCCGCGCGACGCTGGATAAGCGCCTTGCTCTCATGAATTGCAGCCCGGATGTTCAGGCGGCACTGAATGAGCGCAAGATTCAACTCGGTCACGCCGAGTTGCTCGCCACACTCGCCAAGGACAAGCAGGACAAGCTCCTGCCGGTCATCCTCAGCGAGAAGAAGGCGGTGTCGGAGTTGAAGAAAACGATCGAGGCGGCTGCGTGCAGCCTGGAAGTGGCGATCTTCGACAAGACCGACTGCGCCACGTGCCCGCACAACTCCTCGTTGCAAACGGAGATGTTTGGCGAGGCGATCGCTACCGGCAACTGCACCAACAAAGCCTGCTACGCCGAGAAGACCGACCGTAAGCTCGAGGGCATCGTCTACGGGCTCAAGGAAGAGTATCCGATCGTGCGCATCATCCGGTCCGGCGACAACCATACCCGCATTCAGCTGAAGGTGGATGGACCAACCGGGGTCGGTGAGGAACAGGCCAAAGCTTGCCATGCCTGCCAGAACTTCGGTGCCGCGGTCAGCGGTCTGCCGGATTCCATGGGCAAGGTCTATAGCGGCCAGTGCTTCGACACGGCATGCAATCAGAAGAAGGTAGCGGCCCGAATCAAGGCGGAGCGTGATGCGGCCAAGGCGCCTGCTGTCAAGCAGACCGCCGGCAAGACGGCTGCGGCAACGAAGGGCGACAAGTCGTCCGCGGCTGCCGAGAAGCCGGCCACGGTGATCAGCGAGTCGGAGAGGGTGAAGCAGTACCGCACCGAGCTCTGGCGCAAGGCGCTGCGCAAGGAAGTTGCGCAGAACGCTGAACAGGCCAATGCCTACCTGCTGGCCGTCGCCCTGAACGGTCTGTCGCGCAAC
This sequence comes from Cupriavidus sp. P-10, assembly GCF_003402535.2. Taxonomy (NCBI): domain Bacteria; kingdom Pseudomonadati; phylum Pseudomonadota; class Betaproteobacteria; order Burkholderiales; family Burkholderiaceae; genus Cupriavidus; species Cupriavidus sp. P-10. Next base: position 66,036 of record NZ_AP025173.1, read on the forward strand.
ATTGGCGGCGACGTGATGGGCAAGTTCTTCGAGAAGCTCACCGAGCAGAAGTCGTCCTCGACCCTGCAAGGTTGTCTCACGGCCGTCCATGCCATGGACGCGGGCCGTCGCCAGCAGCTGACGATCGGCATGACGGTGGCGGCAATCGACGGCATGGAGGTGAACAACCTCCGGGAACTGTGCCGGTACCACAAGCTCGACCTGCGCGATCACTGGAACCTGCAGAAATCGCAGGACTTCCTGGAGATGCTGACCAAGTCCGAGATGAAGGTCCTGGCTGACGAACTTGGCATCCGCAAGGTGCTGGGAGATGGCTTTGCCAAGCTGTTCGGCAAATCAAAGGCTGAAGTTGTTGCTGGACTTCTGTCCGTCGACGGCTTCGACTACACCGGCAAGGTCCCCAAGGTCCTCGGCTACTAAGCTTCTTTCCAATCGGAGGCGCCAGGGCGTCCTCCGCCTCATTCATTTCCCAAGGATTCACTATGTTCACTGAATTGGCTGCGCTCGTTCGCGCGAGCGAAAAGGTCGTCGTCACGCTCACTACGCAAGGCGACACTATGTCTGTCGTTGTCGTGCCCGTTGTCAAGGACGCTGCGGATGCTGCGCTGAGCACCCCCTTGGCGCTGTCGGCGACACCGGCGGAGCTTGATGAAGGTTTCGCCGCCGCGATTGCAGGAGTCAGCGCTGCGCGTCAGTCGCTGGCTGAGCAGGTCGAGGCCACCAGGTCCATCCTGGAGGCGGCCAAGACCTCGCAGTCGACCAAAGCCACGAAGGCCCTGACCACGGCGGCGGCGCCGACGGCATCCGAAACGTCCGAGGAGGACGATGACAACGACAAGCCGGAAGGCAGTGTTGGCGCGCAGGCAACGGCGAACGACGGCGCGGCCAAGACGGCCGGCACCGACCTCGCATCGCTGCTGTAAAGGAGACTGGCATGGCACTCGAGGTTAAGAAGCTCACGCGCGAGTTCTCCTATAACGGCATGACGCTGATGGACCCCGGTCCGCAGTTCACGCCCCAGCAGGTGCGCGACGTCTATTCCGCCCAGTACCCCGAGCTGACCACTGCCGCAGTGGATGGCCCGGAGCACAAGGGGGAAGTCGCGCGCTACACGTTCGTCCGCGCTGCCGGCGCAAAGGGCGCTCATGCGCAAATCTGACCTCATGAAGGCACTGTCTACGGGTCAGTTTGCCTCCATCAACAAGGAGCCGCCCGAAAGGGCGGTTTTTATACATTCTGAGGAGACCCAACAATGTTGTTCGATCCTCGCTCGTTTGTTCCTGACATCCATCCGGGACAGCAACCCGCATGGACGCCACACCGACAGCATTCCACTGCCGGACGTCGACCTGCCCATGATTTTCTGACACTGCCGAAGCTTCCAGGCTCTGTTCCAGCCACTGCGCGCCTCACCTATGGCGATGAGTTAGAGGTTACAGATCTGGTGCTGGCGCAATTTGCGGCCGGCATCCTTCGGGCCAGTGATGTGTTGAACCCGACCAGTGCGGGGGATGCTTTCGCGCAGGCCATGTTCGCATGGCTGGGAAAACGAATCCCAGCGTGTCAGCGATTGCAGTTCGGCGCGAAATTATTCGATCGCGGCGCCGCCATGGACCAGGTCATGCAGTTCGGCTGGGAAGACGGGCTGGAAGCGCCGCTCTACCTGGCCATCGAACTGCCCGGCGAGGAGGTGTATGCGATCGGGGAAGCGCGGGCGCACGCCATGCGTGCGGCACACCCGTCGTTGCTCTTCACGGCAATGAACCTGATCAATGCCGCGTGCGGCAAGTCGCTGTTCGTTCGTACGCCTGACATGCTGCTGGACCAGTTCGCCCGCTGGCACTGGGATTACGACGCGACCCTGGCCGACGACGAGAACGCCCGGGAGTTCCTCAAGGAGAACTTCGGTGGCGAGGATGCCGACATCGAGCGCTATCTGCCGTCGGTGGTGCGCGCCGAGCTTGCACCGGACGACACCCTGCCAAGGTATGCGCAAGTCGACGCAGCTTCCGCGCATCTGCGTGAGCTGGGTCCGCGCAACTTGCGCGCTCTGGCGCGCATGCATAGTGGGTGGCTGGGCGAGTTTTGTACGGCGCTCGCCGACCTTCGGCTGCTGCTGGCGAGGGCGGGGGAGCAGTCGGCCATCGCCGGCGCCCAATGGGCAGAGCCGGCCTATTCGGCCGCGACCATCGCCTATCGTCCCAGTGACTATGTGTCGGAGATCCTGGACGACCACTATGAATGCCTGAACAACGCTGGCGACGCCACGATGTTCCAGTGTTTCATTCCTCTTGCAGACGATGCCGCCGCGATTCGCCAGCAGTTCCGCGATCTGGCAGACATGCTGCAAATCATCGGCGCGCTTGACCGCGTGCTCACACTCATTTCTTCATAGGAGGGCCCCATGGCCGAGATCCTGACCGCTTCGCGGTCGCATGATGTGGCCCTGCAAGGGGCCATTTTGCTTTATGGCCGCGCTGTCGGAGACTTTTCGTATGCCACCGCGCATCGAATCGAGCCGGACGGAAACAGCGGCCGCCCCGTGATCGGGGCCGGCACGCCGCTCAATCGGCTGGCGCTGATTCAAGCGGTGCGCCAGGTCGCCGAGGCCTCGTTGCCAAAGGGCGAATTCCTGACGCCCAATGTGCTGTCGATCAGCCCCGCCGCGGTGACGTGGTGGTGTCCGGCAGACCGTCGGCGCGTCTTTTTCAACTGCATGGAGCTTGGCGAGTGCAGCGCCGTGGTGCCGCATCCGGCCCTCGTCTTCCAGGCGTCGCACACGGGGTTCCGTGTCTTCGCACTGCCCGGGCAGGAGCGGCCGGTGCCGGCAACGGTGCTTTACGAGCCGCCTTACTTCAACACGTGGGACAACGGGAAGATCTGCATTGGGAGCGCACATGTGCCAAGGCAGATCGACGTCACCTCCATTGCAGGCTGGGAATCCGGGTTCTTCAACTCGGCATTTACCCATCCCAACCACGGCGGCCAGCGCGTGAAGTACAAGCGCGGCGCCTACGCCTTCTGGAAGGACATGCTTGATGGGAAGTTCCCGGACTACCCGAGGCAGGTTTTCATCCCCATGAAACATACGCTGGCCGATCTGATCGCCGGCAAATTGGACAATTGATCATGCATCCTGCCGATGTGACCCTGCAACAATCCTTCCCGTCCATCATGGTTCCGCGCCTTTCCAGGCTCGAACCCATGACCCGGGCGGGGGAACGGCTGCTCATCGCAGCCAACGGCGTGTTCCTCGAGATCACGCGCCCTTGGCTAAGGGTCGTTCGCCGGCTTGGCGGTTTTCAGCATCGCACGGCTATCCCGTATGGCAACGCGAGCGAAGAGACGGATCTACTGTGCGGCCGCATTCCCGCACGATTGATCGGCGAGTTTGCCGAATTGGCGCGCGCCGCGTATCCCAAGGAAACGGGTGCGTGGGTGGTGTGGAATACCAAGGACCCTGCCTTCAGGCTGGTTCCGGTGCAGATCCTCGAGCACAGTGCGGGTCACCTGAAGTATGACCGGCCAGTGTTGGCAGACGGTGACGTGCTGGTGGTGGACTGCCATTCCCATGGCCGATCACCTGCATTCTTCTCGCCCACGGACGATGAAGACGACCGGCACGACGTGAAGTTTGCGTTTGTGTTGGGCAACTGCGCCGCGGCTGTGCCTTCTTTGGCCCTCCGGCTTTGTGCCAAGGGAATCTTCGAGGTCATCGAGACGGTGCCGGCAGAGTGGTATGCGGCGGCGTCCTTGGAGGTATTGGCATGATCGAGCATCGTATTCCGGAGATCATGACCCGGCGCGCCTGGAATGTCGTCGTCGTCGGTGCTGGCGGTACCGGCAGCGCCTTGCTACCCAATCTGGCGCGGCTGCATCACGCCATGCTCGAACTGGGCCACCCCGGTGGCATCGAGTGCACGGTCTACGATGATGATACGGTCAGCGAGACCAATGTCGGCCGTCAGGGCTTCTATCCCGTGGACGTCGGTCAGCCCAAGGCGACTTTGCTGGTCAACCGGCTCAACAATCTGATGGGAACGCGCTGGGAAGCGCGCGTCTGTCGCGTTGGTAGCCGGGATCGCTTTACCTGCGACATGGTGGTCGGCTGCGTCGACACACGGAAGGCTCGCAAGGCCATCCTGGGCGCGATGAGCCGGGGGATCGGTGGCTACTATCTTGACTGCGGCAACGAGTCGGACAGTGGCCAGGTCATCCTCGGCCAGGTTCGCGGCAAGGCCGCTGAGCGCCTGCCTCACGTGGGCGATCTCTTTCCGGAGCTGTTGGACCCGAAGGGGGACAAGAAGGACACGGCTCCGTCGTGCTCCATGGCCGAAGCACTTAGCAAGCAGTCGCTGGTCATCAATCAGGCGATGGCGGTGCAAGCGTACAACCTGCTGTGGACGCTGTTTCGCACGGGTACCTTGCAGTACTGCGGCGCGTTTGTGAATCTGGCGGTGGGTCGCACGAATCCGCTGCCAGTGGATCCCCAGGCTTGGGAACGATTCGGGTATCACCTCCCCGAGCCGAAGCGGCGTGCGAAACCCGCCCCGCGCCAAGCCGTTTGAGCCCGCCATCCCCGCTTTCCTTGGGAATGGCTTCTTTCATCGGCGAGTTCCGGTTGCATTAACCTGGGGCCCGTTTGAACGTAACACTCGCGCCGCTGGCGCGAACCACCTTCATCAACCCGTTGGGGCACTAGCCCTGCGGGCGTGCTCCATCTCTTACCTTGGAGCACTTCATGAGCAATTCTTCAAACACGCTGCGCGCTTATCGTCGCATCTTCGTGACCGGGAGCTGGCTGCCAGACAACACCGCGGTCGGCGCCTGCTGGAATGGCACGATGTGGAACGGCTTTCCGGTCCCTATGTTCACACGCGAAGACGGCGACGGACTGTGTGCGGTCATGCCGAACCTTGTCTACGTGGAGCGCCGGCAGGCGTTCCTCTTCGACGAAAATCAGCAAGTTGAATGGTTTCGTCCCTCGATCGCCGTGGTGGACGGCAAGGAACAGCACCTCTACGCAATCGGCGATAGCTGGTGTTGGCAGTTCGCGGACTACGCGGACGATCCGAACGTGCAGAACTGGCTTGCGGGTAGCTACCTGCAACTTCACCTGCGACCAAGTGTGCGGGCGTGGATCCAGGAACTCGCATGGGCGAATGGCCAGTCGGTGGAGCACCACGCCGAATTTCTTCTGGCGTGTTTCTGTGAAGAGCGCAGAGACGGGCGGTCCAAGTTCGATCTATCAGGTTTCGAGGCGACAGCGTCGCGCGCGCAGCATGCAACACCCGTTTCGGATGGCGATGCTGTGCGCGTGCGCAGTGGACCGTGGCTCAACGTCGTAGACGCTTTGTTGTCGCTTGTCGCAGCAGAAGACGGCGGCGAGCCATCGAGGCTTTCGCGCGAGATGTTTGCAGAAACCGTTCTGCATGGTCTCGCTCGCGAGCTCGGCGGTGTGGCGTAGCCGGACCTCTCCACATTCGGCGCCGACCCTGCTACCATTGCGGCACCTACCGCGTCTCAGACGCATCGACCCCTTCCGGTTGTATAGCCGGACATCTCTTCTCTCCCCTACGGGCCTTCCTGCCCGTGGGCATGTTGGCCGATTTTTCTTGAGGCCATCATGTTCAAGCGATTCTTCCTGCTTTTCCTTTGCTGCGCCATTTTCACCGGCTGCGCTGCACAGCCGACTTCGCCGAACACCTATCGGGGTTCCGAAGCGCTGCGCCGTGGTAGTGCCGAAACCGTCACCGTCCTCCGGGTCCGTCCCGTCACGATTGTCGACAGCGACGGATTGATGTCCGCAAACACCGGCGTGCCTGGCGTTCTTGGTGCCGTTGTCGGCGCGGTCCTTGGCGCTCGCGTCATTGGCAACGGCAACGGTCGTTATCTGGCTGGCGCCTTGTCGGGCAGCGTCTCCGCGGTGATCGTGCAGACGGCAGCCAACCATCTGAGCCGCCGCAATGGCGTTGAGGTCATTGTCCGCACGGACAACGGCCGGCAGATCGTTGTCACCCAGGATGCCGATCAGCAGTTCGTCACCGGCGAGCAGCTGTACCTTGTCTCGGGTGCCGGCGGTCTTCGCCTGACTCGCTAACGGGCTCCAGTCGTAGCCTTATCTGTTTCACCCTTGCCTCGCGGGCCTCCCGCACGGGGGGCTTTGTCGCGAACTGGAGTTCACCATGTTCGACGTTGCACAAGCCTCTCCTATCACCATCATCCCCACCGAAACGAAAGGGAAATACATCTTTGAAGTCGCGGATGCCATCCGTCGTCAACTGTGCAGTGCTGGGCTCGAGCCGGAATGGCTCAATGCTGCCAACTTCATGGATGACGACAACGAAGCCTTGTACGGTCCGAAGTCGTCCCGTCAGTGGCCCCAGTTCGGTGCGCGTGAACGGCTTGCCGTCTCCGTGCATCGCGGCTGGTCGGAAGGGTGGGCGGTCTTCGTTGACCGCGTCGGTTATACCGGCGATGCGTCCAACCTGGTCACCACTGCCCAGAAACTGTTGGTCGGCAAGACGCTGTCCGAGCGCCAAGCTTGGGCCACCGTCAGGGCGATCACCAAGATGTTCGATATTGCCTGATATCCGGGCCTATCCATTCGCAAGCCCGAGAGGGCTTGCCCAACCCCTCGGGGTTCGGCAAGTCGCTTTCACCCGCGTTATCGACGCATCGACCCACTGTCCGGCAACTCCGGACCAACCCATTGCGGGACACTCGTCCCGACAAGGGAGGGGATGTCCCCATCTGATTCGAGGATATCCATGAAGCTTCCCAAGTCTTTTCTTCGTCCCCACGCTCCCGGCAATCCGGCAGCATGCCAGGCGCTGCGTCGCGACGCATGCCGCATGCTGCGCCGCTTTGCCGGTGACATGTCCTTGCGCCCACGCGATTACACGATCCGCGAGCATCGGCAACGCCGGCGCGCGGTGGCCGTGTTCGCGCTTCAGACGGAATCGTTGCTGCTCGAGATCCAGCATCCGCCAGGCGCCGAAGGCATTCGTATGTCCTACCGGACGTGCCGCGGTCGCAATGACCTCAGCGGTGGCCGCAACAACGCCATCCACTTGCCTTCGCTCTCCACCGATGATGGCTATACCAATCTGCTGACCACGCTTCGCGTGGTTGCCGGTCGGCGCAGCTGAGGGATCATCATGACGACTCCTATTAAGGTCACATTCACATCGACGGCAGGCGAGGAGATAAACGGTCAGGCGCAGTTCGAGCCGATGTCTGAGCTCGTGACGCTACCCTCACAATTGCTTGAGCATGTACAGCGAGCCAGGGCTGCATGTGATGGGCATGCCCTCGTCGCACATGAGGACGGGTATCGCTATCCGCTGCAGCCGGTTGAAGATGGTGTCTACCAGCTTGACCGCTCGCGTCGGCATCGGCAAAGGCTACTGGAGCAAGCTTGGAAGGCTGTTACGGCGCCAACCAAGGATCAGCGGCAGCAGTCTGGCCGCTTTGCACACACGCTGTCAGCCGCTGCGCTCATCGGCGCCAGCGTTTACGTAGGGTATAGCAATGTATGGATGCTGGTCGCCCTAACCGACGTTCTTAGCCTCGTCGGCGTTGGCGCTGTACTATTTCTCGTAGGCGCAGTTCTTTCCAAAGGAGATTGAGTTATGACTCTCGGCCTTTTTGTATTGATTCTCGGCGGTGCCATCTCGGTCTTCCTGCTCTGGGCAGACCGAAACGGTCGTCGTGTACACAAGGACTAAGCGCCGTTTCGTCCACGCCCAGCCATCTGCGCGTCGCAAGGCCGAAAACGCCGATCCAATCGGCTCACCGCATGAACGCACTCCATACAAGGGGTGCGATTTCATTTCCAGACCCACACGGGCGTCGTCCCGATGGGGCGGCTCCCTCCCAAAGGAGTATCCCCCAATGGACGACATCGTCTATGGCGCTGGCTCGGCCAGCTATCCTGCCGGCGTGCTGTTGCGCGTCGGCCTTTATGACTCGAACCTGCGCCCGGCACTGCGACTGGTCTGCGCTGACGATGGCATGCCCTATGCCTCGCTCAGCGTGAACTTGCCGGAGGCGCCATTGCTCGCCGGCGAATTCTGCGTGGCGGCCGACTGGAACCTCCCCGCGGACTTGAAAGCGGCGTTGCTTGCCACCGGCAGGTTCGCGGACACAGGCCGCGGTATCGAAGGCTGTGGCCAGGGCGGCGCCATCTGGCGCATTACGTGTCCCGCGCTGCTGTCGCAGCTGGGGGCTGCCCGCATCGTCGGCAGCCGGTCCCGTCCGACCCCGAGCATGGCCGCCTTCGCTTAGCGCTACATCCCATTCCAACCCTTTCGGGGCACGTCCCCGAAGGGGCGTGCTCCGTCTTGGAGCACATCATGTACGTCATTACCCTCGGCCAGCGAGCCGAAACTCGCACGACGCTCGCCGGCGTGCTGCATCTGCTTAACGACGACCGAAGCGAGACGGCCCAGCCGCGCTTCGAAGAGATCGCAGTGCGCCACGTGGAGGGCAGTAACATCCCCGTTGTGCGCCTGTCGCATGGCAAGCTCGGCGTTCGTCCTGCCGGAAGCGCCCGTTCGATTATCGCGCGGGTCATCGATGAGGTGGATCGCTTCATCGTGCGTGTGTGCGGAAAGATCCTGCGTCCGCAGGAAATGAGCCGCGCGTCCTGGGGTGCCGTGCTGGCGGCGGGCCGCTTGGCCTACTTTCCGGAGGAAGCCATCGACCTGTCACCAGGCGCGGCCGGACCGCTGTTCCAGACAGCGGATCTCTTCGAGGAGTCGGGGCCCTTCGACATTGCGCAATACGTGCAGTCCGAATTTGTCCGGCGTTTTGGCTATGGCACCAACGGGCCGTTGTACGACCCAGCTCAGATCCCGAACGCCCGTCATGAAGTGCACGTCGCGTACGCGCTCTTGCGAGGCGAAAAGATTCGTGATTGTGTGCTGAACACGTACCGCGACAATCCGCGCTTCGGGCAGTCCGACCTGGACTGGCTGCAGCCGCTGATCGCTGTGCCTGCACTGCGTGGCGCGCTGCCGGCCCATCACCTGCGGGCGCTCTGCCGTCTCCTGCGACTCGAGAAGATCGCTATCTCGCCGCAAAACGCGCCGAAGCTCCTGGCGATCGCTCGACGCGTCCCTGCCGACGGCACCGATGTGCACGTGGACGACGCCTTGTACGAGGCTGGCGTACTAGCACCGCGGCCCACCCCTGTGGCGCGCCCGGAAGAGGGGCAGGCCGCAGCGCCCGTCTCTGCGCTCGCCTCGCGAATTCATCACCTCATCTCGCAGCGGCAGTTCCATGCGAAGATGGATAAGGCGAAAGCGCAGCGCGAAGTGTTGGAGATCAGCCAGCGGCATTTCGATGATATTGCTACGCGGGCAGTGCATGCTCGCGTGTCGACCAGCTTCGACTGGCCCAACAAGGTTGCACTGGCGGTCCTCCAGCGGGACGTGGCCACGCTTCTGCACATCTTCGACAATCCGAAGGACTGGAACGTCGACTCCAAGCGTGCCTTGCGCGAAGAGCTCGAAGTGGACCTACTGCAATGCACCGCGTCGGTTCGTCGCCAGCGCATCTTTGAGATGTGCGGCTTCTCACCGACGGAGCAACAACGCTGGGAGCAGCAGGCGGCAGCCGCGAAAGCCAACCGGCTCGCGGTGCAGGACTTCGAGGATGCGCGCAGGCGTGCTGAGGCGTCCAGCTGGCGGCTTGAGACCGGGAAGGTGCTCAATGGCCGCGAGTACGTGGACTTTTGCATCGCCGAGGGCTTCTCGGAGATCGTCGACGTGCCGCGCGGCAGGGCGCGCGAGTATCGCATCCGCGATCCGCGCCGCAGCATGTCGCGACGCCTGCGCGCCAAGGACGGCACGCTGGCATATGCCAAGGCAGTGATCGCGCAGACCAACGCGCCAGTCGCCCTTGCAGCTTGACTATTACCCCTGGCCTACGGGCCGGGGGATTTTCCTGGAAACACATAGCATAAGTGTGAGCTTTCGCCGGCGCCGAGCATCGCGTCGCAGGTTAGTCTTTCTCAACCGCAAGCTGTGTTCGCACTGAACCGAATCAGTCCAAACACAGTTTTACCCGCGTCTCTGACGCATCGACCCACCGCCGGCATGCCGGCCCATCTCTTGAACCTTCCCACAGGGACCGCTCCCTGTGCGGACGGGCCTGTGGGATCTCCGTAAGGAATCCCATGGAACTGAATCCCCCCCAACTGCAAAAGCTGCTCGCCGCCTGCATTCCGGCCACGTTGCCGGTCCTCGTCACGGGCGCTCCCGGCATCGGCAAGAGCGATATTGTCGCCGGGGCCGCTATGGATGCTGGACACGACCTGCTTATCTCCCACCCCGTAGTCGAAGATCCGACCGATTCGAAGGGCTTGCCCTTCCCGTCATCGGACGGCGCCCACGCACGCTTCCTGCCCTTCGGGGATCTGGAGCGCGCGCTGGGTGCCAGGCGTCCGCTGGTCTGGTTTATCGACGACCTGGGCCAGGCCACGCCTGCCGTTCAGGCCGCCAAGATGCAACTGCTGCTGGCCCGCCGGATCGGCGAGCATGCTTTGCCGCCGTATGTCACCTTCGTTGCAGCGACCAATCGCCGCGTCGACAATGCCGGCGTTTCAAACATCCTGGATCCGCTGAAGTCACGCTTCGCGACCATCGTGGAACTGACGACTTCGGTCGAGGACTGGACGCGCTGGGCGGTGGCAACGAACCAACCGCCGGAGCTGATCGCGTTCTTACGCTTCAAGCCCGATTTGCTGCTGTCTGAGAACAGGACTCGCGAAATCGAGAACCTTCCCAGCCCCCGAAGCTGGGGAATGGTCGGCAAGCTGTCGAAGGTGGTCCCTGCCGAGCTCGAGCACGTGGCCTTCGCCGGCGCGGTCGGGGAGGGTGCTGCAACGGAGTTTGTCTCGTTCAAGCGCCTCTTCCGCGAGATGCCGTCTCCGGATGGCGTGCTCGCGGCGCCCGCTACCGCACCGATCCCGACCGATATCGCGGTGCAGTACGGCATTGCCACGGCGCTCGCGCGCCTGGCCAACGCCAACAACTTCGATCGCGTGATGGTCTATGCGAATCGGCTCCACGAAGCGGGGCTCGGCGAGTTTGCCGTGCTCCTTGTGCGGGACGCCGTGGAGCGCGATGCGTCGATCGCCAGTACCCCTGCATTCATCGTGGCGCAGGGCGGCCCGATCGGGGCTCACATCCGCGGCCAGTAAAGCCGCATTTCTGCAACAGCACCACATCTGCCGGCCGGCTCGGGTCTTCCCGAGTCGGCCTTTTCTTTTCGCTGCCGCTTTGCGGCACATCCCAGTGAGGATTCATCATGAACATTACCAATCTGACGTCTCGCGTCATGCTCTCGACCCTCAACATCTCGCTCTGGCGCGCGCGTCGTTTCGACACCCGTGCCACGCAGGAGGTGGAGGCTAAGCACGAGGCCAAGGACATTGGTCGCTTCAACAAGCGGCTACTGACCGACGGTGCAACGTCCTACAAGGAGGTCTGCGCCATCGGCAATCGTGCACGCTCGCTGTTCGATAGCCACTCACTGGACTACGATCAGCTGGGCGTGCGTCTGCTGCCGACAACTGTCTATATGGAGGTCGCGGAGAAGCTGCGTGCCCTGCGGGACGAGTTTGACGGCGCCAAGGCACAGTTTCTGGCCGACTATCCTCGTCTGAAGGACGAAGCGCGCGTCGCGCTCAACGGTCTCTTCGACGAGGCGGATTATCCGACCGAGGCAGAGCTGCGCAAGAAGTTCGGTATCCGCTTCTCCGTGCTGCCTTTCCCCGATGCTAGCCAGTTCGGCATCGATCTGCCTCCCGACGTGCTGCAAGGCATCCGCGATGAGATGGATGCGCGGGTCATGGGAGCTGTGAAAACGGCCAACAATGACCTGGTCGGCCGTCTGTATGAGGCCGTGCAACACTTCGCCAACCGCCTGTACGGGGAGGGCAACGTGCGGCTTGACGTGGCCGACAAGGTGCGCGAGCTGAGCACGCTACTGCCGAAGCTGAACTTCTCCGAAGACCCCGTGCTCGCGGACCTCCTCGCCACGACCCAGGACCAGCTTGCCTGCTACACCGGAGCGCAGCTGAAGGATGACCCGCTGCTGCGGCTGAATGTGGCTGAGCGCGCGATGGAAATCGAAGCGCAGATGGCCGCATTCATGGGTGGCCCGCCGCCGGCGATGACGCGCGAGCAGAGCGACATGCCCATGCTGCAATTGCTTGCTGCGTGAGGTTGCCATGCATGCGCGAATCGTGAAGCAACGCGCGGCGCTGGTGCTATCGCAACCGTTCTTCGGTGCGCTGGCCCTGCGTCTGGCCCTCGTTGAGGATCCTGCCTGCCAGAGCCTGTGGGTCGATGGCGTGCGCCTGGGCTACAACCCAGCGTATGTCGCGTCCCTGGATGACCTCGAGCTGCGGGGCGTCCTCGCGCACGAAGTGCTCCACGTGGCCAATGGCCATTGTTGGCGCATGGGGGCGCGGGATCAGGAGCGGTGGAACCGCGCGTGTGACTACGCGGTGAACCCGCTGGTGCTCAACGCCCAGTTCAAGCTGCCTCAGGGCGTCTTGCTGGATGGGCGATACCTGGGCAAGTCGGCGGAGGAAATCTACGCGATGCTGCGACAGGAAGAATCGTCGCAGCAGCCGGATGCCGAGGCTGGCAGCGGCTCGGGAACTGAACCGTCACCGCAAGCCAGTGGCCAGCAGCCAGCACCACCGTCGACAGGATGTGGCGAGGTGCGGCAATACACGGGCGCCGACCGGCCGGCGGTAGAGGGCGAATGGCGCGTAGCTGTGAATCAGGCTGCGAAAGCGGCCAAGATGCGCGGCGCGTTGCCTGGCGACCTTGAGCACCTGGTGGAAGCCGCGCTACGTCCGTCCGTCGATTGGCGAGCGGTGCTGCACCGCTTCGCCGCCCAGGCGGCCAGGTCAGACTACAGCTGGAAGGTGCCCAACCGTCGCTATGCGCATCTGGGTCTCTACCTGCCGTCGTTGTACTCGGAAGCGGTCGGAGACGCGGTGTTCGTCAGAGACTCCAGCGGCTCGGTGTTTGACGAGACGCAGCGGCAGTTTGCGGCGGAGATTATTGCGGTGCACCAACACCTGCAGCCGGCCCGGCTCATCGTTATCGATTGCGATACGCGGGTCACGCAGGTCCAGATCTTCGAGCGTGACGAGGTGGTTGATCTCCGGCCGTTGAAGGGCGGCGGGGGGACCAGCTTTAAGCCGCCATTCGTATGGCTGGAGCAGGAGGGCATCGAGCCCGCTTTCCTTGTCTACCTCACCGACCTGTACGGTCCATTCCCTGCCGCGGCGCCTGCCTATCCAGCCCTCTGGGCTTCAGTCACGCCGTTGGATCGCATCGCCGCACCACCTTTCGGTGAATGCGTAGAGGTCATCGTTTGACCCAAGCCCTGGCTACGGCCGGGGCACTATCTGCGGAACGAAGTCACTACTGAGCTGTCAACTCATGTAACCCCTCAAGCGAGCCACAGACGTGCCGATGGTGGATACCGAAGTGGTCGTAGCAGGCTCCAGCCCCGGCGCTTTTCTTTTTTGGATTCCTATGTCAGCAAGCATTGCCCAATCCGAAGCATGTGGTCGGACTATTCGCGTAGCCGAAACAACGGCAGGTGCCAGTCGCAGTGAGCGGCTGGACCGTTGCCAAAGGCGGCGCGCGTGTTGCCGGCATGGGACGCCAGAAGAGCGAGCTTTGGAGCCCCAGCTTCTTGTGATGGACGTCGACCGCCTGCCGAAGCATGGCATGGCGCTGCGTGTCGACGAGTGGTTTTCAGTTGTCCGCAACGGAAATTTCTTGCCGTTTGACGACTGGCTCCCGATTGTTGCAATGCCGGTGCAATCTGCGGTGGCGGGCATGCGATTGCCGCAAGGCAATGTCGCGTTCGAATTGCGCCACGGCAAGCAATACGCGATCGAAGACTCGGCGCATGGCGCCAGGACGTTTCAATGCATCATTGACGGCCGCGTGCCGCTTGTGGCCTTCATTGACGAGCCAGGCTACCGGGGACCGTGGATCACGGTCCGAAATCTCTTTACTATCGAAGAGATGGTGAGCATGCGAGAACTGCGCGAATGAGAAAGGAAAGGGCCCAACGCGTCTGCGTGTCGGGCCCTTGTTCTTTACCGGTTTTGGCAGAAAGACGCCGTTTATGTGCGAGCTTTCCGGAAAATTGCTTTGAGCATGCTCATACTTTTACCGCCGGCTCGGCCTCCGCCGTCGGCGCGGCGGCTGTGATTGTCGCCTCCGGACCGTCGCCATAGGTGAGAGCGGGAATCCGCGAGATAGTCCCCTCCAGGGCTGCAGAGCTACCAAGCCGGATGGTACCGGCATAGGCAATCCGGCCTTTCACGCGGCCATTGATATGCAAGGAAATCCGGGCCGCCACATCTCCCTCGACGGTGCCATCGATCAGCACGTGATCGCCTTCAACGGTGCCGCGAATCAGCCCTTCCGCACCGATATGGACCAAGCCTCGGGATGAACGCAAATCGCCATCGACCAGGCCAAAGCAGCTAACGCCGTGATCGCAGGCCACGTGCCCGTGGATACTGAGTCCTGCCTGAATCAAACTGAAGGTTCTTTGCTGGGTCATGTCGGGAATCAGAACAGTTTGATCTCGTTTCCGCGGCTGGATGCCGGGGTTACCTGCGCGGTCTGTGGGGGGGAGGCCGGTTGCAGCCTGGTGGGCGCCGGCGCAGCCATGTTCTGCTTCGGGACTTGCGCCTTGGGCGCTTGGGGCTTCGCCCGGTTCTCGGCAGCGGCTGCTGAGCTCGCCGCAGGCGCGGGCGCGGACACGGCCGGCGCAGCTGACGGCGAGGGGACAGGCGTGGGCTCAGCAGCGGCTGGCTGCGCGACGCTTGGCTGCGACGCGGGCCATTCGTGGCCGCCATCTTCGGCTGGTCCAATGGCCGCTGGCAAAGCGGCAGCCGTCGACGACTCGGGGCGCTTGTGCGTGTCGCCCGACGCGAGCCATCGACCTCCGCCGAAGGCGAGAACGGCAATCAGCACAATGCCAAGGCCCCGCCAATGGATCGGCTTGATACGCGCCCAGGCAGGCACTGCCTCGTTCCCGGACGGCGTGTGAGTTGGGGGCAGCGCCGACGAGGCGCTAAGGCTGGCGGCACCGGACGGGGCCAGTTCGATCGTGACGGGCGGCTCCGCATAGTGCGCGTGCAGGCGTTCGATTTCGTTGATGTCCATACTGTCTTTCAGGTTTCAGGCTTGATCGATCAGCTTTCCGTCGGGGGAGAAGCAGTCGTTGTCGGGGATGCAAAGCCGGTGGATCGCACGGATTTGTCTGGCAGCGCCAAAAATCGCCTCGTCCTTCTCAGCGTCGGTAATAGACTGGGCCATGTATGCCCCGAGCGCACGGTGGAAGAGTCTGTCGTGCTGGTTAAGCAGTCGGATCAGCCGTCCGGCTAGCGAGTGTGTCACCACGAGCTGCCGTTGGTCGAATCTAAGGCTGAGATGGCGCCTTGGCTGCCGCTCAATCCATTGCAGCCTCGCGTCCATCCATTCCTGCGCCGCTCGGAAGGCCTCGTCCAGGGCGAGGATCTTGCCTTTGCTGGCCACCGAGAACTTCGACGTGATGAAGTTGTAGTCGCTGCGCAGGAAGTTCCGTACGAAGTCGGTGCAGTAGGACACTTCTGTGCCGCTGTCCGTTTGAGGAACGATCTTTGCGACGCGTCCCTCGCTGAGCATCCGCCGGATGGGCTTGGGTCCGGCGTCGGATGCGGTGGTGTCAGAAGGCGCGTCCCGCGACGATATCAGCGGTATAGGATGCGGCTCGCCATCGGGCAGATGATGGGAAGGTTCGGCCATGTTCCATGTGGTGGGATCTCTCTCAGCAGGCATTCTGAGACACAACGCTGCACAGATGCCTGGAGAAAGCGACACATAATTGGCGAGCTTTCTGACTTTTTTCCGGGTGCTGATGTGCCACAATTCACTCACACCTCGCGTCACTGACGCATCGACCCTGACTCCTGGCGAGTCCATCTTCTGCTCCAAGTCGTGCCATTTGCGCACGCGCCGACCGGCTGGCTACCGGTGTGGATATTCCTTGTGATAAGTGTTTTCGCCGAACACTTCCCTCATCAGCTCGTAATACGCGTCTTTCGCTGTGCCTCTTCATAAGTGCACGCTGGACACCGTTCGAGCCTGGGACCATGTGGCGTCTCTCTCCAGGCCCCTCCTAGGCAGAACGGCTGACGTCGAGCCGATCCGTGAACCTGCGGCCGAACCTGTGGGTTCGCGAAATGGGTTGTTGTGCAGCGTGACCATGCTGCACGAGGACGACTTTACGTCCTCAGCATGAGCGGCGGGCGATTAGCACGCTGCTCCCTGAGTGCCACGCCCCCGGAAGGGGCGTGGCATGCAGGTCTCTCGAACAAAGCTCGCTCTCCGGCGCATCCGGGACGCGGGCTTTCTTTGTTTGTGAGAAGCCTGTTTCGGGGAGATGTCATGCACCACGATTCCGAGATTTCCGCCGCCATCGCGGCAATGCTGGTTCGTCGGCGTCCGATGTACAAGGACATGCCGGCAGCCTGGCGCAACCTTTGTGAGGCGGCACACGTCGCAAGTCTTCCGGAAGCCGCTCGTGCGGCCTTCCTTTCCACCGTAACGACCCAGCGCGGGGCAGACACAGCCTTGCGCCTACGGGAGCATGGTGCGTCCATCCGGGCGAACGTCGTTCGATTTCTCTCAGAAAGGAGAATGAACGCATGCATGCACCCATTACCTACAGCGGCTTCGACGGACCGAGAAGCCTTCTAGAAGAGCGGCCCATGCGGCCGCCTATCATCGGCAAGATCCGGCCGGGAATCAAAGTCCTGACTCGCAAGGCCCGGGAGAATCCCGAAGCCGTGCGAATCCATGACGCGATGCTTGCCCAAGGGCATTCATTTGAGTCGATCGGCATCCAGATCGAGCGCAAGACCCAATTGCGCAACGCCCTCGTGCCGAAGAACGTGCCATGGTTTACCTGTCGAGGATCGGACTTCGCGAATCCTGCCGTAGCCGACGACATCCTACAGCGCTACGGCGAAGACCGCGGCGATGGCAATGGCCTGAAGCTATGGCGCTTCCCCGTGGTGTTCGCCTTCGATGACTGGCTGCGCAACATGCCAAATGAGCTGGTGACGTACACGGCCAGCGGCAGGCAGTTCTTTTCGGAGTACGGACCGGACGGCTTGCGCTACTGCAAGACCTACGCGCTGGTGCAACGCGATGCGCGAGCCAATCGTGCGAAGCGCGTGTGGGGTGGTCGACCTGTCATCCTCCGTCAGGACGATGCTATCCCGGACGGCCGGTGCGATCCACACAGCTGCCCGCAGTACCAACAAGGCTTCTGCAATCTGTCTGCCTCGTTCTTGTTCGCAGTTCCGAGCACTCGGGGCCTGGGCTTGATCGAATTGCCGACAACGTCAATTTATGTCCTGCAGAAGGCGCACGCGGCCATGCAGACTGTCGCGCTGGCACGTGGGCGTCTGGTCGGGGTCCAGTTCTTTCTGAGCAAGCAGGAGGTCGAGATCAGCCGGATCGAGCCTGAATCCGGCAAGCCGGTTCGGCAGATGCAGTGGCTCATCACCCTCGATGCGGATCTCGATCTGGCCGGGCTGCTTGACGGCTCCGATCGGCCGGAGCTCGCGCATGTCGAAGCCGCGCAACACGCGATCGCAGCGCTCGAGGGCACACCGGAAGTGTCGCAGCAGCGTGAGTCTTCAGGCGATTCTCCGCCAGAGGATGAGCGTGCGTTGCCCGACGCGCAGGCCCAGCACGCGGCCGATGAAGACCTGGCCGCGGAGTTCAACGAGCTCGCCGGGCGCCTCGGCTTCGGCAACGAGCAGGATCGCATGGATCTGCGTGTATTTCTGCAGAACAGCTTTGGCGCCGGATGGACGAAGCGGCCCGAAGCGGTTCGGCAGGTGGTGAACGACATGCGCATTGCGTTGGCGAATAACCCGGTCGCATACCGCGAGCAGGTGAAGGCTATCGCCGCCGAGATCTCTCCCTGAGCCTGGCCTGCGTGCCGGCTCGACTTATGGACGCCCGATGGTGTCCATGCTTCCTTTCGCTTCGCTGGCCAATCCGGCGGCACATTCCCTATCCATAGGAGGTTCCATGCTCAACGAAGGCGAAAGCCTGCGTCTGGGTCATTTCTCAGACCTGCACTACTCGCCCAGCCATCTGGCCGAGGCGGACCATTGCTTTGGCTTTGCGGTCGACGATGCGATTGCGTCGGGCTGCCACGTCGGGGTCGTGTCGGGAGATTCCACCGATCATCGTCTTGACGCGCACACGCCAGCGTTGTCCGCGCTCGCACGGCAGATTCACCGGCTGTCGGCCCACATGCCCGTCCTGCTCCTGCAGGGCACTTACAGTCATGAGCCACCGGGCACGCTGGACCTGTTCCGACTCATCGGTGCGCACCATCCCGTATACGTAGCCGATCGCATCCATCAGGTCGCGCTGTGCGCGGGGCAGTTTGTACCGTCGGACGGCCCGGTTTTCTCGCCCGCGGAAATCGACGTGCTGATGGCCCAGCACGGCATGCCCGAAGTGGTCTTCACCTGCGTGCCGACCGTCAACAAGGCGGTACTGGCTGCTGCCGCCGGCGTGGCCAACGCAGCGACGGCGGTGGGCGACCAGCTTGCCCACTACCTGGCCGCGGCTGGCGCTATCAATCGCCAATGGCGGTCATGGGGCGTGCGCACGGTCGGCGTGTCGCACGGCACGGTGAACGGCTGCCAGACCGAGCACGGCGTACCCATGGCCGGCTTCGACCATGAGTTCACCATTGGCGCGCTGTTCGAGGCCGAGTGTGACGCCTTCATGCTTGGCCATATCCACCGCGCTCAGCAATGGGAGCGGGAGGGCAGGGTAGTGGCATATCCCGGCTCCATCGGGCGATTCCACTACGGCGAGATCGGGGAGAAGGGATACCTGCAGTGGCAGGTGACCCCCGGACATGCCACGGCCTCGTTGGTGGCCACGCCTGCACGCGCGACGGTGTGTGTGGACTTCGATGGCCCGCCGGACATGGCAAGGCTCGCCGACATTGCCATGGAAGCCGCTGAGAAGTTCGTGCGCATTCGTTGGACGGTCAACGAGGAGCATCGTCAACTGGTCGACCGTGACGCGGTTCTAGCGCTGTTCGGAGAAAGCGCCGAGGTCAAGATCGAGACGCGCGTCTTGCCGGCCGTGCGTAGCCGCGCTGAAGGCATCAGCCGGGCGGCCAGTCTGCCGGAAAAGCTCTCCCGCTGGGGTGAGCTGACCGGCGTTGACACTGCCCCGTTGGTAGACCGTTTGACCATGCTGGAAACGCTCGATGCACAGTCGATCGCGGACGGCGTGCTCGCCCAACTGCGCGAGGCTGGTGCGCATGAGCATCCCCGAGCGGAAGTGACACCAAGCGGTGTTGAACGCTCCGACCCGAGCCCGGACCCCGTGGCGGTTCTCGCGTCGGCGCCGCTGGCCGACCAGTCAAGTATGGACTGGCTCACCGATGACCTGTTCGCGGGGCAACCCGCCTAACCCTCTGAACATGCGAGCCCTGTTCCGACAGCCGTGAGTGGCTGTCGAAACCCGGTTTCACCCGCGTCGTTGACGCATCGACCAGCAGTATCCATTTCTTTTCTATCTACCCAGACGTGGTGCTTCCCGTCCGGGGCGCGCTCCGTCCTACCCTGGAGTGCAACATGATTCTCTATCACGCCGGTCCGAAGTGGCTCCATGTTGAGGAAAGTGCCATGACCCGCACGGATCTGGCCAAGCGGTTGTGCGAGAACCACCAGTTCACGCAATGCATGATGTATGAGCCGTTCGGCCGCGGCCGCGGCGCAGTGATTGCCAAGCGCGATCACATACTGGTCATGGCGATTGCCACCGACGGTGGCAACACCTGGTACTCCGTGGCACCGTCCAAGGAGCTGCAAGACGTTATCTGGTCTTTTTCGAACGGCTTTGCCGGACAGTGGAGCGCATTGGAGCTCAGGGCCATGACAGGCCTGGACGACTGGAAGGCGCTTCTGCAAATGGCCGGAGTTCAGTTTGCGGCGGCGGTGCGTTCGGTCGAACGCGCAATCGCGGGCCAGCCGGAGCAGGATGTGCCGGCCGCGGCCGAGATGCCGGTGTTTGATGGCGGCGCCATGGAGCTCCCGTCTGACTATCTCCACTCCTTTGGCGCGGAGGTCCTCGAATGCGCCCATTGAAACTGACCCTCGCCGGCTTCCACGGTATCCGCGATGGCATGCACCGGGACAGCGTTACGGTGGATCTGACCGATCTGCCGGCTGGCCTGATTGCAATTGTCGGCCCCAACGGCGCCGGCAAGACCACGATCATGGACAACCTGCATCCGTATCCGCTCATGCCGAGCCACGCAACGAAGATGTCGGCCGACGCTTTCTCGTACTGGGACCACCTCTGTGCCCCGCGCGCGGAGAAGGACCTGGAATGGGAGCACGGCGGCAAGGTTTACCGGTCGGCATTCGCGTTTCGCAACCCGGGCAAGAGCCGCAAGGCGGAGTACTACCTGTTCGAGAAGAGCGCGACGGGCGACTGGAGCCCGGTGCAACTGTCTGACGGCACCGTTTCCGATGGCAAGGCCGACACGTACGGCCGCTGCCTTGACTCGGTTCTGGGATCGGCCGAAGCCTTCTTCACCAGTGTGTTTTCCGCGCAGAACCGGCGGCCGCTGGCAAGCTACCAGCCCGCCGAGATCAAGAAGCTGCTCGCCGAGCTGCTCGGGATCGATCACCTGCGCGAGCTGTCCGCGAAAGCGGGCGACGTGGCCAAGGCGCTGAGCCGTGCTCTGGATGGGCTGCAGCGGGATGTACTTGTGCTGTCTGGCAAGCGCGACACCGTGGCAGCGATGACCAGGGAGATTCAGGAGATCGACCAGGCCCTTGCTGCTGAGCGGACGCATCGTACGGAGCGGCTCAACCGTGGCAGCAAGCTGGAGCAGGAACGCGCCACGCTGGCTGCCAAGCAGGCGGCATCGGCCGGCACTGAAGCCCGGTTGCGCGAGTTGCATCAGCGCAAGCGGGAGTTGATGGCACGTGGCCAGCAGCTTGCCATGGACGATCGCACGGCGATTGCGAAGGCGACTGCGCGGCAGCGGGACCTTGAGCATACCCTGGCGACGAGCCAGGCAACCCTTGCGCAATCCGAGGCGATCACCGCCGCGGGCGCGCAACAAGATGGCGTGCAGATGGCCCTTGGCCGTCGGCAAGCGGAACTTGCCGAACGGCAGCGGGAGCTGGCCGAAGTCGAAGCGCTTGCGACGCGGCATGCGGGGCTGGTAAGTGAGCTGCGCGGGATGGAGCAGCGCGGCTCGGTGGCGGCACAGCTGGCGCGGACCCTCAAGGCCCAGACCGATGTCATGGATACCGTGCCTTGCAGCGGCCACCCAATGCACAGCCAGTGTCCGTTGCTTGCGCAAGCCCGCGAGGCCAAAGGCCAGTACGAAGCCCAGGCTATCGTGGTGACCAATCTGCGTACCAGCTACAGGGATAAGCAGGAAGCCCTGAGGCCAATGGACGCGGCATTGCAGCGCCTGCCGGCGGCTCGTGAAGCGGTGGCATCCCTGCAGCGAGACATCGCGCGAGACAATCAGCAGCTTCAACGCCTGACTGCCCTGGCGGCTCAGAGACCGTTGCTTGACACCGCCGCCGCTGCGCTTGGGAAGGCACGGGGCGACCTGGCAGCCCTGGCGCAGGAGGAGACTGAACGGAAGGACCGGCTCGTCCGGGATCTCCAGGATGTTGAATCCCAGCTGGCTGTGATGCAACGAGAGGTTGACACGCTGGCCGTAACCGATGTGACGGGCCTGATTGCGGACCTCGACCGCGACATTGCGGGCGTCCGGGAAGGGGTCAGCGCGGCCGACGGCAAGATCGAAACATTGATCCGCCGTCAAAGTGCGCTGGCCACTGAACGTGACCGGATCGAGCGGGAGCTTGGTGGTTTGCCGGGGCTTGAGTCGCAGGTGCAACGCCTGTCCGACGAAATCGCGCAGTGGAAGCTGCTCGGCAAGGGGCTCGGCAACGACGGCGTGATCGCGTTGTCGATCGATGATGCGGGGCCAGCCATTACCGGCATCGTCAATGACTTGCTGCTCGCCTGCTATGGGCCGCGATTCACAATCGCGATCCGGACGCAAACGACGCTGGCTAGCGGGGAAGCCCGGGAGGGGTTCTCGATTGCGGTACTGGATGCCGATAACGATAGCTCGAAGGAGTTTTCCGTGATCAGCGGCGGCCAGAAGGTGTGGATCAACGAATGCCTGACGCGCGGTATCGCCCTGTATCGGGCGCAACACGCGCGGCAGTCCTTTCAGACGCTGTTCACTGATGAAGCGGACGGTCCGCTGGATCCGGAGCGCAAGCGCGCCTTCATGAAGATGAAGCGTGAAGTGTTGCGGGTTGGCGGATATGAACGGGAATTCTTCATCTCCCAGACGCCGGAGCTGGTTGATGAGGCCGATGGCATGATCGACGTCACGGCGCTTGCTGCCGGGGCGTAATCGCCTTCTCTATTTCAATCCATGGCCGGTTCCGAAAGGGACCGGCTTTTCCATTTCTTCTGACAGAAAACTGGAGCAACCATGGGTGAGGGGCCCAGCTTTCATAGCTCGGACGGCTCCAAGGCGGCATGGGAGAGCCGTGTGCTATTCTTGGTGCACAAGTGCACCTAAGCGCGAAGTTATGAACGAAGTCAAAGAGGATAACGGCGCGGAGCTGCGTGCGCTGATCGTGCAAGCCGGCATCACCCAGGTGGAAGCGCTGGCGTTGGTCAACAAGGGGCAAGCCTTTCCGATTTCCCTGTCCACTTGGAAATCATATCTGGCAGCACCGGACAGTACGCGGCGGCGTAATTGCCCGGATGCGGTCATCAATCACGCCAGGAAGACGATCGGGAAGCCAAGCGAGCGCGCTTGACGTGGTGCACGTGTGCACCTGGCATTAAGCCACATTTGATGGAGCCGTCATGGGTACGGCCTATGAGAAGGATGTGGTGGCCTGGGCAGGCGAGCAGGCCGCACTGCTGCGTGGGGGCAAGCTGTCGGCCATCGACGTTCGGCACATTGCAGACGAGATCGAGGACGTGGGCAAGAGCGAACAACGCGAATTGGCAAGCCGCATGTCCGTGCTGCTGGCGCACCTGCTGAAGTGGCAGTTTCAGCCTTCCCGCCGCAGCAAGAGTTGGCAGTTCAACATTCGCACACAGCGCAAGGAAGTTGCCTACGTGCTGAATGAAGCCCCAAGCTTGCGGGGTAAGTTCAGCGATGCTGCGTGGCTCGACATCGTATGGTCAAAGGCCCGCAGCATCGCGAGCAATGAGACCGGCCTGGATCTCGATGTCTTCCCGGAAGCGTTGCCTTGGGCTGTTGATGACGTGCTCTCGCAAGATTTCCACCCTGAATAACGGAAAAGCAAAGCATGGCACAGACCCTCGATGCTTTCATCGCCGAGCTGCGCAGCGATGTGGAGCGATTCGAGCAGGCTTACCGCGCGCGCGTGGTTGAGAAGCCGGATCAGTATCCGCTGAGCCTGCCGGATGGCCAGGAAGGGTTGTGGTTCGAGTTCTTCTTGGACTTCGTGACCAACGATAACGTTTGAGACGGAAAAGAAATTGAACAACGTCATCCTGACACCGGCGATAGTGGCAGCTCTTGTGAGCGACTGTCTTGGAACAGTGAAGGTTCTTGGAATCGTTGGTCGGTGCCGAACGGGAAAGACCTTGTCGTTGAAGCAGTGGACGGAAGAAACACGTGCACAAGATGGCTTGCGAGTTGCGTATGCCGACAGCCAGACGCTACTGATGAGTGAGAAGGTTGAGGTCGATTTCGAAGGCAAGGTGCGGGGTGCTACGGTAGGTCACTACCCGATGTTCGATTTTAACGGTGCTGATATTGTGGTCGTGGATGAGCCGCTGCAGAACCGGGAACTTGTGGAGAGGCTGTTTGCACACGTCGATCCCAGCGGGGGCGCTTTCATGCACCGGCTGATGGTACTGCCACTCCAGACTGAGGATTCCATTGAGCGCTTTGGCATCCCACGTTCGGCGGTTCGGCTGTACTCGGTCGCCGGTCTGCCGCTCTAACATAGGAAAAGAGCGATGCTCCTGCACTACGAGACCGAAGCCGATGCGCACGCGGCGGCGATGCGATTGCGCGCCATGGGGCCACATGCGCGGCGGCTACTCGAAGAGTGCGTGGAAACGCAGGAACTGAAGCGCAAGAAGGTATCAGCTGCGGCGCAGATGCTGTCCGACTCCGGTTTCATTTTCATCCGGGACAGCGGCGATATGTGGCAAGCAGAAGTCACGCTCAGTCCATCGCTGGCAGGGGAGGAAGCACTAGAGGCTCTAGAGTGGAACGAAGAGCGCTTGCGATGACGATGCTGCGATCGAAGCCGATGTACCGCGAAACGGATAAGAGCAATGGGTGCGAGCGATGGATTGGATGTGGGGGATGAGTTAGAAGCGAAAGCGACATCTAGGACTGGAGTCGAAGACGGTAAGCCCGTATTGCTCCACAAGGGGGGCAAACACTACAAAGTCGTTTTCTGTGGGCCACCACGGTTGTAGTCGTCGATGAGACGGGGACCAAGCAATGAGATTGATCGCGTGGATGCCTTCCTTACGACCTTCCATTGGCATCTGTTGGAGGTTGGGTCGCGCATGCACAGCAGTTGAGGCTCATGATGTTCGAGGAGCCAGAGCTGCCGCCGCCTGAGCGTGTGCCGCGTCAAGACGCAATTGGAAGCGGCGCAGGCCGCATTTGATCGGGCGGTACGGGAACACGGTGCCGATTCCTGCGTCGAGCTTCAATTCATGGCGGAGGTCCTCGCGCCGGTGCCGGATCTGCTACTGCGCTCCCGGTATCGCGCGGCTGTCCTGAAGCAGCGCGGTTGACAGGAAAAGGGGCAAGCGCGACGAGCGGCTCACGGCAAACACCAGTTCAGGTTGACGGCGAGACTATCGTAAGCGCTCGTTTGAGCACACCAACACCAGTTAGCGCTGGGTATTGAGACGGCTACTGACTCTCCAAAGATTTTGTAGAAGCCACAACTTTCCGACTTTGGATCGTCATTCGTGTAGGCGTGCCGTCAATCGCGCGTGCTGCTTGCCCCGTTGAAGAGTGAGGCGATCCCACGGGGCGGCAATGCTGAATAACGCTGGCGTTGGATCCCCCGATCTTGACTGCCGACTCATCTCCTTTGGCCTCGTCTTCAAAATTCGACGTCGCACGCAGCTTGTCCAGCACTTCCCGATAGTTGTCATGCAGTTCCGGCCAGTCCTCGCCAGGCTCTAGTGCTGCTGGATCAAGCCGACCGGAGACCACTGCCAGGCGCACCGCGGGATGGCGGTGTCCGACTTTCGCCAGCCATCCAGCGCACGCGAACTCCTCTCCTTGCCGGGATTGATGACACGCAAAGATACTGGCTCCAAAGTCCGGCCCCATGCCCCGGTGGTCAGGGCATGTATCAGCCAGCTTTTCGGCCAGCTCGAGATCGAAGTTTGGAATGTCTCCCGCACCCGCAGCGCGACGCCAGGGACACGATGCACAAGGTTTGCCTGGTGTTTTCATAGTTCAACTCTTGCCCTTACTCTCCAGCTGGGACGTACTCCGGAAATCCAACTTCTTGCGTCCAGAAATGCAGGCGCGGCCAGGCAGCGACACCGTTACGCTCGCGAATCGCGCAAAAGCCGGCGTGAGCGAGTCCGTGTACTCCAATGTAGGCGCGCATCTGCAGCGCCAGCCGGATTGCCTCACCATCACCACCGTACTCGTCGTCTCGAACAATCTCTTCGCCGGGCAGCCCCAATTCGGTACCCGCTGCCCAAGCCCATGCAGTGGCTTCTGGATCCGAGCATTGAATGACTGCACGATAGAGGGGATCGTCCGGATACACACCTGCCTCATCGACGACCTTCAGCATTTCGCGATGACCTGCATAGAGGTTTCCGTTCATAAGTGATCGGAAGCGCCGTGGTGTAATGGCCAGATGCCCCGCTTCGTGCAGAATTGTCGAAATCCGGCACGCAGGATCTACATGTAGCGCACCCTGCGCGATGCAGCATCCTTCGGAGAAGCCGGTTGCGCCGTCTTCGTATCGGGCAGGAACCCCGATTCCATTGAGGAAATGCATCACCCTGTCACGCGTTTCCGGGGCGTCAATTTGATAGTCCGGTGACAAGCTTGTCCGCATAAGTGATTCTCTTCCCCCCGCCGAATTTGCTTACCTGGACCGTATTGTAGCCGGTAGAATCCCCTGTCAAGCGAACCGCTTTTAGCCGTTCGAGTGGCCGCATTTCCGACAGTTCAAACACCGTGTAGCGGGTCAATATAGGTCCGCTGCCAGGCAACGCACGACGTTGCGAGCGACTGTGGTCGACCGACGACGCTTACGCGAACGCGCCGGGATATGCGACCGATTGGCGTTGGCACACGTTAAATCAGGCGCTATCGTGCAATGGCCGTCACGAACGGTGTCGCGCCGGATGATCCTTCCCTTGCCGCGTGCCGGGACTGACTGCATAGAAAAGGCCATGGAACACATCGCGGGATCGCTACCGTGATGGGCGACCCGACGTTTGAGCTTTGGCTTCCCCGTGACGACCGCACAGGCATGAGCGAGATGCAAGCTAAGCTAACGGAGCGCGAAGTCATCGACCATCTCTTTCGGATGGCGACGACGAGACTTCGATGGCACCTCCGAAATTTTGCCCTACCCGTGTGGAAGGAATGGCGAAATCTGACTGAGTGCTTTGCGTTGTCTGATCACGTCTACACGCAGTATGGATGCCTGAAGGGGATGGGGCGCGATGAAATCGCCCGGCGCACTTCATACAAGGATCGCCTCGGGCTAACCCTTGAGTACGACATCGATGCGTTGCGCTTGCGGAGGTGCTTTTCGAGGACCTGCCGGCAACCGGGGCTGGCATGGCGGCAAGTTGCTACGCCGCAGCCCTCGCCCTTCTAAGTAGGGATCCAATGCAAAAAAGCCCCGAAATCGCGAGTCGGGGCTTTTTTGTTCGCGGGAATCGTCGCGATTACGCTGCGGCGTCCTTCAGCTTCTTCAGCGGACGCACCTTGACCTTGACGCTGGCCGGCTTGGCCGCAAACCATTGTTCCTGGCCGGTGAACGGGTTCTTGCCGAACCGCTTCTTTGTGGCCGGCACCTGGATGGCCGCCACTTTGAACAGACCCGGCAGGGTGAATTCGCCGGCGCCCTTCTTATGGATCGCGCTCACCATGGTGTTTTCGAGGTGGGACAGCACAGTCTGAACGGTCTTCTTGTCCAGCTCGGTCTGGGTGACCAGGTGGGCGAGTAGGCTCGACTTGTTGAACGTGTCCTTCAGAGGCTTGGCGACCGGGGCGGCTGCGGCAGCCTTCTTGGCCGGAGCGGCCTTCTTTGCCGGAGCAGCTTTCTTTGCTGCGGTCTTCGTTGCAGTCTTTGCTACGGGTTTCGCTTTCGTGGCCATAGTCGTGTCTGGTTAGAAAAAAATGCGCGCCTGTAAGCGATTTAGGGTGGCGCACCGGCGAAGAATAGCAAAAGCAGGCGCGTATGCAAGAGGGAGGGCCCGATATCGTGTGCGCGCCAAGGGTTGCTCGATCAGCCGATCCTGAGCGCGCGGGAAGCGCGCCGGATGCGTGCAGCTGCCGCTCTCGCGGAGTCGCCCACTGCATGCCAGTCGTGGTGCCACCATGCGATAACGCTGGCAGCGGCCACGGTGTCCTCGGCACGGACGACGGCAATGACTTCCTCCGCGACGGCGGCCCACCAGGCCGCACCCTCACCGTCGCTCGCCCTTGGGTCGATCGCACGGCGGTAAATGACCTTCACAGTGTCCAGTGGAATATCCATGATCTTCCTTATTTGGCCTTTGCTGGCGCGTCAGGCGAGCTATCTTGGTGCATTGGCTCGTCCGCTGCCGGCAGTGTCGCAGCAATTCGGTCACAAGTGCGATGGCTGGCCAGCCCCAACATGCGGCTGACCTCATCACGTGAGCTGCCTGCCAGGAGATGGCGCCGGCAGAAGGTATTGCGCAACGTGCGGGGGCTTGGCTCTGCACCGGAGAACCCCATTGCGGCAAGTGCTGTGGCCACGATCCGACCGAAGCTCATGTCGGTGATCGGTCGACCATCGGGGGTGAGCGTGAATAGTAGGTCGCCCTCGACGGGGAGGATCGAGCGGCGCGCGCACCAAGTCCGCAATACAGGTATCGCGAAGTCGGCGAGGTGAACCGTGTGCGCGTCCCGTGCGCCGTGCGCCGACACAAAAAGATAGGGCGGGCTCGCATCCGGAATCAGATCCCTCAAACGCGCTGCTCGCGCTTCCCCCGCTGTAATACCCGTTGCGAGGAATGTCGCGACGATCGCGCGGCTGCGCAAGCCGGCCAGATCCTCGGCAGGCGATAGCAGATAGGCCTGTAGCCGCGCATCCTCAGCCTCATCAAGGAACAGGGGTGTGGGTTCTTCGTCTGGCCAGCGCTCAGCAAAGAGAAGTGCGGCCGCTGGGTTGTCCTGCCGCACGCCGGCGAAGACCAGATGCCGGCACAGGCGGTCCAGCAGCTTCACATACCGCATGCGGGTAGCCTGGGAGTACGACCGGCCGTCGGTCGTCTGCCAGAACGCGTCGACATCGGCGGTGCCAAATGAGGCGATGGTCGAGCCCCTGGTCATCACGTGTCGGCGGAAATGCTCGAACATTGCCTGATGTTGGACGATCGAGCGTGCTGAGAAGGGGCGGCGATCTGCGCCGGCCGCCTCACGCGCCTGCCAGTCGCGATAAGCCTGGGTCGGGTTGCTGAGCCAGAGGGAGTCCATTTGCGCCATACCCGCTGTTATATACTGAAATTATCTCATCTCCCACTCGTGCCGCCGCTTCGCGGCGTGTATTGCTTCCAAGAGAGGGTTCGGAACCGCGGCCTGCCATAGCAGTTGCGGCGCGCGGCAAGTTTTGCGCGGGTGCAGGCATAGCGTGGATAGGTGGCATCCAGCATGTCCGCGATCCGCTCCAAGCGGAGCTCCTGCGTGAAGCAGCACGCGAGCAGGCATTCCCAGGCGCAGTAGCGCATGATTTCCTGTAACAGCGCATACCGCTATTCGGGCGGAAACTGGAGATTGCCGACCTTCGCCCACACCTTCAGACCTGCATGGGCTAACGCCACGAGTTTGTCGGGCGGGGCTGGCCAGTTTCCTTCGGCATAGAGGGCCGCCACAGCGTTGTGGAGTATAATTTCACGTTCATGAAACAATCGTGACGAGCAGCTTCCACGCTGACCTCTCTTCTTCACGGGACGGGCCTCCATGCCGCGACCACTACCTGATCCGACGCCGCCTTCGCGCGCGACAATTCGCGCCATTCACCAACTGGGCGAGCGCATTCGAGCCACGCGGGCAGGGGAGGGGATGCCGATTGACCAGGCGGCAAGGCATTGCGCTGTCTCGATCGGCATGCTGTCCAAGCTGGAGAACGGCAAGGGCGTCAATCTCGAGCACGCCCTGCGTGTGCTGGACGGCCTGGGTTTGACGATGCTGGTCGTACCCAAGGCGCATGCGCCTTGGCTCGAACAGGCAGCGGCTCATGCGGCCAAGATCGGCGATGCGGCCAGGGATCAGCATGCCTGGCTGGAAGGCTAGAGACGCCGATCAGGACGGGCGTCATGCCCGGGTGCGGTCTTCGACCGGTACGGAAATGCCATTCGCTTGGCATGCTGACGCGCCTTATGCCTTGCTGGGCCATCCGATTCAGTGCCGATCCTGTGGGCGGCTTTTCCCCGGCTGCGGCGTGGGCGGCCGCCCATGCGTGCGGGGAAAATCGGCGAAGAAGCGCTCGTTGGGGCGGTCGCATTCGAGGGCACGGACGGCGGTCACACTTCCCTAGCGAGGAAGAGGCCATTGCCGCCGGGACAGAAAAGGCCAACCAAGACAAGGTCGAACTGCTGATCCATGGTCGGGACGGTCAGCTCCGCGAGCGCAACTCTTTCGGCAACGATCCACGCTCGATCAAGGGGTGATACGCTTCCCCCACGGGGTGGCATCTGGCGTCGCGGCATGGCCTGCGGCGATCTTTGGAGCTTCTGATGCCTGCAAACAGTATTAGCGTCGTGCCGGCCGAACATCAGTGGGCGCTACAAATAGACGGCACACCGGAGCCGCGTCAGTTGTTCCCCACGCTAGAAGCCGCGATTTGTGCCGGCTGGGCCAGAGCTCGTCGAGAGAATATCGAGCTTCACATCCAGCCGCTAGCTGGCAGCGTACGACTGCGCGCGGAGAGCGTCAATCCGGCGGACGTGGTTGGATAGGGCAGTCCGACATGGCGGCTATCGCCCGCCTCGGACGAGGCGGATATCGCTGGCAGCTGTGGCAGGGCACGCACCGTTGGCACGTTAGACGCACGGTCTGCCATAGCGGTTGCGGCGCGCACGCAGACGCGCTCGCGTGCACGCATAACGTGGGTACCGCCCATCCAGCATCTCGGCAATCTCCCGCAGGCTATCCCATTGCGTCGGATTGCACTCGAGCAAACTCCCGTAGGCGCAGTAGCGCAGGATCTCGTGGAGCAGGGCGTAGCGCTTTGGCTCCGGGAAATGCAGATTGCCTTCCTTGGCCCACGCCTTGTAGCCGGCGTGCGTGAGGGCCAATAGCTGGCCAGCTGTGCCATCGAGATTCTCGCTGAGCGCCTTCGCCTCCTGGTGCAGCGCTTTTTCGAATTCGCTCACGCGGCCTCCTGCAGCGGGTGAAGATCCGCCACGCCGACCCAGCGAGGGCCAATGCTGGTGCGACCGCGGATGATTTCCTCGACCTCCGCGTCGGCGGTCGGTCCGGATGGGCCTTGGAACAAGGCAAGCACACGGGCCTTGACGGCGGGCAGGTAAGGGGCCGCCCGGTAGATCAGGCCAGTCACGGCACCGGCTTCGATCCAGCCGTAGCGCCGGTAGAGCGGCGTGCCATTGGGGTGATGGCCCATCGGCTCGTTGAACCTCGGCGCAAGACCGTCGAGAAACGCGCCGAGTTGTGAGCGTTGCATGCCGATGCCGCCGGTCGTTTCCTGAAAGGCCGGCAGCGTGGTGTTGTATTGGCGAGCGAGCGCGGCGCGCATGACACGGCGGTACTCCTTGCCGCCGGCCAGCAACACCTTGCCGACCTGGGCTGGCCAGTTCGCCGATCCCGCGAATGCCGGCAGATCGGCCAACATCGCGTCGGCACGCTGCGCGGTCATGCGCTGGTCGTAGGGATCGATCACCGCGTGCGGATCCAGGAAGCCGTGACGTGCGGAGAGGATCAGGACATTCGGTCTAGCCTCCCGTCGCAGGTGCGCCCGATAGGAGTCGTACATCACGCCTTGGTAGAGGTCAATGGCACGCGCCTGCCGGTCGAGCTTCGTGCCGGAACAGGCAAGTAGCAGTAGCGCCGACGCGCTGGCGGGATGGACGCGGCCCGACGAGGTCGGGAACAGGGGGAGCTGCGTTTGGTGGGAGAGCATTGGCATCGTTGTCGAAGGGATGCTTTCACTCTATCGGCACCAACGCGAAGTCAAGGAGCGACGCCCGAACGGTTGGCGCTAGATTTCGCGCTTTCGATTCCGCATCCATTCCGCCGGAAATCGAGTACCTCGGGTCGTTGCGGCCCCTTGCGACGGGGCGCCTACCAGTCTCGAGGTAGACCCTTGGCCGCTCGCGGCCTTTCCACCCAGCCTGTTCGGCGGCCGAGCGGCTCGGCGGCGTCTGCCGGGGCCATGCACCCGTTTCCCCCTTCACCGTCGTTTCGTACTTGTTTTTCGTATCGTATCGTATTATTTTCAATACGATATCAACGGAGCACGAGCAATACGAAATGGCACGTCCGGGCATCACCTACGAGCAAGTGGCCGCGGTTGCCGAGGCGCTGGTCGCCCAACAGCTAAAGCCAACGCTGACCGCGGTGCGCGAGCGGTTGGGCAGCGGCAGCATGAACACGATTCATCGGTACTGGTCGACCTGGCAGGAACAGCAGCAGAAGCGGCCACCACGCAAGCTCAGCGAACCGAATTCACGCCTCCTTGCCGCGCTGGGCGCCGAGTTGTCCAAAGTCGCCGAGGAAGCGGCCGCCGAAGCGGAGGCCGCCCTGGCGCAGGCGATGAATGAGCTCGCCGCGATGGCAGCGAACGGCGAAGCGCTTGAAAAGGAGCGAGACGACCTGGCGCAGCAGCTCTTGGAAGTGACGACCGATCGCGATACCGTCGCGGGCAGGGCGAACGAGCAGGCCGACGAAATTGAGCGTCTGCAGCAAGGGGCGGCACGCCAACAGGAGGAGTTGGCACGCGTACGGCGCGCGCTGGCACAAGCGGAACTGCGCCTGGAAGCAGTGTCTCGCCTGGAGGACGAAGTGGTCGCGGTACGGGGTCAATGGGGGAGCGAGCAGGCTTTGCGCGCCGCGGCCGAGAAGGCCGCGGCCGTTGCCGAAGCCCAGCGCGCGGCAGAAGAGGCGGCTCGCCAACGCGCTGAAGCGCGCTTGAGTAGCGCCGAGACGCGGGAAGGGCAAGCACGCCAGGAACTGACAGAGGTGCACGCCGCGCATCAGTCCACGCGGGACAAGCTAATCGAAGCGGTCAGCCTGGCCGCTGAGGCACAGGCCGAGCTGAGAGCGTTGCGTGCTCACTTGGAGGCCAAGGGCGCGGAGACGTCCGCCGTTGGGAGTCAGCAACCGGACGAAGCGAGCGCGAACGCAACGGGGGCCGACGAAAGCAAACCGCCGGCGCGACCCCGTCGGCGGCGCTAACGGCGATCGGCATCTCCAGCTCGGGTCCTTGGGTGGTCGTATAGCAGAGCCGGGCGCTGCGTGAGCCTCTGCACTTGAGGCAAGCGGTTCTCGCTTCGGTGTTAAACACCCGCCTTTCAACCGCCCCGCGCGGCCGGCGCGCACGGCTCGACTGGGTTTTGCCGGGTAAGGCGTTCTGAGCCGTTCGCGCACTTTGATTTTCAAATGGTTGCACTATTGATACCACGCTGTCATGACAGACACCCGTAAGATCTTGGCGCAGATGCGCCAGGAGCCTGCCAGCCAATGTGCGGTTTTCGAACCTCATGAAGGTGTGCGAAGAATATTTCGGTACCGCCAGGCAATCGGGCACTAGCCATGCAGTGTTTAAAACACCTTGGCCGGGCGACCCACGTGTGAACATTCAGAATGACAAGGGGAAAGCCAACCAAGTGCTGAAGGCGATTGAGAAGCTGCACGAGGGAAAAAATGCCAACTGACCACTATACGTACCGAGTAACCTGGTCGACCGAGGACCAGGAGCACGTCGGGCTATGCGCAGAGTTCCCGTCATTGTCTTGGCTCGCCTCCACGCCTGAAGACGCCTTGGCCGGTATCCGGCAGGTCGTGGCGGAAGCCGTTGCCGACATGAAGTCCGGCGGCGAAGAAGTCCCCGTTCCGCTGGCGGACAAGCAATATAGCGGCGTCCTATCGCTTCGCATCCCGCCGGAGTTGCATCGTTCCTTGGCGACGCAGGCGGCGGAGCAAGGCGTCAGCCTTAACCGGCTCGTCAGCGCTCGCCTGGCTGTTCTGGCATAGGTAATGCCAGTCAAATTATCCCGGCGAAAGCGGCCTGGGCGCCATGCTACATCCTGCCATAAGTGATTTATACGGCATATGACGCATTCTTGGTGGGTCGGGATGGTGTTGCGTGACCCTTGGCAAGAGCCGATGCAGCGGTTTTCAAGGTCAAAAGACGGCTTGCAGAGGAAAAAGCCAATGGCCCGCTGTTGCGCGATGGTAGTCGCCGCATCTGTTGCGCAGAATCGCCTGGAAAGCCTTGAACTACTGTGGCCGACCGCCGCCACAGCGCAACACTTCAAAACATACCAGTTGTCAAAGCTAAGTTGAAATGTCCGGGTCCCGGCAAAGTTAAAATGTTCGGTTGTCCGGTGTCTGTCCAGCTTGTTTGTTCTGTCTTTTTTGGGGTTCCCGTAGGGCGGTGGTGCTGGCCTGAAGCGGCAGAGTTGTGATCAGGGTGAGGCCGTCATGCCAGCAGGGCGGATTTGAATTTCCAGGTGTCAAGCTGAAATCAATTCTCCGTTCCGTTCAGCGGCCACGGCTGCTGCTGCAACCGTTGCAGCGCTTCCAACATATCGTTCTGGCCCAGCGAGCGCTGCGACTTCTTGCCGGGCGGTCGTCCACGCTTGCGGGGAGCCCCCTCCGTGCCAGGCACAGAGAGTGACCGCGTGTTGTCGCGCTTCTCCTGAACGTATTGCGCTAATTGCAATACGTGCCCCAGGCGCTTGTTATCAACGATCGCGCCTTGATCCACTTCCGAGAGCCGATCGTAAATCGTGTAGGGCAGGGCGGCGCCATTTGCGCGTGGCTCGATTCTGCCGTCCGGATAGTGATAGACATCGATATAGCGACCGGCCAGTTTCCGATGCTCTGGCGTATCCGCCAGCAGGTAGAGCATCTTGTCGTACTGAATCGTCAGGCTCTTGGACACACAGCGCGGCTCGCGCCACGCGAAGATGAGATCCAGGTTCTCGTCGGGTCGCAGCGGCCGATGGGCGTTGTGGTCATTGCGCGGCGCCTTGGCAAAGCGCGCGTTATAGTCGGCGATGAATTCCGCCATGAAGGCATTGGCTGCCTCCATCGTGTTGATCCCACGCAGGCGCAACTCCTTGACCAACCGGTCCTGCAAGGTCAGGTGAGTCCGCTCGACACGGCCTTTTGCCTGGCTGCTGTTGGCGCAGATACCTTCGATGTTCAGCTCGAACAAGGCCCGCGCAAACTGGGTGTGGCCGTCGCCACTGGTTGCCCCTTTCTTGTTGACCCGAAAAACGCTGGCCTTGTCGCTGTAGAACGCCACCGGCTTGCCGTGGCGCTCCAGATAGGCCCGCGTCGCCGCAAAGTATGTGAACGTGGATTCCGAATGAGTAAAGCGTAGTTCCATGATCTGGCTGGTGGCGTCGTCGACGTAAACCAGCAGGGTGCAGGCTGGGGCGCGCTCCTCAAACCAGCGGTGATCGCTGCCGTCGATCTGGATCAGTTCGCCATAGCAGGCGCGCCGGTTACGAGGCTGGTAGACCTTCGGCGGCCGCTGTTTGCGCGGCACCCACAGGCCGGCCACCGTCATCAGTCGGCGGATCGTTTCTTTGGACAACGTTAGCCCATGACGCTCTCGCAGCTTCTCGGCCGCCAGGGTCGGGCCGAAGTCGGCGTAGTGTTCCCGAATCAGGCCGAGGGCCACGGATTCGCGGTCCGCTGGCATGCGATTGTTGCTGGGTCGACCGCGCCGGCGAGAAACCAGCCCGGATGCGCCTTCTTGCCTATAGCGCTCCAGCAGCCGCCGGAATTGCCGGTCCGTGATCTCCAACCGTTCGGCAGCCACCCCGGGCCGCAACTGACCATCCACGACCGCCTGGACGATCTTGAGCCTGTCTAACTCACGCATGCTTACTGTAATGACCTCGGTTCCCGCCATCCCCGGACATCCTCCATTGCATTCAACCGGGCAGGCTGAATACCATGGACAGGCGCCTCAGGCGGACATTTCAACTTTGCTAGAAGGGGGTGCGGATGAATTCTTGGACTGAGTTAAGTTGCGATTCCAAGGTGGCGCCGGTATTCGACCGGACTCATGCCGCGCAGCGACAATTTGATGCGCCGCTCGTTGTACCACTGGATGTAAGAGTTTAGCTCGTGCATGAATCCTTCTACCGTCGTGCCAGCCCAGTTGCGACAGTAGTACATCTCATTTTTCAGGCGACCGAAGAAGCCTTCGCAGGCTGCGTTGTCAGGTGAGCAGCCCTTTCGCGACATGGAACGGATGAGACCAGCCGCCTTGATGCGCTGCAGCCATCCCGGCCAACGATAGTGCGAGCCCCTATCACTGTGTACTACGGGGCTGTCGCCATCGGTGAGCGTGGTGATGGCGCCGTCGAGCATGCTATTGACCAATTGTGCGTCAGGCCTCGTGCCGATAGACCAACTTACAACCTTGCCGTCAAAGCAATCGATCATGGGCGATAGATACACCTTGCCAGCTGGAAGCTGGAATTCGGTGATGTCTGTCAGCCATTTTTGATTTGGCGCCTGCGAATGGAAATCCCTAGCAATCAGGTTCTCGGGGGCAGCGCCAATCTCCCCGCTGTAGGAACTGTACCGACGACGAGGCCGACGGACAGTAAGCTGCTCCTCCGCCATCAATTTGCGCACGACCTTTTCGGAGATCCGAATATCTCGCTGACGCAGCATCGCGTGGATACGACGGTACCCATAGCAGCGATGGTTGCTGTCAAAGATCTCGACCATGGCCTTACGTACATCGCCGTACTTATCGCGCAGCCTCAAGCCTGTCTTGTGATAGAAGTAGCTACTGCGCGCAAGCCCGACGACGCGAAGAAGCTCAGGCAACGGATACGTAGCTTTCAAGGCATCAACCACCTGTGTCTTCTCCCTGTTTGTCAGGGTCAGGGAGTTGATGCCTTGGTCTTTTTTTATTAGATCGCCCGCCTGCGCCAGGATGTCGCGCTCAAGTTGCAGCTGGCGTACCTGCTGTTCGAGCTGCGCGATTCTTTCCAGCAACGCTGCATGCTCGTCTTCAGGCGAGGCCAATTTACGTTTGCGCATAGATCGATATGCCTCGTCTCCGAGCAGTTGATCTTTCCACTTGTACAGCATCGGTCGGCTTACTCCAACCTTTTTCGCTACTTCCTCCGCTGAGCCCCGGCGGGCGCAAAGGTCAGTGACTGCCTGACGTCTCTGCTCGGACGCAAACGGCGCACTGGTGTTTGTGCTCGTGACCATGCGACGCGAGCCAGGGCGCAGCTCCTCAATCCAGCGGGCCAGCATTTCGGTGCTGGGATACCCGAGGGCTCTGCGGGTACCAACTAGAGAGCAGCCATGACCGAAGTAGTGATCCACCGCCACGCTTTTTTGCTCCAGCGTGTATCGATGCCTTGGACGGCGGTGCTCGGGCAGGTCCCCCAGTGCCTGGTAAAGGTTGACCCACCGCTTCAGGTTCTTACCCGACGGATAGCCCAGCTCACGAACGACCGTTGCCGTCTTTCCTCCATACTTTAAATACAGCTTGACCGCCCTGATGCGATCCTCGTACGAATACATGAACTACCTCCAAGTAGTCCAAGAATTCATCCGCACCCCCGAACCGGACATTACAACTTTGCCGCTACACCAGTAGTTCGCATAAAAAGATTTATGTTAAATCATTCAGTGCGACCGGGCACAGCACGCACATAACAGCGCAGCGTGGACCTCTTCCTGGCTTCTTTCCATAAATGGAGGCCTGCGGTACGCGCTATCAAATGACCAGCAAATAGAAGCGCTTCTTCTAACTTACTGAAATTATTAGCATTTATATCAGAGAGAGGCTCGTAGCTTCGAGGTCGTGAAGTAAGCTATCAAATTAGTTAGCGATTGTGACAGCGCCGGCCGCAAGTTCATCGTGAGGCCGCGACAAAAGGCCTCTAGCCGCTGGCTGTCACTCTAAACGCACGAGCCTGGCGCGCCGACTTCGACGCCGGTCGCCGCGACCTCCGACCAGGCACTCGCCTGGAGGAGTGGCTGCATCGAGGGCAAGGCCGTGCGAGGTTGTGCCATGAGCTGCTGCAGCGAAGACCATACCACCGTGGTGGAAGGGCTGCGGCTGGAGGAACTGCTCAATCGTTCAACTACCGTTGCAAAGACTTTCTGGTCCGAAGGGGAACGTTTCTGCCATAAGAAGTGGCAGCCCAGGAACAGAAGATTGGTCGCCCCTCGAGAAGTCCCAGAAGGGCAAGCCAGTAAAACTCCTGCCACGCATTCTTCCAGATTTATGAGCCCACACAAGGCCGATGGCCGACCCCTTGTTCAGCGTGGACACCAAGGACTTCGACATCGACAAGTGTCGGTTCGCCCTGATCGCCAGCAGCGCGTTGCAGATCGTGATCGGCGTGACGGGGCGCCCACTACAGACGCCTGCCGCCATTTCCGACAACGGATAGGGCACGTCCGTCCGGCCAAGTAGCGTCCATAGCGAGATCATTTTGAAGCCCGGCCCTTTGGTGTGCCTCATAATGGCACCCTCATATAACCAACGCATCACGCATGACCTCCAGCTTTCGCGTCTATATCGACGAGTCGGGCGACGAAGGATTTGTGTTCCTTCCCAACGAGCAAGGTAGTTCGAGGTGGTTCGTCCAGTCCGCCACGGTAGTTCGCACTGTGAACGACCTAGCAATGGTGCAACTCGTCAAGAACGCTAGGGAGCTACTGAGGAAGCCTGCTAAATCGCCCCTGCATTTTCGCAACCTGCGGCATGAGCACCGGGTGCCTCTGGCGCGCATGATTGGGGAGGCGCCACTGCGGCACGTGCATGTGCTGGTCCACAAGCCCTCAATCGCCGACCCGGAGGTTTTTCAGCAGGAGGCGTTTTCCTTATACCGCTACACGATCCGCCTTTTGCTGGAACGCGTGAGCTGGCTGTGCAGGGATACCGCGCGCCCTGGTGAGGGTGATGGTAAGGCCGAACTGATTTTCTCGAACCGATCGGCGATGTCCTATGCCGACCTCCATCATTACCTTGTGCGACTGCAGGGCCGGGAAGACTGCCGCATCCATTGGGACAGCCTCGACCTTGATGGCGTGCGCGCAGTGAATCACGACCAGTTGGCAGGCCTGCAGGTCGCCGACGCCGTGGCGACGAGCGCGTTCTACGCAGTCCACAGAAATCAGTATGGGGAGACGGAAGACCGATACCTGCGCATGCTCGCACGCAACCTGTATCGGCGCAATGGACAGGTGGACGGCTACGGCTTGAAGTTTTGGTGCGGCGACGCAGAAGATGGGGAGCGTCGGCGTGTGATCGCCGCGGTGCGCGACGACTGAGAAAAGACGGTTGCAGGCCCCGGATTCGAGGATCCCACCCAAAACGGGCTGCCGTCTTTCGACGACCTCTACAAGCTCCGCGCTTGCCTGCAACACCCAAATTATACGAGCCCTGATGCGATTTTCGCAACAGGGCTGGTTGGCCGCTGGTGGCAGCGATCGCGCGATGGAACCGCTCATGTGACGGATAATGCAGGTGAATACTGTATAAATATACAGTACACTGGGGGCAGGAGCTCGCCATGCTAACCGTCGCCCCAGAATCCATTCATCCGTCACTTTGGCTTGCCTCGCAGCTTGCTCGGGGCAACGCACGCACCGTTCCAACCGGGTATCCGTCGCTCGACAAGGAGCTTCCGGGCGGCGGCTGGCCGATCGGTTGCCTGACGGAGTTGCTGCAGCGCCAGCCGGGTATCGGCGAGTTGCGCTTGCTACGCCCTGCTCTCGTCGCGCGCTCGAACCGCCCTGTCGCGCTTCTGGCACCGCCGCACGCGCCTCAAGCGTTGGCGCTCGCCAACTGGGGCGTCCCGTCCGCGCAGACTCTCTGGATCGAAACCCGGCACACCGCTGACGCCCTGTGGGCCGCGGAGCAGATCTTGCGCGCCGGGACCTGCGGAGCGCTCGTCTTTTGGCAGTCGCACCTGCGTAACGATGCGCTTCGGCGTCTGCATCTTGCCGCCCAAGCCTCCGATGTCCTTTTCTTCGTGGTTCGTCCGACGGCCTGTGCACGCGATGCCTCGCCGGCGCCGCTGCGCCTGACATTGGAGCCCGCATCGGACGGAATTCGTGTGCAGTTCGTTAAGCGTCGAGGCCCGCAGCAGGAATCGCCGCTCCACATAGCGCTGCAGCCCTCCCCCATTCTGTTGTATCGCCATGCTGCGCCTGTGGATCTGCCTGCGCCTGTCGTCCCTGCCCCTCGAAGTATTCCGACCGAACTGGTCCACTGAGCTAGCGGTTGCTGTCCTGGACAGGGAGCGCGTGCATATGGCGTCGCCGCTGGCCATTGCGGCCGGCGTGAAGCCGGCAATGCGCCGCGGTGGCGTACAGACGATCGCACCGCAGACCATTCTCTTTGACCGCGATGGTTGCGCAGAACTGGCGGCGCTCGAGCGTGTCATGATGGCGATGCTGCAGTTCTCGCCCAATGTCGCTGCGTCCGAGGAGGCGGCGGTGCTTGTCGACATCAGCACCACGCTGCGACTATTCGGCGGCGTCCGCAAGCTGCGGCAACGGATGCTGGCGGCCGTCAGGGCAATGGGGTTCAGTCCTGTCGCGGGATGCGCACCAACCGCCGAAGGCGCTTGGCTACTTGCGCGCTCTGGTGGCGGAACGGCATTAAGTATGCCCACATTGGTGCGAGCGCTGGTCGGCATCCCCGTTGCGATCCTGCCGGCGGCGCGGCCGTTTGATGAGTGGCTGGACGGACTCGGCTGTCGGACGCTAGGAGACCTGCGCCGGCTGCCGCGCGCAGGCCTGCAGCGCCGATGCGGCGCCGCCATCCTTGAGGCGTTGGATCGCGCCCATGGGGAAGCACCTGAAGTCTTCGAATGGGTCGAAGCTCCCCCATCGTTTGACGCCGCGGTGGATCTTCCGGATAGGATGGACAACGCTGAGTCCGCCCTTGCCTACACTCGCGGCTTGCTGGTACAGATGGTCGGCTGGCTAACCGCCCGGCACCTGGCCATCAAGCGGTTTGCGGTCGAACTGCGCCACGAGCGCGGCCCCGCTGCCATCGCACCAACGAAGATTGAGATTGCGCTGGCCGAGCCCAACTGGCATGAAGAGCATTTGGTTCGCCTGCTCAAAGAGCGTCTGACGCGGCTGACTGTCGAGGCGCCGATGATTGCCGTCGCGGTGTCTGCCATCGAGACCGAGCCGGTGGCACCCCCC
Organism: Cupriavidus sp. P-10; assembly: GCF_003402535.2. Taxonomy (NCBI): domain Bacteria; kingdom Pseudomonadati; phylum Pseudomonadota; class Betaproteobacteria; order Burkholderiales; family Burkholderiaceae; genus Cupriavidus; species Cupriavidus sp. P-10. Next base: position 106,821 of record NZ_AP025173.1, read on the forward strand.
AGCGATTCATTGTTTCCAGAACCGGGCGGCACGCCGGCGGACCATGCACGCCTGCTTGAGTTGCTGGTGGCACGCCTCGGCGCTGACAATGTCCGCCAACCGTGCTTGCGTGCAGACTACCGCCCGGAAGTCGCCAACAGCTGGCAGTCTGCCACTGACAAGCCGCCCAGCGCAACGTTGCCCGCAGGCCTGCCACGTCCTGTTTGGCTGCTCGGCAAGCCGGTGCCGCTGATTGAACGCGACCACCGTCCCTTCTACGGATCGCCACTGCGTATCGTCTCACCGCCTGAGCGCATCGAGTCGGGCTGGTGGGGCGGCCAGCTGGTGACACGCGACTATTTCGTTGCGGAGGCGAAGGACCACACCTGCTACTGGATCTTTCAGGAACGCATGGGCAGCCGAGAAGGCGATGAGGCTCGGTGGTATCTGCATGGCCTCTTCGGCTGAAAACCATGGACATCAACGCCAAGGCAGGTCTGCCCGCCTACGCGGAACTGCACTGCCGCTCCAACTTCTCCTTCCTCGCCGGCGCCTCACGGCCGGAAGAGCTCGCTGAGCGCGCCGCTCAGTTGGGCTACCACGCGCTCGCCATCACGGACGAGTGCTCGCTAGCGGGCATCGTTCGTGCCCACACAGAGGCCAGGAATGCCGGCCTTCGCCTTGTAATTGGCGCCTGGTTCCGGCTGCAGAACGCCGACGGCTCTCCCGCGCTCTCATTCCTTGCGCTTGCCCGTAACCGCGAAGGTTATGGCAACTTGTGCGAACTGATCACGCTCGCGCGCATGCGCGCCGCCAAGGGTTCCTATGTGCTGACCCCACGCGACTTGGCCGCGCCCGAAGCGCCGTCCGAGCATCTGAAGGGGCTGCCAGATTGCTTGATCGTGTTCACGCCGGACTATGGCGTGGCGGCCGAGAAGCTGGAGGCGCAATCGGCATGGGTGAGCGCGACTTTTGCTGGCAGGGCGTGGATGGGATTGAGCCTGCTCTACAAGCCGATGGACGATATCCACCGCGGCACGGTCGAAGCGGCCGCGGCGCGACATCACCTGCGCATCGTCGCCACTGGCAACGTCACCATGCACGTACGCTCGCGCAAGCCGATGCATGACGTGCTGACTGCCATCCGTGTGCATCGCCCGGTTCCCGAATGTGGGTATGACCTCCTGCCTAACGCCGAGCAGCACCTGCGCTCCCGCTTGCGACTCGCCAACATTTACCCGCACCGCTACCTGACGGAGTCGGTCCACATTGCAAACCTGTGTCAATTTTCGCTGGACGAGCTCCGTTACGAGTATCCCGAAGAAGTGGTGCCGGATGGCGTCACGCCGTCCGACTATCTGCGGGGCGAAGCCTATGTCGGCGCGCACCGTCGCTATCCGGACGGCATCCCCCTTGCCGTCCAGCAGCAACTCGAACATGAATTCGCACTGATCCGCGACATGTCGTATGAACCCTATTTCCTGACGGTCTACGACATCGTGCGGTTCGCCCGCTCCAACGGCATTCTCTGCCAGGGTCGCGGGTCCGCAGCCAATTCCGCCGTCTGCTACTGTCTCGGCATTACCGAAGTTGACCCGGCACGCGGCAACCTGCTGTTCGAGCGGTTCATTTCAAAAGAGCGCGCCGAGCCGCCCGATATCGACGTCGACTTCGAGCATCAGCGCCGCGAGGAGGTGATCCAGTACCTGTATCGCAAGTACGGGAGGGACCGCGCGGCACTGGCTGCCGCGGTGACCACCTACCGGCCTCGCAGCGCGCTGCGCGACACAGGCAAGGCATTAGGTGTGGATCCCGCGATCGTCGACCTGGTCGCGAAATCTCACCATTGGTTCGACAGCAAAGCGGATCTCCTTAAGCGTTTTGGCGAAAGCGGCGTGGATACGGAAGCGGCATTGTCCCAACGCTGGGCACACATGGCCGTGTCGCTGCTTGGCTTCCCGCGGCATCTCTCCCAGCACACAGGAGGTTTTGTGCTCGCGCGTGGCAAGCTTTCCAGGCTGGTGCCAATCGAGAACGCGGCCATGGCCGATCGCAGCGTGATCCAGTGGGACAAGGACGACCTTGACGCCTTGGGGTTGCTCAAGGTTGATGTCCTCGCGCTCGGCATGCTGTCTGCGATCCGGCGAGCCCTGGATCTGGTGACGCAACAACGCGGAGAAGCCTTTGAGCTGCAGGACATTCCAGCGGAAGATCCGAAGACCTACGAGATGATTTCGCGGGCGGATACGGTGGGCGTGTTCCAGATTGAGTCGCGCGCCCAGATGTCGATGCTGCCCCGCTTGAAGCCGCGCACCTTCTATGACCTCGTCATCGAAGTGGCGATCGTTCGGCCGGGCCCGGTTCAGGGTGGCATGGTGCATCCCTACCTGCGTCGCCGGCAGGGCTTGGAGCCGGTCAGCTATCCGAGCCCGGAGATGGAGCAAGCCCTGTCCCGCACGCTGGGTGTACCGATCTTTCAGGAACAGGTGATGCAGGTAGCCATGCTGGCGGCAGGCTTCTCAGCTGGGGAAGCGGATCAACTGCGTCGCGCCATGGCCGCCTGGAAGCGAAAAGGTGGGTTGGAGCGATACCACGAACGCATCGTGACGGGCATGCTCGAGCGCGGCTACGATCTGGAGTTCGCGGAGAGCATCTTCCGGCAGATCCAGGGCTTCGGCGAGTACGGCTTTCCGGAAAGCCATGCAGCAAGCTTCGCACTTCTCGTCTACGCGAGTGCGTGGCTCAAGTGCCACGAGCCTGACGCCTTCCTCTGCGCCATGCTGAATAGCCAGCCGATGGGCTTCTACACGCCATCCCAGCTGGTGCAGGACGCCAAGCGCCATGGCGTCACGGTTCTTCCTGTTGATGTGACAGTGAGTGGCTGGGACGCCAGCCTGGAAAGTCATGAAGGCTCGGTGCTGGCTGTACGCCTGGGCCTCTCGCAGCTGAGGGGCATGCGCCGCGAAGCGGCCGAACGCATCGAAACGGCACGCGCACTCCGGCCCTTCGCCTCCGTCAAGGTTCTTGCTCGCAGAGCGTCGCTAGACCGGCACGATGTCAATGTACTGGCCGCTGGCAATGCGTTGATTGGCCTTACGGGTAGTCGACGCCAGGCGATGTGGCAGGCGGCTGCAGCGGTACCTGACAAGGATCTGCTGCGGCCCGCGGATCTGGACGAGCCAATGCCCGAACTCTCACAGCCAACGGAAGGCGAGGAGATCGTCAGCGACTATCGCTCGCTCGGCCTCACGCTGAACCGCCACCCGCTTGCCCTGCTCCGCCACAAGCTTGCTGCATTGCGCTTTGTGCCCGCCGACGTGCTTGCCACCTACGCGACGCGGCAGATTGCCCGTGGCTGCGGAATCGTGACCGTACGGCAGCGGCCGAGCACGGCGAATGGCGTGGTCTTCTTGTCATTGGAGGACGAGACCGGTACCGTCAGCGTCATCGTCTGGCCGTCCGTGATGGAGAAGTACCGACGCGAGGTATTGACGGCCTCCCTACTCGGTGTCTATGGCCAGTGGCAATGCGAAGGCGAGGTGCGGCACCTGATCGCGCAACGCTTTGTCGACTTGTCGCCCATGCTTGGATCCCTGGACACCGCGAGCAGGAATTTCTGCTAACAGTATCCTCGTTGCCCTCATCAGGAACCCGAAGGCTCTCGCCCACGTGAGGCCTGGAACTCGGCGATGCATTGGATGGCCTGTTCGCACTGCTCAAGCGAAAGGGCATGGATGCTGGGACTGTCGACTGGAATGCGGAGCGATGCAATCAGCCACTTCATTGCCTTGCCCCTCGCCTCAAAGGCATTGACACCGTCGCGCCGCATCTTCGCAGTGACCAACGGATCGAGGGCATCGTGCAGTCGGCTCTTCTTTTCGCGCAATGCCGCGTCGGCCAATCTTCCAAGCGGGGTGTGTTGCTTGCTTCGCGCACGCACGCCGATCCACGCCTGGCACGGGGAGCAGATCCACACAGGCCCGTGGTCCTCCAAATACGGGTATGCCTCTTCTCCCACGCGGGCAAGAACCGCCTTCCCGCCGCAGTAATCGCAGAGGGGCTGAGGAGGAGCAGGTATCGGTCGGCCAACACGCATCAATGACCCTGAGTTGCCAGGAGGTGAGCGATTCTACGACATGGAATCGGGATTCTTCGTTCCCTACGCTGCCAACCGGTGCTCGTAGTAGGGCTGGTTCCGGTCGTCCAGGATTGCATCGAGCGCGGCCAAGTTCTTCGCGTCGGGATTCAACCAGGCTTCCACATGCTCGGGCTTGACTGGCACGATACAACGATCATGCCCTGCGGCCGACACCTCAGCGGGCGGCTCGTCGGTAATGGCAGCGAAGGAATAGAGATCGGCCTCGCCCTCTCCTCCTTTGCTGATCGACCATAGACACGCCACCAACATGTCCTGCTGCGGCTCGGGCCTGAACTCCAAAACCACGCTCTCTTGCTGCTCGCCAGGTGCCAGCTCTCGCTGCTCCATCCGATGCCGTGCGACATTTTCGTAGAAAGCATTGACGATCATGATGCCGTGTCGATAGCCGTATAGCTGTCGCCATGCCTTCTTCAAATTGTCGCGTCTGGCGTTGTTCTGGAACCTTGTATCTGTTAGGAATTTTACTAGTCTTTCCAAGACGAGTAGCCGGTGGGGGCGCGGGGGAGGGAAAAATGGGTCGGAGGGTTGTGGATAACTTCACTCTCGCGCGCTGGCGAAGACTGGAGGCGGTCGTGGTCCTTCGTGCAGTTGCTGAATACGCCAAGCAGGATGGGCAATTTAGACCACGGCAGAGCCATGGCACAACTCGCTGGCACGCGAACGTGGACGGCGTGGACTACGAAATCCTGTGCACGGGACCCCGGTTCCTAGATACACGTGCGAACCGAGGCGGTGGAGGTGCGGTCGATCTGGTAATGCACCTGATGCGGCTCGACTTCAAGCGCGCCGTAGCAGTGTTGAAGGCCAAGCAGCTCTGATGCGTCTTGTCGCATCGACTGAGGATCTTGTTATGGGCGGGCGGCCCTACCCCGGCTTCCCAATCCTCCTATGGGACAGCATGGAGAGCTGCGCGGAAGCCAACGAATTCCTGCGCCACTACCTGCTCCGCGGTGCTATCGGCTCGCGTAATTCTTGGGAACCGACAGGGCGTTCTCTTTACGACTACTTCAGCTTCCTTCAGGCGCACGACCTGCGTTGGGACGACGTAGATCGCGGAGAGAAAAAAACGCTGCTCGCCGCCTATCGAGACTACTGCTTCAAAACTGCGGGTCTCCAACGCAATACTGTACGGAACCGTCTCTTATACGTGTGCGAGTTCTATTCCTTCGCACAGCAGAGGGGCTGGATCAAGCAGCTTCCTTTTGGCTATGAGACGCGACGAACGATGCGTACGGGGGGCTTTCTCGCGCATGCCGATGGAAGTGGCGGAACGAAAGCCGTGCGCGATGTGATGCCGAGGGCTCGCAAGGACCTGCCTCAATATCTCACCCTCACACAAGTCCATGCCCTATTGACTGCAGCCGCTAACCCTCATCATCGCATGATTATTAGGCTTGCCGTGGGCTCTGGCCTGCGCCGGGAGGAACTGGCCTCCTTCCCGCGCGCCTATGTCTTCGATCCAGACCTTGCCGGACGGCCAGAGCGCAACATCCGTGTCCACCTTGATCCTGAGGATGGCCAAGGGATGCAGACCAAAGGCAACAAGCCGCGCTCAATCTACATCGGCCGGCGGCTGATGAAGGACCTGAACCACTACGCAATCCATGAGCGCGGCCTGCGCTCCTCGCTAAGCGGGGCGCCGCAAAAGGCGCTGTTCCTCAATCAGTTCGGCGAGCGGTTTACGGACGATGGAAAAAGTCTGAATCGTATTATCAAGGAGATCGGCAGGAAGGCCGGCGTTCGCGTGTGGGCTCACCTTCTGCGCCATACGTACGCGACTCACACCCTCGTCTCGCTCCAGCGGGTCCGCGACCGAAGCCGAATCGAACCCCTGGTGTTTCTGAAGCAGCAGTTGGGCCACGCCTCAGTGCAGACCACGATGGTGTACCTGCATCTGGTCAATGAATTGGCTGACGAGGCTGTGCTGGCGTACGACGACGAACTCAATGACCTGGCGGATGCGCTGAATGGGCAAGCGTAAGACCTTCTTCAAGACGGATCTGACAATTCCTCAGATAGAGCATGAGCGCGATGCTGAGGGGAGGATCGTCATCACCGCGGCAGCAATGCCTCCGAGCTGCACTGAAGTGAGATTCGGACGGAACACCACCAGGCTCCGGACATTCGAGTTCGCCCCTTGGTACGGCGTCGGCATTGACCCGATCACCTATGCCTGTCAGCGGCAGGTTGAGCGCTTCCTCGGCAAGCAGGACTCAGACGTCCAGGTGACGACTGTCGTGGGCTACTGCAAACTAGGCCTCGCGAGATTTTTGACGCACCTAACCATGCTCGGCACCGCAAACGGCCGACCGATGCGCCTGACCGACATCACCCGCGACACCATAGATAGCTACCTGCTCTTTCTCCGAGACCAAGGCATCGCCACGGACTCGCAGCGAACGGCGTACAGCTATACCAAGTCCGTCTTGCAGGCCTTGGGACGGCGAGGACTGGTCCACGTGATCGAACGCGGCAGTGAAGCCACGTTCCCCAGCAACCCCTTCCCCGGCTCGACACGCGGAGGCAAAGGGGAGCGCCCGCTATCTGCCACCGAGAAGAAGGCCTTCACGCTTGCCGTGAGGACGGCGGTGCAGCCACTGTTTGGAGAGGACGCAGAACCCACGGCAACACTAGCAGCCTATGCCCTGCTGGTCGTAGCCTTGCACACGGGTCGGAACACCACGCCATTGCTAGAGATGCCGATGAACTGCCTGCGCGCGCATCCAAAGGAAGGAATAGAGTTTCTGGTCGTGTTCAAGCGCCGAGGTTACTCCTCCACCAAGGTGGCGCTGCGCGCATCCAATTCCGTGATGCGTGTTGTGGAATCTACGCCGACACTGCGCTCCACGGTAGCTGGGTTGATTCGCCGCGTTCTTGCGCTGACGGCTGGCCTGCGCCGTGAGGCGCCGGAAGACATTCGTGATCGAGTATGGCTGTATCGACGAAGTAGGGACAGTGAAAGTCGCGTCAGCGCACTGACGCACGGCACCCTCGAAGAGGCAATCAAAAAGCTGGTCAGGACGTACGACCTCCGGGGCGATGACGGCGAGCCGATGCGGATCAACGTCAGCCGGCTGCGCAAGACCTTCGTCAACCGCGTGTACGAGATTCTGGACGGCGATGTCGTCGCCACCGCGACCGCGGCTGGGAACTCACTCGTCGTCACCATGCGCAACTACCTGCGACCTAGCGAAGATGCCCGCAAAAACTGGCGCTTCATGGGCCTGGTGCTGGTCGAGGAGCTTTTGACAAACACCCTCGGTGCCACTGAACGAACGCCGGTTGGCCGGTGCTCGGACACCACCGCCGGCGAGTATGCCCCAAAACGAAACGGCGACCTTTGCCAAAGCTTTCTGAACTGTCTTCGCTGCCGCAACTACGTCGTCACCGGCGATGACCTATGGCGGTTGTTCTCGTTTTACTTTCGGATCTTGCGCGAGCGCCCGCGCGTGGATAAGCGCCGCTGGGACCACCACCTTGCCCACATCCCTCGTCTGATCGACCGCGACGTCATCCAAGCCGGCCTTCGCCGCAAGTTGTTCAAGCCTGAGCAGGTGAATGCCGCCCGAGAACGGGCACGACACGATCCTCACCCCCTCTGGGCCAGCCCCACAATCATCAACGAATTGAATTCACTGGCGTGATGTCCCTAGCCAGAAGAGCGCTGGACCAGGAGCCTGTCGGCCAGCCAATCCTTGATCAGGACAACCTCGCCGCCACCATCATCTCGACTTGCACGATCAACGGCAAGGTGGTCATCCTCAGCCGGTACGGCGACCCAAAGTGGCGGCTCGTCGGGCAGCCTACGAACAAGGGAGCGTCGGAACAGTACGTAGACTTCAACGCCATACCCGCGGGCTGGCGGGCCACGATGAAGGCGATCTTGTGGCACTACATGCGCCGCGGACGCGAGGGAAAGAAAAGGCCGTCGCCTCGCGCCGTGACGAAGCTCCTTGTGGACGCCAAGTCATTCCTGCAGCACTTGGTGCGATTGAACATCACTAGGCTGGCCGATGTCACGCCCTTCGCGTGCTCGCTGTTCGTTGACTTCTGCAGACAGCATCGCCAGCGGCAAGGTTCCGCCAGAGCGGGAGAACTGCTGAAAGCCTCCTCGCTTGGACAGCTATACGGCGCTGTCGAGGCGCTCCATGAGTTGAGTCAGTACACGAGGGATGTAATGCCTGACCATCCTTGGGCCGGCACGTCGGCCACCCACTTGGCCGGTCTGACCGGTCAAGGAACGGGGTTTCGGGGAGGCAAGACCCCGCTTATGCCGGACGATGTGTTCACCACTCTCTTTCAGCGCGCCTGGTCATTGGTTGAAGCAGCCGATGATCTTCTTGATGTCCGCGATGAGATCTTGATCCTGCGGCAGGCGGCCGGCGGGAAGACACCGGCCGAGGGTATTTTCGTCCGAAGTCGGGGCTGGGCGGACATGTGGGAGTTCAACAAGGCGGTGATCGAACTGCGCACCGCCTGCTACATCGTCGTGGCGAGCCTTTCCGGGTGCCGCAACCATGAACTCGGCTTTGTCCAAAGGGGAGCCTGCTACGCCACGGAGGCGGCCGCAGACGACAAGGGTGAGCCCCGGACTTACAACTGGATGCGTTCGCAATCCACCAAGACAGGCGAAGGCCGCGCAGAGTGGATGGTTCCTGAGGCGGTTGTGACTGCGCTGAAGGTGATGGAGCGGTGGTCTGCTCCCTATCGGGCCGTGATCGAGGCCGAGATCGAAGCTCTTCGTTCGCAGAACCCCCTGGACCCTGAGCTTGCCGAGGCGCAACTGCATATGAACGCCGTCTTCGTGGCCATGACGCCGAACAGAGGCAACCAGGTGCGCACGATGTCACTAGGGGCGTGGAACAAGGCGTTGAAATCGTTTGCGCAGAATTGCGGCTTGGATTGGGACTTGGCCAGCCATCACTTTCGCCGGAAGTTCGCAAGCTATGCCGCCCGGAGTCAGTTCGGAGACCTGCGGTACTTACGATCACACTTCAAGCATTGGTCGATGGACATGACGCTAGGCTACGCTCTCAACGAGTCACAGGAGATTGCCCTCTACGCCGAGATCCAGACTGAACTCGACGACATCAAGAATGAAGTCGTGGAAGGCTGGCTGCGACCCGGCACCGCCCTAGCCGGTGGATACGGTCGAAATATCGTGTCCTGGCGGGGCGGCCAGGCCGTGACCATTTTCAAAGACCACCGCCAGATGGTTCGGTCGTTGGCGGAAAGTACGTCCATCCGCAGCAACGGGCATGCGTGGTGCACAGCCGACGATAACCGGTGTGTCGGCAATGATCTAGAGCGCACGCGTTGCAGCGGCTGCAATAACGCGGTCATCGGGCCAGAGTACGCTCCGCTCTATCGGGGCCTCCATGATCATCTGCAGGAGGTGCTAGCCTGTGATGACATCGGCGAAGGCGGACGAAATCTGGTCCGCCGAGACATGCAGCGTTGTCGCGATGTGTTGGTGACCCTGAGTCAGGGGGACAATTCGGAGTCTGCCGCGCCATGAGCAAACAACGCAAGCCAGCAGATCAGCGCGAGAAGGATCTACGCCTGGCGATGTTTCGAATCCAGCAAGGTCGTGCTCGCCACACCAAGGCGAAGAAGCTTACCATCAGCGCAGTTGCCGAAGAGGCTGGGGTGACCGGTCCGCTCATCCACAACCACTACCCCAAGATCGCTGAAGCCATTCGACTAGCCCAAGGTCGCGACAGTCGCGCTCAGCGCAACGCAAAGCAACTGGAGCTAAAGGCGGCACGTGACAAAACTCGTGAGCTTCGGCAGGAGATTGCAAACCTCCGCTCGGATGTGAGTCGGCTGGCATCGATCAACGAGGTATTGCTCGCTGAGAATGCCATGCTACGGTCGCGGCTGGGCGATTCCGACGTGGTGCCGATGGTCAAGCGACGTCAAAACTGACGCCCACGGCTTCGCAGGCTGATCATGCCGCTACGAAACCATACCAAGCGCGGAACAGACTCCGATAATTGTTGGTCCGGATACCAATTCACAGACATCGCCGTTTGTGCCGTTGGCGGAAGTCGCTTTCCGGCCATGAAGAGCCGTTCGATTTTTCATACCGAGCGTCCGCTGCCGATCGCGATGCGGCCGCAGAGAGAGCCGTCTATCAGCACAAGCTGAATTGTAGGCTCCGCTGTACCCTCGGCCGTAGGTGTCAGTGAGAGACGGTCGACGACTGGCGCTCGCCAACTGCAAATGCCTCACGCGTCCGGCGCCACCGCCAGTGCCATCAGCGGCGCCATGCATGGGCTGGCCGCCGCCAGCGCGCGCTGTTCGTCGAGGATGTCCTGCAGGATGGCATGCGTCGTATCCGGGTTGGCCAGCACCACGCGGAAAACGGCAATCGGGCGGCCACTCCACTGTGTCGACGTCAACTGCGTGCGCGATACGAATGAGCGGCCGGCATCGCGCTGCATTTCCTGAATGCTGATGGTCAGCGCATCCAGCGCGTCCAGCATCTTCTCGCGCCTGCCGGCCGAAGCGGTTGCCAGCGCGGCACGCACGGTCTCGGGCACATGGCGATAGGTCAGGATGCAAAGCTGCGGGTGGCTGTCGAGCTCGAAATCCGGCTGCTGCACTATCAGGGATGCAAAGTAGCGGGCGTTATCGATGCTACGTTCGATCAACTGCGCCAACCCCTTGCGACCGAGCAGATGAAAGTTCGCATAGAGCATGATCGCCGCCGCGCCGCGCGATCCTTCGAGCGTATGGCGCCCCAGGTCCACCGAGCCCTTGCGCACGATGTAGTTCGCATGCTGGATGATGTCCTGCGTCCACGCCGCGTGCCGGAACAGCACCATGCCGGCGCCCATCGGCACGTAGAACTGCTTGTGCGCATCGATGACGACGGAATCGGCACGCTCGATGCCCGCGAAGCGCCAGCGCTCGCGCTCCGACAGCAGTGTTGCGCCGCCCCATGCGGCATCCACGTGGAAATGGCAGCCGGCCTCCTGAGCAACATCCGCGATCGCGTCGAGCGGATCGACCGCGCCCGTCTCGGTCGTCCCCGCTATGCCGACGATCGCCATCGGCCGGATGTTGCGCTGCTGCAGGTCACGCATGGTATCGCGCAGCAGGTCGATGCGCATGCGACCGTCTGCATCGACCCCGACCGGCACGAGATTGTCGCGCCCGATGCCAAGGACATCGGCTGCCTTTCGCAACGAGTAGTGCCCGCGCTCTGAGACGACGACCGCAAGCCCGTCATGGCCGTAATGGCGCAGCGCAGCCACCAGTCCGGCGCGATGGATGCCGGCGAAGCCATCACGCGCGCCCAGCAAGTTGTTGCGGCTCGCCCATAGCGCGGTGAGGTTGGCAACCGTGCCGCCGGAGCAGATCGCGCCGAGCGCGTGGTCGGCATCGTGCAACCATCTCGCATAGAACGCGGTGTCCTGGGCAAACACCAGCTTGTGCAGCATGCCGATGACCTTGCGCTCAAGCCCAGTCAGCGCGCCGGACGTCTCGAGCTTCACGACGTTCTGGTTCAGCGCTGCCACCACCTTGGCCAGCGAGGGCATGAACGACGGCAGCGACGACGTCATGTGTCCGACGAACGTGGGCGATGCCACGGGCATCACGTGCCGAAACACGTCGTTGAGCAGATGATCGGCATGCGCTTGCGGCGATGTCGGCGTCTCGGGCAGCTCAACCGACGCGAATACAGCCTCGCGTGTAGCGCACGCGCCAACCGGATCAAAATGCTCACCCGCAAAGAAATCCGCCGGATGCTCGGCGATCCATCGCTCGAGCGATTCGAATGCACCCCGATCCGCGTCGAACCAGCGCAAGGGGCAGTCGTCGCCCCCGTCCGTGCTTTGTGAGGTCCCTTCGCGAGAGATGTCCGGCTTCATTTGCATTACCCAATGTTGATCGGTACCAGATCCAGGTGTCGCAGGACCTCTCAAGTTGAGACCTCGAGGCCACGTCCGGTCGACTCCGGTCCCCCGAATTGCGCAATCTCACGGACAAGCTGCATGACGGTGCGGCACGCTAGCGTGAGTTCACCATGGCGCGACATGGCCAACGCAATATGGCGGGTGATCTGCGGATTGATGATCTTCGATGCCTGCAAGCGGCAATCCCGGCCGGCGTTGGAAATCGCATACGGCCCCAGCAGCGCGTACATGCCCCCGTCGGCGACGATATGGGTCTGCAGGCTTAGCGAATCGGCCTCCACTGCGACATTCAGCGCAACACCATGCTCCAGTGCCAATTGATCCAATCGGTCGCGCCAGCTATTGGGTCGGCAGAACATTACCAGGGGAAGGTTGTGCAGCGCGGAAAACTGTACGGTGGGGTTGGCGGTCACGCGGTCTCCCTCGGCGCCCACAAGGTAGGTCACAGTTTCGACTAAGTACACGTCGCCGTGCTTTGGCATCGGACTATGGCGGAACAGAATAGCCAGATCGACGTGTCCAGCTTCCAGCCAGTTCTCCAGTTGCGCGCCTTGCCCCTCGCGAACACTGAGTTGCACCAGGGGGTAGCGCTCCTTCAAGCGGTAATAAAGCGTGCTGACCAGTGGATGCGCCATGGAAGGCAGGATTCCGATGCGAACTGTGCCGATAGGCTTGCCTGAGGTCGAGTGGATGTCGTTGACCAGTTGGTCCGTGCCTGCCACCCACGCCCGGACCTTGGGCGCCACGCGCTCTCCGAATTCGGTAAGCACCACCCCGCGACCCGTGCGCTGGAATAGACGCCCCCCGCACTCCTGCTCAAGTTCATTGAGTTGGCGGCTGATGTGGGGCTGACTCGTGCCATAGGACTGAGCCACCTTGCTCAGACTGCCCAGGTCGGCAGCCGCCAGGAACAGTTTCCATGCGGAGTAGTTCATCGCTTGCCTTGGCTTCCATGCTATACGGAATCAGTATATCTGAAATATCCAGCATGGCACTTCCGGTATGCCATGGCGACTCCTAGACTGCCTCACATGCCCGCCGCCGTTATGGAGACACTAGCAGCGGCAGGCTCTCCGGGCAAAGCATCCGGCACCCGGTGAACCCCATACTCATACAGGAAGTGACATGAAAGATATCGACCTCCGCGGCCTCAATCCTGCCCCGGTTACGCCCTTCACCCGCGACGGCGCGGTGGACTACGCCGCCTGCAAGAAGCTGGGCGCCTGGCTCGGCAGCATCGATGGCGTGAAGAGCCTGACCGTGCTCGGCCACGCTGGCGAAGGCACCTTTCTGACGCAGGCGGAGCAGATGAAGGTCATCGAAACCTTCGTCGAGGCAGTCAATGGCGCCATTCCCATCATCGCCGGCATCACGTTGGAAGGCACCGAGGTGGCCGCCGAGGAAGCCAAGCGCGCGGTCCAGGCGGGCGCGTCCGCCGGCCTGCTCTACCCCTCGCACGGCTGGCTGCGCTTCGGCTACCAGAAGGGCGCACCTCAGGACAAGTACCGCCAGGTGTTTGAGACCAGTGGGCTGCCGCTGATCCTGTTCCAGTACCCCGATGCAACCAAGTGCACCTACGACCTGGAGACCCAGCTTGACATCGCGGCGCAGCCCGGCGTATTCGCGATGAAGAACGGCGTGCGCAACATGCGCCGCTGGGACACCGAGATCCCCGTGATTCGTCGCGAGCGCCCTGATCTGCAGATTCTGAGCTGTCACGACGAGTATCTGCTGCACACCATGTTTGACGTGGACGGTCTGCTGGTGGGCTACGGCAACATCGCGCCGGAACTTCTGGTCGAGCTAATCAAGGCCGGCAAGGCACGGGACTACAAGGCCGCCCGCGCCATCCACGATCGCCTGCTGCCTGTCACGAAGAACGTCTACCACCGCGGCTCGCACATGGAAGGCACTGTGGCGCTGAAGCATGCGCTGGTTGCCCGCGGCATCCTGGAACACGCCACCGTGCGTTCTCCGCTGCTGCCGCTCGCCCCGGGTGCTGACATTGAAATCGCAAACGCGATGCGCGCCGCCGGCATCGTAGGCTGAACGGTGGCCAGGCGCAGCCATCCGGCTGCGCCTGCTAGCCGCGTCAGTGTTTTTCCCATTTTGCTGTAGCCAGCAGGCATGCACAACGGGAGGAATACGAGGCTTCACGCTGACCTGAGCTTCTGGGCTGCCCCCTGTCGCGGACTTCCAGTGGCTCTTGGGGTGCGAAAGACCGTGGCGACGGCAGAAGCGGATGACGCAAAAATAATGATGGCCGGTGCTCGCACACCATGAGCCAGTCAACTTGGAGACAGCATGGACACCACTACGGTCGCACCCATGTACAGCGGCAGGAACGATGCGGCAAGCAGTGCGCCATTTGATCCGCAGCAGCGGGCAGCGCAACTTCTCTTTCGCATCGAGAATGTTCCCTTTAGCAGGTGGCACACCAAAGCCCGCATTGTTATGGGCAGTGCTACCCTGTTCGATGCATTCGACGCACTGTCCTTGGCGTTTGTCATGCCGGTCCTGGTTGGGCTTTGGCACTTATCGCCGGGCGAGATCGGCGTCCTGATCGCTGCCGGGTACCTTGGGCAGGTCATCGGCGCACTATGCTTCGGGTGGCTTGCCGAGCGCCTGGGCCGGGTGCCGAGTGCCACCGTAACCGTGGCCCTGATGTCGGTCATGAGTGTGGCGTGCGCCTTTGCCGGCAACTTTCACATGCTGTTCCTGTGCCGCTTCATCCAGGGCATTGGTGTCGGCGGCGAGGTACCGGTTGCGGCAACCTATATCAATGAACTGTCGCAAGCCCATGGCCGCGGCCGCTTTTTCCTGCTCTATGAACTGATCTTCCCTGTTGGCCTAATGCTGGCGGCCCAGGTAGGTGCCTTCTTGGTTCCTCGCTTTGGCTGGGAGTACATGTTCCTGGTTGGCGGGATACCCGGCTTGGTCGTGGCACTGCTGATCATGCGGCTGCCGGAATCACCACGATGGCTGATCGCCAAAGGCCGGTTCGACGACGCAGAGCGCGTGATCGGCGAAATCGAGGCCAGCACCCCCAAGCGAAACCTCGATCCGCAGCACAACGCCGCAGAGATGGACCGGCGCATCTCGGAACTGTACGGGGGCCTCCATTCGCAGAAAAAGGGCAACTGGAAGGAGCTGTTCTCGCCGTTCTATCGTGGCCGTACGGTGGTGGTATGGCTGCTATGGGCGAGTTCCTATTTCGTTGCAAATGGCATCAACAACTGGTTGCCGAGTCTGTACAAGACGGTCTATCACCTGCCATTGCAGGAGTCGCTGCACATGGCCTCGCTCTCCAACGTGCTCAGCACCTGTGCCGTTCTTGTCTGCGCACTCTCGGTGGACCGCGTGGGTCGTCGTCGCTGGGCCATGGGGTGTTTCGTGGTCAGCGGCATACTGCTCGCCGTCCTCGGAGCGTTCGGCGCCGCCAGCCCCTGGTCGGTCATGCTGCTTGCATCCTCAGCTTATGCCGTGATGGGTTCGGCGACGGTGCTGCTGTACCTGTACACGCCGGAAATCTATCCCACGCGTATCCGTGCGATCGGAACCGGCCTGGCGACGTCATGGCTACGAGCTGCCTCCGCCACCGCACCGACCGTTGTCGGCATGGTACTGACGGGACAGGGTATTGCCACCGTCTTCCTGATGTTTGCGGGCGCCTGCGTGGTCGGCCTTGTCGCGGCCAGCCGAATGACCGAAACCACCAACCGCCCGCTGGAAGAGATTTCACCCTGACTGGCTGACCTGCCAAACGCAGCAGCGCAGACCGCTGCCGTCAGACGCTTCACGGCGATCATCGGACCCAGTATCCCTTGCAGCCGTGCACTCGAAACGTATCGAGCGCACGGTGCTGGGGGGAGACCGCTCGCCTGCCTTCACAAGTTTGTAACGACTCGCCATAACAAGGAGACACCCATGAGGAGTTGCGGGAAATGGTACGCGGGCCTTCTTTGCGCCGCACCGATGTTCGCTTCGGCACAATCAGTGACGCTTTACGGCCTCGGCGACACCGGGGTCGAGTATGTGAACAATATTGGTGCCAGCAAAGACAGTGTCGTGCGGATGCCGAACCTGACTGCCACCGTGCCTTCGCGCTGGGGGATGCGCGGGACTGAAGACCTTGGGGGAGGCCTGAAATCCGTCTTCGTCCTGGAATCCGGCTTTGCCCCGGACTCCGGATCGTCAAATCAGGGGGGACGCTTGTTCGGTCGCCAGGCCTTTGTGGGGCTGAGCAATCAGTGGGGACAACTCTCCTTCGGCCGTCAGTGGACGATGACCTTCTGGTCAACGCTGGACTCTGACGTACTGGGGCCCAACATCTACGGCGCCAACTCGTTGGATAGTTATCGACCCAATGCCCGCGCCGATAATGCCATCGCCTACAAGGGTACATTCGGCGGATTGACTGTCGGCGCGACATACAGCCTCGGGCGCGACACAGTCAATGCTGGCCAGAACCCCGCGGGAACCAACTGCGCCGGAGAGAATCCCGCCGACAGCAAGGCCTGCCGTGAATGGTCAGTGATGCTGCGGTATGACGCAAGCTGGTGGGGCCTGGCAACTGCATACGATTCCTTGCGCGGAGGCGCCGGTGCTGCAGCAGGGCTGGTGAACAGCGGCCTCAAGGACGATCGCCTGCACTTTGGTGGCTACATGGTCCTGTCCAGGACGAAGCTTGGCATCGGTGGCACCTTCCGGAACAATGAGGGCAGCACCACGTCCCATAGCCAGTTGTACTATGCGGGCCTGGCCTACGACATCACGCCCGCCTTCAATCTCGCGGGGCAGATCTACTATCTGGGATTCAACCATAGTGCCAACAAGGCATGGCTCGCGGCCCTGCGCGGTGCCTACGCCTTCTCCAAGCGGACCTCCGCCTATCTTACGACTGGCTTCATTGATAACCGGGGCCAACTGGCCATGTCGGTCAGCAGTGGCAGCGCCGTCGGAACCAGCGCGCCGGCACCGGGCGGCAACCAGTTTGGTGCGATGATTGGCATAAAGCATGTCTTCTGAGTCGGCGCCATACCTGTTTATGGCAAGAGCAAGAGCTCAGGCGAAAGCATCGGATGCAAGAATCCCTTCTCTGGACGCTCGCCAGTCGAGGCAGAGCGGCAAGCATGCAAGTCAATATCAGGAGACGACAATGAGAAGTATTTTGAGAGCGCTAGTGGCCACAAGCTTTGGTCTTGCCGCCACGCTGGCTCTCGGCCAGAGCTACCCCAACAAGCCCGTCAGAATCGTTGTGCCGTACCCCGCTGGTGGAACAGTGGACGCTGTTACGCGGGTTGTTGCGCAACGCCTAAGCGAAAACCTCGGCCAGCAATTTATTGTCGATAACCGGCCCGGAGCCAGCGGAACGCTGGGCAGCAAGTTGGTAGCGACCTCGGCGCCAGACGGTTACACCCTACTTGTGCAGGCATCGACCTTCGTGGCCACGCCGATGCTGATGAGCGCAACGACCTATGACATCGAAAAGGACTTCACGGCGATCACACAACTGGGTAGCGTCCCAATGCTCGTGACGGCGCATCCCAGTGTTCCAGCAAAGGACCTCAAGGAGTTCATGGCCGCCATCCGCAAGGAGCCCGGGAAGTACACCTTTGGAACTTCAGCAGTCGGCTCGGCTAGCCACCTGGCCGAAGAAGCGATCAAGCACGACGGGAAGCTCCAGTTCGAGATCATCCCCTACAAGGGTACGGCTCCGGCGTTGACGGAAGTCATGGGCGGCCACATCAATGCCATGGTGGATGCCTTGCCATCGACGCTGCCCCATGTGAAGAGTGGAAAGCTGAAGCCGCTTGCAGTCACTAGTGCGAAGCGCATTGCCGCGTTGCCGAACGTTCCGACGGTTGCAGAGTCGGGATTGACCGGCTTCGAGATGGTTTCCTGGTACGGCTTGTGGGGACCTGCGAGAATGCCCGCCGAACTGACTCAACGCATTCGGAATGAAGTCGCGAAGGCATTGGCTTCGGAAAAAGCGGTCAAGGTATTGGGCGAGTATGGATTCAGCGCCACGACGTCCCAGCCGGCGGACTTCACCGCATACATTAGGCAGGAGAAGGCCAGATTCAGCACCCTGATCAGGGAGGCAAATATCAAGCTCGACTGAGCGGCATTTGGAGAGCCACGATGAGCACATATACCGCACGCGACCGGGCCAGCACGGTGGAACACATCCATGGTCGCGGTGCCGGCACGCTTGAGTTGGACTACGAGACCGCATGGCAGGACGCGATCGAACTGGAGCAACTCGGCCGTCAATACGGTGTCGACGTGTAGTATCGCGCCGTCGAGCATGTCTCCGTGGCATCCCCCGAAGCATTGGTGCACGGCCTGCGCATGGAGAAGCCCACATTCAGGCAGCGCTACCTCTACTGCAGGTTCGACATGGCCGCGCTGTCTGAGGATACGCTGCGCAATCTGGAGGAGCTTGCCATTGAACACGGCGACTACCTCATGGCCGGTCACCTCTTTACGGAGGAAACGCTGACCTGGGTGTGAGCGGCCGGATTCACATGCCGGTCCTCGGCCGCCGCAGGAATTCCCCTTTGAGCAGGATCGGTGACTGCAATACCACGGTCATTGGACATTGAGCTCGCGTTCGCGGATGACCGAGAGGGGTCGAGGCTGTGTGAAAACGTCTCGATCACCTAGACTGAGTCAACGCATTCAGACTGGGGGATCGGATGAAGCGATTCATAGAGGGAGAAGACCGCAAGCAAGCTACCCTGCTTCCAGAATGCCTCGATGATTTCATCGCCGAGGACAACCCCACCAGGATCATCGACGCGTTTGTTGAAGAACTGGATCTCGAGTCGCTCGGGTTCGAAGGTACCAATCCCTCGACTACAGGTCGCCCTTCATATCATCCTGCTGTCCTGTTAAAGATATACATCTATGGTTACCTCAACCGGGTCCACTCCAGCCGCCGTCTGGAACGCGAATGCCAACGCAATATAGAACTGATGTGGCTTACCGGTCGACTGGCGCCGGACTTCAAGACGATTGCAGACTTTCGGCGGGATAACGGCACGGGCATTCGCAATGTCTGCCGTCGCTTCGTTGTACTGTGCCGAGATCTTAAGTTGTTCTCACAGGCCCTGGTCGCCATCGACGGCAGCAAGTTCAAGGCAGTCAATACTCGGGACCGCAATTTCACCGCTGGCAAGGTCGACAAGCGCCAGCAGCAAATTGAGGAAAGCATCCAGCGGTATCTGAGCGCGCTGGAGACTGCGGATCGCACGCAGCCTGCGGAGGTAGAACTCAAGACAACTCGACTGCGCGAGAAGATTGTGCAACTGCGTCAACAGATGCATAGCCTTGACCAGATAAAGGAAGAGCTCAAGACGCTGCCAGATGGTCAGATCTCGATGACCGATCCTGATGCGCGCTCGATGGCGACAAGTGGCAAGGGCTCTGGAATGGTCGGCTACAACGTACAGATGGCCGTAGATGCCAAGCATCATCTGATCGTTGCTCATGAGGTCACCAATATCGGCAATGATCGGGCGCAACTCAGCTCGATGGCTCGAGCTGCTCGCGATGCGATGGGTAAGACCAGGCTTAAAGCCATAGCTGATCGTGGCTACTTCAGTGCGCAGGAGATCAAAGCATGCGCGGATACGGGCATTGCTGCCATCTTGCCCAAGCCAGCAAGGTCCAGCGCGAAGGTAGGTGGTCGATTCGTTCGGGCGGACTTCATCTACATTGCCCGAGACGATGAATATCAATGTCCCGCCGGAGAACGTGCGATATACCGCTTCACCAGAGAAGAACACGGACTGCAGCTACGCCGCTATTGGAGTAGTGCATGTCCTCAGTGCACGATGCGGTCGCAATGCACGCCGAGTCCGTACCGGCGCATCTCCAGATGGGAGCATGAGGAAGTGCTGGAGGCCGTCCAGCGCCGGCTCGACAAGATGCCGGATGCAATGACGGTTCGCAGGCGAACCGTCGAGCATGTCTTCGGAACCTTCAAACATTGGATGGGCTACACGCACTTCTTGACGCGCACGCTGCCGAATGTAGGAACTGAAATGAGCCTGCATGTTCTGGCGTACAACCTGAAGCGCGTCCTTCGAATTCTCGGGTTCTCGAAAACAATGAAGGCCATGCGCCTGGTGGGTGCGTAAGCACCCATTTGCGCGCAAAAGATGGGGCTGAAGATCGCTCTCAGGGGCCCCATTAGCGCTGTTCCCACCCGTTTCGACGCCGCCGACGACCGGATTGGCCGAAAATTCGATAAGGCAGGCTACGCCCCGGAGGGGGCGCGCATTGGTGCGATTCGAGAGACGTTTCCACACGGCCTCGGTCGATCAGAGACGATCGCCTTCCCAACTCTGCCTGAGAGTAGGAGCAGCCGCTGAGTTGAACTGGCGTCAATCCTTCGAGTACCGCAGCGAAGTTGGCGCGCCGGCCGCACCGCTGGCCATAGGCCCACAAAGGATTCAACCTCAGAACGAAAGGGTTAGGGAAAAGAGTTAGCCGCCCTAAGTGGTTGATTGGAACAAAAATTTTTCCACCTAACTGTTAGCAACGTTCCCAAAGCGTTGTATGTACCGGGTTTCTGTCGCTCCATCGCGGGCGTCCACCCCGGCATCCTGCATTGATAGCGCATCGGGATCACAACTCGCTGGCCATCCTGCACCACCATCACGGGCGCGTAGTGGCCCGGGAAAATACGCGAGTCTCGATCCAGCAAATCAGTTCGCTGCAGGTCTGCTAGATTGCGCTGCGCCCTCGCGATCTTGTCAGTCGCGACGCGTTGATCGTTTTCCGCCTTCTTTGTCGGCTTGCCTGCCAATGCGCGCTCGGCGGCAGTCAGCCGTGTCTTCTGCTGGAACAGCTCCGTCTCCAAGGCTATCGCCTGATCTTTGTCACCCGCCGCAACAAGGTCGGCGACAGCGCGCTCCTTGTCGTTCGTGGCAGACGGCACGCATTGCTTTAGGCAGTTTGGACCAGCCGCCGTCTCTGCGCTTCTCCCAGAAGAGTTCGACAAAATGCTCAAAACTGTCAGAGGCCCCGAATTCCCGAACGTACTTTCGATAGCTGGCGTGAATCTGCGCGGAATAGCACATCGCTGTCACCGTGGCGTTGTGGCTAAAGAAGCCATTCTAGTGGCGGCGGCCTGACCCTGCAGGGGCACGCCCTTAACGGGTGAGCATGCCGGTTGCAAGGCAGGCCTTCCGGGTGGACGTGTAAGACGCTGCCTTCTACAGGGCATTGAGATAGCGGCCTAGACTGCAGAAATATGGCAACCCGAGGAGCCGACATGTCAAACGTTTATGTAGTGCCACGCGGCGACCGACGGAAGGTTGAGGTAGGTGCCGCATAGTTAACTTATGTTGGGACGCAGCGATTGGCTCCGGGACGATGCTGGCATAAAGACAGAGGGGCCAAGCGGATCGTCCACGGAAGGGAGCGATCCGGATGCGAAACGCCTATGGCAACGACACCAGGGATGTCAAAGGTTAGAGCGCGCACCGCGGAGCGGTTGCCCGACCTCGACCGCTATCAGAAGAAGCGCAACTTCAGCGTCACCCCAGAGCCGGCGGGAACACGAAAACGGCGCAAGAATGCCGAACAGTTGCGTTTCGTGATCCAGAAGCATTGGGCGCGGCGGCTGCACTACGATTTCAGGCTCGAACTCGATGGCGTGCTGCTCAGCTGGGCGGTGCCCAAGGGGCCTTGCTACGATCCCAGCGAAAAGCGTATCGCGGTCCATGTGGAGGACCACCCGCTCGACTATATCAACTTCGAGGGTGAAATCCCGGCTAAACAGTATGGCGCCGGCTCGGTGATCGTCTGGGATCGTGGCACGTGGGAGCCAATCGGCGATCCGCGTGAAGGTATGGCCGCAGGCAAGTTGCTCTTTGAACTTTACGGAGAAAAGTTGGCCGGCCGTTGGGAACTGGTACGCATCGCCAAGCCCGGCGACAGCTCAGAGCAGTGGTTCCTCTTCAAGAAGCGAGATGCCTGGGCGCGACCGCTGGCAGAGTTTGACGTGTTGGCAGCTTTCCCGGATAGCGTCATCAAAAAACCGCTGGGTGCGCTGACCCAAGCGTCGACGGGCTCTACTGAAATGGCGTCCGATACCGCCATCGTGAACGCCCCGCTCGTCCCCTTGCCGGCAAAGCTCGGGCCGCAGCTCGCCACCCCGGCACCCGCACTTCCGACTGGTACCGGGTGGGTCATCGAAACAAAGTTCGATGGCTACAGAATCTTGGCCAGAATCGAGGATGCCCGAGTAGCGCTCTTTACTCGTAATGGCCATGACTGGACGCGCAAGCTGGGATCCCTGGCGGCAGAGATCGAGACGCTAGACATCTCGGAAGGCTGGCTGGATGGCGAGATCGTCGTGCTTCGCGATGGCATGCCGGATTTCAATGCCTTGCAGAACGCAATCGATGGGCATCGCAACGACGCAATCGTCTTCTTCGGCTTCGACCTACCCTTCTGGGAAGGCCGGGATTTGCGCAATGTGCCCCTGACCCAGCGGCGCGCGAAGCTGGCGGAGCTTGTCGGAGATCGCTCCGAACGGGTGCGCTTTAGCGAGGCCTTCGATGCTTCCCCAGTGCAGATCTTCCAGGCGGCGTGCCAGCTCGGTCTCGAAGGCTTGATGTTCAAGCGGGCCGACGCCTCCTATGTTTCCGCACGCACCCAGACCTGGCTGAAGGCCAAATGCAAACTGCGCCAGGAGTTTGTGATTGGCGGGTTTTCGGACCGCAGTGGTGCAACAGCCGAGGTAGGCAAGCTATTGCTTGGCGTATATGCGGATGGAGAACTCCGTTACGTCGGCGGCGTTGGAACCGGCTGGGACAGCGCGACGGCAACAGAACTCAGAAGACGCTTGACCACCTTGGAAACTGAGCGAAGTCCCTTTTCGACGGAGGCGCGTTCCAGCCGGCGATGGGGCGGAGGCCGGGAAGGCGTTGTACGTTGGGTGAAACCGACCCTCGTTGCAGAAGTCGAGTTTTCCGAGTGGACCCCTGAAGGCCAGGTACGCCAAGCCTCGTTCAAGGGCCTGCGCGCCGATCATCCGGCTAAGTCGACCCGGCGAGAGGCGATCCAGACTGCCGTGACGCCGCACGGCGTCAGCGCTATCAAGGTCTCCAATCCGGACCGTGTCATCGACAAATCCACAGGCATCACGAAGGTCGAGCTGGTTCGCTACTACGCGAGCGTGGCGGAGCGGATGCTGCCCCACCTCAAGGATCGGCCGCTATCCTTGGTGCGCGCGCCGGAGGGCATCGATGCCCCGACCTTCTTTCAGAAGCACGCGGAAACGGCGATGCCTGGCCTCACCGAGCAGCTCCCGTCCCTTTGGCCCGGCCATGCCGCATTACTCACTGCTGATTCGGCAGACGCAATCGTCGCCGCTGCCCAGATGAATGTGCTTGAGTTTCATACGTGGAATTCGACGGCCCACCACATAGATCGTCCGGATCGAGTCATTTTCGACCTCGATCCTGGCGAAGGGATTGCATGGGAGACGATGATCGAGGCCGCCATGCTGGTGCACACGCTGCTGGATGAGCTGGGGCTGCAGTCCTGGTTGAAAACGAGCGGCGGCAAGGGGCTGCACGTCGTCGTGCCATTGGCGCCGCAGCGTTCCTACGACGAAGTGAAGGCGTTTTCGCGTGCCGCCGTCAAACACTTGGCGGCCACTCTGCCCCAGCGCTTCACCGCCCGCTCTGGGGCGGCTAACCGCAAGGGGCGGATTTTTGTGGATTATCTGCGCAATGGCTTCTCCCAGACCACCGCAGCCGCGTTCTCGGCGCGAGCGCGGCCAGGACTCGGTGTCTCCATGCCGGTGTTCTGGGAGCAGCTTACCAAGCTGAAAAGTGGCGCACAGTGGACTATCCGCGATGCCCGCGAATACCTCAGTTTCCAAGTGGCGGATCCCTGGCAGTCTTACTGGGAGGCACCCCAAAATTTGACCGCAGCCATCGAACGATTAAGCTAAATGCTGGCGCATCTGCGCTGTGGAGTATCCAATGCCTGCACGATCCCTCGCCTCTTTGTCGCTGTCTTTCGGCCTGGTGTCCATCCCCGTCAAACTCTACACCGCCACCGAGACAAGCTCTGCTGTGCGCTTCAACTTACTGAGCAAAGAAGGCGCACGGCTGAAACAACAGTACGTTTCCGAGCAGACCCAAAAGGTTGTCGACCGTGCAGACATGGTGAAGGGCTACGAGTTTGAGAAAGACCGCTTCGTGACGTTCTCCCCCGATGAACTCAAAGCCTTGGAAGAGAGTGCCAGCCACATGGTCGATATCGTTGCGTTCATTCCCGAGCGCAGCGTGGATCCGCTGTATTTCGACAAGGCGTACTTCATCGCTCCAGATAAGCGCGGCGGTAAGCCTTACAGCCTTTTACGCGAAGCCATGTCGAAGACCGGTCGCTGTGCCATTGCGAAGTGGGCCTCGAAAGGCAAATCGCATATCGTGCAGATCCGACCGGTCGAGGGCGGCCTGGTGTTCCAGCAACTGTTGTTCGCGGATGAAGTGCGCAACATCGCCGAACTGCATATCGAGGAAGTGGCAGTCTCAGATGCGGAGCTAAAGCTGGCGATCCAGCTGATCGAGCAAGCCTCGGAAGACCAATACGATCCGGCCCAGTACAAGGACGAGGAGAAAGTCAGGATTCTCGCCGCCATCGACGCAAAGATCGCCGGCAAGCAGATCGTATCGCCCGAACCAGTTGAAGTCACCGCCGGCGGGCAGGTCATCGATCTGATGGATGCACTTCGCGCGAGTCTGTCCAAGAAAGGGCTGCCCGCGACAAAAGCCAAAGCCGCCGAGCCATCAACTCGCAGAGCCGGTAAGCGGGGCACAGCGCCTTCCGAGCCGACACCGATCCGACGCACCACTAAGAAGTCGGCATGAGCCACGGCGAAGGGTTGACCAGGCGCGAGCTGGAGACGCGCCTGGGCGCTTCGCGCCGGCTGATCTCCAGCCTGGTAGCCGCCGGGCTGGTCACGCCTGCACGAGGCCCACGCGGCCAGTACGTCTTCTCCTTTCGGGACGTGGTTCTGATTCGTACCGCCGAATCCCTGCACAGGTCGAGCGTTGCGCCTGCACGGATTCTGCGGGCGCTGCGTCGTCTCGAACGGCTCACACCGAACCGACACCTATCGGCCCTGCGAATCTCCGCAAGCAGCGGCAACGTATCGGCATGGGACCGGCACGGCGCGTGGCTGGTTGAGAGCGGCCAACGGCTGATCGAGTTCGGGCCGGATGAAGCCGATGTGCGAGTCGTTGATTTAACGCGAATGCGTGCCAACGAACCGACCGCCGAGGAATCCTTTGCGCAAGCCTATGCACTTGAACCTGTCGACGCCAATGCGGCTGAAGCGGCCTACCGACGCGCCTTAGAGATCTCGCCAGGAATGCTGAACGCCTACCTGAACCTTGGGTGCATGCTGGCAGACCAACAACGATTCGACGAAGCCATCATGCTCTATGAGGGGGCGTTGTCCGTCCTTCCGAACGCGCCGCAATTGCATTTCAACCTGGGGGTTGCACGCGAGGATGTCGGCGCCCCGCAGTCAGCTCTGGCAGCGTACGAGCGATGCATCGAACTTGCACCGGACGACGCCGATGCCCACTACAACGCAGCGCGTTTGCATCAGGAACTGGGCCACTTCCAGAAGGCGCTGCGACACTTCAACGCATTCCGGAGGCTCGACCGTCCATAAAGCCAAGCCGCGGCATTATTCGGCGACCAACCTGATGCGTCGCCCCAAGAGGGCCGCATAAGGCACGTATCGAAAGAGGCTCAATTGATCACTTCCACGTGCAAAAGTGATGACCGCTCCATTCTAGTAAGACGCGGGAGCCTTCTGCTGAAAAAAGCGCGTTAAATTCGGACTAATTCAGACTTAAGCGTTTCTTGCGACGTCATATCATGCCTGGGTAGTCCTGCTACCGCCCGCTTCGCCGCCCTGGTGACGCGGGCTCTTTTTTGGGTAAAGCGAGCCCGTGCGCAACAGTGGGCAGGCCGATTGCCTGGTGCGGGGCGACTGGGCGATACTGGGCGCGGGAAACTCCACAAGTTTCCCGATTTCTTCATGGACGTTCTGCGGCTCTCTGCTACCGGTCGAGAGCCGTCTTTTTTCGGTCATCGCCCGATTTGACCGCGTGTGTTGCGCGGTCCGCCGCGGGGTGGCCATTCCCATGACGAGTTGCCTGCCCCGACCCGCTCACATTGGCGTTGCAAACAGCTCATTCCTGCTGGATAAGGAAACGCTCGGGCCGCTTGCCCAGCCAAGCCGGCGTCCGGCCACGTCCCGACCAGGTCTTGCCGGTTTTGGGATCCATATACTTCGGCGGCAGCGGCGCTTTCTCGGTGGCAGCGGACGCTGTACCGGCAGGCCGGCCCCGACGACGCCGCGGCGCCACGTCTTCCGGCGACAGCTCATACCGAGTCATCAGCTCGCGAATCTGCTCGATGACGCCAGCGACCTCAGTTGAACGCGCCTCTTCGAGCTGGGCTTCCAACGCTTGCTTCCGCGCCATCAATTCTTGATACGTTGCCATCTTCGCCTCCAATTGTTCAGTCGCTTTTGACTTATACGCATTCTAAAGTCGGCCTGCAAGGTATTCGTTCTCTACCTTCATACGGAACTTAACATTCCATTCACTTTAATGAATATTCGTATGGGCCTGTGACAGCGGTCGGCGGCGAATAAAGTGACACGAAGATATCGCCCTCCCCAGGAATGGCGGCCATTCGCCCCAAAGCCGTAGCTCGCAGAAATAGGTACGCTCGGCGGCGTGAAATCCCATTGGGCGATGTAATGGAGCTCGGCGCAAGCGATCCGCATACAACGAAGGCTTCACGATGAAGTCGCCGCTGCGCATCTGCGGTTGAATGGTGGGCCTCCCGTGAGTCGAACACGGCACCAACGGATGAGTCCGCTGCTCGAACCAGGCATGAGCTAGAGGCCTAATTGGAAGGGGGAAAGCTGTCAGCACAAAGTTTGTCGGGCCTCAGCTTTCCTCAGCAGTGCTCCTACCTTGCGCCAATCGGCTGGTTGCGGATAGGCGTTACCAGCCGATGCAAGGATCACACCGACGCTTCAGGCGAAGCTACAGCTGGAACCACCTTCTTCGCCGAAGCCCGTTTCTTCGTCACGGATTTCACTGCTGCCGCCTTCGGCGCTGCTTTCGCGGCGACCTTGCCCTTGATACCGGGTGCGGCCTTTTTCGCGGCCTCTTTCGTTGCGGCAGCTTTGTTGCTCGTCGCCTTCTTGGCGCCTGCAGCCTTGGCCTTCTTCGCCGCGAGCTTGTCCTTTGCGGCTTGCTTTTCAAAGCGGGCCGCGGCCTTTGCGGCTTCCACGGCCTGGGCAATTTCGCGCTTTGCCGCTTCAATTGCCTTCTTCGTGTCGGCGCGCAACTTCAGCAAGCGCTTCTTCGCTGCCTGAGCCTCACGGGCGAGCACGCTAGCCTTTTTCGTCGGCACTGTCATCTTCTTCGCGGCAGACCTTTTCTTCGTGACTGCCTCTGCAAGAACAGTTCTTTTAGTTGCTGCGACCATGTTGATTACCCGTTAGTTGTGGAGAGCGGAGTATAACCGCAGGGCTGGCGTACCTAATAGCGGTCTGGCTTGTCCTTGTGGGCGCGACGCCTTTGGCAGCCTGGCGCAATTAGCGGCGGCCAAAAAGCGGCATCACGATTGAGCCAATACGGCGCTCTGGCGCAATTGGCGGAAACGACTCATCATTCGCGCCGGCTTCTCACGTCGTTGCCCACCCCTTCCTCTGCTGCTAGCCTGCGCAGCGGACACCGCTACTCTCGATCATTTCGGCGCCGCCTTCCGGCGTTCAGCCGGGGGCATCACGAGGTAGCCAATCGCGCGACGCTCGAGTTGAGCGAGGGGTCACCATGATCAGGCCGTAGTGGCGTGCCTGACCGCTCTTCCACATAGGCTCCGAACAGAGGGTCGGAGATGATCGGCACGCCGCCGATGGTAGGTGCGCGCAACATCGCCTGGTTGCGTTGCTTCATGCTGCTGCGTTGCCGCATTCTTTTGGCTTGATGCCGGCGACAAAGAAGTTTATTGTGGCCGCTCGGTGTACGCTTCCCCGCCCTCCTCGCACCAATCCACCATTGCCCCGGCCACTGTCCACATTGTCGACTGGGGAATCTATCTCGCGGCAGCAGTAGTAGTAGTTCGTTTTTCCAAACCACGACAACGGAGGCCGACATATGCTAAGCCCGCATGAGATCGCCGCGCTACTGCTGCTCGGCGACGAGGAGGAGATCGACGACCTCGAACCTGAGCAATTGGACACCTTGTTGGCTCACAAGCTGGTCACGATGGAACATGGTCATGCCAGCGGCAATGCCTATCCTCGCCTGACAAGTCAGGGGCATTCCATTCTCGAAGCGGTGCGCCGAATTCGGTAGTCAGTCAGCTTTAGCCCAAAAGCAGACGACCGTCGCGGCCGAAGCCGCGAACTGGTTGATAAGCTGTGGCTTCCTGGCGTGTGGCGCCTGTGGCTGGATCCTGGTGCATTGTTCGGTGTCACATTGCCGTGGCAGCGGCTGGCGCGGGCGGCTGCGTGTTGCGCCTATGATCTTTCCCCCGCTTCCCCCGTTCCGCGGCTCCCGTGCCCAGACGCGGACCTCCAGCATATTGCTCGGTTCAACCTGCTCCCATGACGGGACCTGACAAAGACGGCCGCTCCCCGCTTACAATGCTGCTATGCAATATGGATCAGGGCTGAAGAAGCGCGAATAGCCACACGCCCTGTATGTAGTGGAGGAGAAAATGGCGACAGCTCTGGCTGGGACGAAAAGCGAGGCGCTGAAGCTCCTGGAAACAGAGGGAGTAACGGTCGTGGATTTGAACTACGAGTCTGGTTGGCAAGATGCGATTGAGCTTGGCAGGCGGGGTGAAAAGCTCGGTGTACACGTCCAGTATCGCGGCCATGAGAGCATTGCCGTTAGCTCCCCGGCGGCGCTCGTTGGCGGGCTGATTCGCCCGAAGTTGACCTTCCGTCAGCGCAATCTTTACTGCCAATTTGAGCTCAGCAAGCTGCCAACGGGTGAGCTAGAGCGCCTGGAGGCAAAGGCGGCCAGGCTTGGCGATTACATCCTCGCGGGACACCTAACAAGGGATGTCGATGCGGTGTGGTCGGAGTAACGCATCGCCAGGCAGCCTTGGTGAAGCCGAGATCAGATTCAGCTCCCCGAGTCACGCCTTGATGCTCTGCCCCGCCCCAACAGACCCGCATGGGGACGAGCACGGCCAGTGTAGTCGTACCTAGCCACGGGCCTTTCTACCGGAGCAGCTCAAAGATCTCTTTTGCGTGCTCAAGGTGGCGCCTTCTGCTCTGACAGCGTCGATGCCTTCGATTTGATCGCAGCCGGAGGAGGCCTGAGCCTCGGCAGCCTGCGACTAGCGCTGAAATCGCGGGAGGATGCTGAGCTCGCCGAGTGCTTGTGTCCGAAGGTGCACGGTGCCGGTCCGGACGATTTCCGGACGTGCCCTTCGCGAAACAGGTGATGGTATCGCCCGTGAGCACCGATACGGGATATGCGCCTCGTCGAGCGCGGTGGCAACGAGCTCGAGCATGCTGGTGAACTGCGAGAACAGGAGAATCTTTCGACCTTCCTCGACGAGGCAACACTACCCACCGCATATTGCGGCGCACAACGTCGTCCGGTATTATTCAAAATTCCCCCATTCTGCGCACACCGGATTCCGCGAGAGGCATTCTGACCTCGACTGTCCGTGCGTCATTCCACGATTTCGTTCGCACCCCGACAGGCTTGAACAGCCGTCATGTCCGCGACGATCGTCGGCCAACCTGTCGAGGAGAGTGTATTGGCAAATCCAGTTCGCGACGATTCAGCATCCCGCACGATCGCGGTCACGTCAAAGACCGGCCGCCGCTCTCCAAAAGGAAAGATCCAGGCGGTCGCAACACCGCTGGACATCGCGTCCATGGCGCGCCAGGACGAGGAGCGTCAACGCCAGATGCGCGCGCTGATCGCGCTTGGCCGTGAGCGCGGCTATCTCACCCACGCGGACATCAACGATCACCTGCCCGACAACTTTACGCAAACTGCTGCGATGGAGACGATCGTCAGCACATTCAGCGACATGGGGGTGGCCGTGTACGAGCAGGCGCCGGACGCGGAGACGCTCCTGTTAAGCGATGCCGCGCCTGCCGCGGCATCCGACGATCAGGCGGATGAGGAAGCGGAAGCTGCACTGTCGACCGTCGATTCCGAATTCGGCCGCACTACTGATCCGGTCCGGATGTACATGCGAGAAATGGGCGCCAGTGAACTGCTGACTCGCGCCGGCGAAATCGAGATCGCAAAACGCGTCGAAGGCGGCCTGCAGGACATGATTCAGGCGATCGCCGCGTGTCCGTCAGTCGTGTCCACGATTCTTGCCGATGCGGACCGCATCGTTGCCGGCGAACTGCGTATCGACGAACTGGTCGATGGCATCAGCGACGACGTGAACGAAAGCGAAATGGCGCTAGAGTCCGATGACGTTCAAGTGGAAGCAGACGCCTCCGACGATGACCCGGATGGTGATGACGCTGAAACGGACGCCGCGGATCCGGAGAAAGCGAACGCAGCCCGCCTCGAACAACTCACGATCGACAGTCTTGCGATTTTCGCGCGCGTGCGTGTACTGTTCGAGCAGTTGCCGGATGCACCCGTTACTGGGAAAGCCCGTTCCGCAGCCGTTGCGCAATTGCGCTTGGAGATCCAGCGTGAACTGGCTCCGATCCGCTTTACGGCCAAGACTATCGACCGCCTGTGTGCCAGTGTGCACGAACAGGTTACCGAGGTTCGTGCAATCGAGCGCAGCATCCTGGAGATCGCCGTCGACCGTTGCGGCATGCCACGCGAGGCGTTTGTCGAGTCGTTCCCGGGCCACGAGACCGACCTTGAATGGACCAGCCATCTGGCGGCGACTTCGCGGCAGTTTGGCGCAGCGCTCGAGCGACATCTGCCGGCCATTCAGGCCGGCCAGCAGAAACTCATAGACATCGAGGCCGGGGTCTCGCTGCCGCTCCAGCAGCTCAAGCGGATCAACCGCCAGATGAGCGCCGCGGAGTTGAAAATGCGGCAGGCCAAGCGAGAACTGATCGAAGCGAATCTTCGTCTTGTCATTTCAATCGCCAAGAAATACGTGAACCGCGGCATGCAGTTCCTGGATCTAATCCAGGAAGGCAATATCGGCCTGATGAAGGCGGTGGACAAGTTCGAATACCGGCGCGGCTGGAAGTTTTCGACGTACGCCACTTGGTGGGTCCGGCAGGCTGTCACGCGTGCGCTTGCCGATCAGGCGCGAACCATTCGTGTGCCGGTCCACATGATCGAGATGATCAACAAGCTGAATCGGATTTCGCGCGAATTCCTGCAACAGACGGGACAGGAAGCGCATCCCTCCGTCCTCGCCGAGCGCATGGAGATGTCCGAGGAAAAAGTGCGCAGTATCCTCAGGATCGCGAGGCAACCTGTCTCGCTCGAGACCCCTGTGGGCGACGACGCCGACGCGACGCTCGGCGACATGATTGAGGATGTCTCTGCGAGTTCACCGGCTGAGGCCGTGATTCACGCGAACATGCGCGCCGCGATCGATGAGGCACTCGACGGGTTATCGCCGCGCGAGGCCAAGGTCCTGCGGATGCGATTCGGGCTCGATACGATCTCGGACCACACGCTTGAAGAGGTCGGCAAGCAGTTCGACCTGACCCGCGAGCGGATCCGTCAGATTGAGAGCAAGGCGATGCGCAAGCTGATGCATCCCAGTCGTGCTGACAAGTTGAGGCCCTTTCTCGAGCGCTGAGCAAAGGCGAGGAGTACGCGCCCCCTTTCGACGCCCTACTCCAGACCCACAGCGATCACGCATCGGCCCGATCGCTGCCCTGGCAGGACGCGTTTGCTGCGCGGAGAACTTACAGCGGTTTGATGTTCGCTGCCTGTTTCCCCTTGGGGCCTTGCTTGACTTCAAAACTGACCTTCTGGCCCTCCTGAAGTGATTTGAAGCCATTTCCCTGAACCTCGGAGAAGTGCGCGAACAGGTCATCGCCGCCGTCGTCCGGCGTGATGAAACCAAAACCCTTCGCATCGTTAAACCACTTGACGGTACCTGTTGCCATGTTCTGAATGTTCCAAGGAAGACTAGTTGTAGATGACGCCACCGGCCTGCGCCAGACGTGCGGCTATCTTGTATCACAGGTGAGCCGTCGCAGACAATCCAGGTTTTTTCGAACGGGCTCCGACGAGCTGTACCATGACGTTGTGCGCGAAGGTTTGCGTCAACTCGCCGGTCAGCGTGGTTTCGACTTCCCCGGCCACCTGAACGCGACCGGTTGCCGCAGCGTGCGATCGCGCTGCAGCAGAATGCGATGTTCGTACAGCCACCGTTTGAGATCCCGCAGCAAGCCATTGCGATCCTGTTTGCCCGAGATCGCCCTTGAACCAGCGCACCACATAGCGGCGCTGATGCTCCGTCATCGCGCCGAAGCCGAGTGCCCGATACGCGCAGGTCTGTGCTCGACCAGCGTGTCGATGTGACATCATAAGGCGCGTACAGCGTGCCGAGATCGGGCGGCTCAATGCCCAGTTGCTCGCCCGGGTGTTGCCTGAGATTGCGCGGTACGTACCGGCAGGCCTCGGTGCGCCCCGACTGCAGTGAAGCGAATGTTATCGCCGAGGGCATCGAGCGCCGTCCCAGCGCGGATGGTGACTGGGCAGACTACGCGAACACCGGTCTAAGCACCGACGCCCGCGGAGTTACCGATCGCTGTGGGAGCAGATCCACGGCCCCGGCTCATGGATCGCCAACCCGTGAGTGAGCCTGGTGGAGTTCAGGTTTCAGACATGAGCATCAACCCACGCCCTCGCCCAGACGAGGCCTTCCGCGACTGCCCGCTGGAAGCTCGGGTAGAAGCCAATCGGATCGGAGGTCTCCAGCACTTGGGTGCCCTTCTCTACGGCCCCCGAAGCTTCGAACGAGCCGTCCCCCATGGGCTTCGCAAAGCCTCGAATGGTGTATCCCCCGTAGGTCTCTGTTGCCATAGTCCCCCCCGTCCGTTTCGGAGGATCGTAGCATGACGAAACAAACGCCCCATCCCGGCCATAAGCGGTCCCTCCACATTGTCAGCGCGAAGCGGTCACTCGCCGTATATCATCAAGGCTCCGCACGAGCGGACCCGCCAAGGAGATCACGTTGAAGGAAAATAGTCTTCGCCTATATGCCGATGCTCAGTTTGCTAGCCCCTACGCCATGTCGGCTTTTGTGGCTCTTCACGAAAAGCGATTGCCATTTGAACTTTCGACTGTGGATCTCGGCAGTCGTGCAAACTATGACGAGAGCTATACAGCCAAGTCGTTGACCCAGCGCGTACCCACGCTGATGCATGGGGACTTCGCTTTGTCGGAATCGTCAGCAATCACGGAGTTCCTTGACGATGCTTTTCCGGAAACGCCCGTATATCCCCAAGACAGATATCTTCGCGCGAGGGCACGCCAGGTGCAAGCCTGGCTCCGCAGCGATCTGATGCCCATCCGACAGGAACGCTCAACTGAGGTGGTGTTCTACGGGGTGTCCGGACCGGCGCTTACCCCTGCGGCCCATGCAGCGGTGCAGAAGTTGTTTCGTGCGGCCGAGGCTTTGCTCTCTGGAGATGCGCCAAATCTCTTTGGGGCTTGGTGCATCGCCGACACAGATTTGGCGTTAATGCTGAATCGCCTCATCCTGAATGGCGATCCGGTACCAACAAGGTTAATGGACTACGCTGCGCGTCAGTGGGAGAGGCCCTCCGTGCAGCGATGGGTTGGACTGAAACGTCCTCCGCTTTGAATGTGCGAAGCCAGACAAGAGTTGACTTTGCGGCTCCAGTCCAATGCTGCTGGCAACCTGACTCTTGTTTCGGCTCGATGTCCGCTCGTCAGAAAAGCGAACGGCGGAGATGGGTTGCGCCGACCGCCGCCTTCCATTCAGCTGACGCCAGTCGACCCGAAGAGTCAGTCAGTTCCTAGCCGAAGCGGCCGTTCCCCGATTACGATCGAAGGGGGAGACTGGTCCCGTGGGCTTCAGAGTGAAACTTCGACAAACTGCTCGCCGGCCATCGGATAGAGGGGCTTGAAGCTCGGCCACCCTTCCGGTTTGAGGCGCCATCTCGAGGTGTGCGGCACGTCGTAGTTGAAGAAGATCTCTGGGTGCTTGCCTTTGGCAATCAGCCGCGCGATCAGCTCGTTGTCGGGATGCCGGTACTTCTTTCCGCTCGTGCTAATCAAGAATCGCGAGCACCGGAGGGACGTCAGGAGATCCAGGTCAGTATTGGCCTTGCTGCCATGGTGAGACACCTTGAGCAGATCGATCGGCTCTTGCTTCGAGTGATGGACCGCGAGCCCAGCCTTCACCACTTCGGCGAACGCGTCTGCGGCCAACAACATGCGCTTGTCGCCGAACTGCAGTAGTAGAGCAATACTGCTGCCGTTGGGAGTGGAGCTATCGGACCGGGACTTTGACTTGGACAACTGTGAGAAGTCTCCTGGGGGCCAAGGGTCCTTGCGTCCCAGTCGGTCACCGGGGCCTGCGGGCGGCTCCGTCGGCGGCAACTCGGGATTCGCCCATTCCTCCGACAGCTTCTTCAGCGCCAAGGCATCTGGTGACAGCACCCGCACCTGTAGCTTGCCTTCAAGGATGACCTCCTTACACGATTGTTGGATCGTGCCCCTATCCGGAAACGCGTGATTCCAGGGAAGATTCCGGCGCCGGATCAACTTCGACAGAGCGTCGCCTTCACTCGGACCAAGCCTGTCTGCCTGTCGCAGGTGTTGATAGCCGTTGAACCATACGTCCGCGATGTCGA
Source organism: Cupriavidus sp. P-10 (assembly GCF_003402535.2). Classification (NCBI taxonomy): domain Bacteria; kingdom Pseudomonadati; phylum Pseudomonadota; class Betaproteobacteria; order Burkholderiales; family Burkholderiaceae; genus Cupriavidus; species Cupriavidus sp. P-10. The sequence continues at coordinate 141,757 of NZ_AP025173.1, forward strand.
GCCACTCGGGCGGGTCGCTCAGCAGTTCGATCATCCCCTCGATGTGATCGAGGTCATAATGCGTCACCACCAGAGCCTCCAGTCGAAGCCGGCCGTTGACGCATAGCGGCTTCAGTACGGCCAGCAGCGCTTCCCGGGTGCCAGCGGGTCCGCCGTCGACTAGCACATGGCGAGGCCGGTCCGGGTTGCCGTAGCTGACGAGCAGCGCGTCGCCGTGTTCGGCTTGGATGGCTCTGATTCGAAACATGCGCTTCTCCACTCCGCTCATTTGTTGCCGAGCACCGTGTCGGCATCGCCGAATGCCACCAGGGCCAGGCCAAGCGCGATCTCGTCCGCCAGGAATTTGCGCCGCAGCGTGCCCATGATCTCCCCGACCAGAACAGGTGTCGGTGACTTCGCCGCACTGAGAAACCCAATCGCTAGATCCCGTGCCGCCCGATTGGCATGGCGACCTAGCACGTCCGTCATCGCCGCTACGACCATGCGCGCGCCATGCCTCAACAACACCGTCGGCAAGGTGCCCCCCGGCAGGTCTCCGTAGCCGGTGCTGCATCCAATGGTGATTGCCACGGGCGCCCCCATCCCGACATGCATCCGGGATATCCCCGCCAGGTTGAGGCCGACCTCTTCTTCCAAAAAGAGTTGGGTATTCTCCATGTGGACCACGAGCAGCAGCAGCGACGGGGACTGTTCGGCGACGCGGGCCTTCCAATGGGCCCAGGTTGGAAGCCTTTGAACCCCCAAGGACTTTTCGATGTCGGCGAGTCGAACCACCGCGTGTGGAGCGACGTCTTCGTCTTTGAAGTCATCGGCGCGGTCGCTTGCCGCGAAGGCGACGGTAGACAAGTCCTTGATCTCCAGTCGCGTCCGTGCTCCTGGTGCGGCCGGTCTCCACAGAGGCGCGGGAAGTCCAGGCTTCCATGTGTGTCGTTCGACGATCGCGGACACGCCGACAAAGCCCATGGGGCACAGCTGCACGGCGGCCTCCCGAATGGGACATCCCGGAATGGCATGTCCGCTCTTCAGGCATCCGTGGCGTTGTGAGCACAGTTCCGCATCGCTCGACTCCGGCACTGTGCCTTCATAAAGATACTCGATCGGGAAAAAGGCATTGCTCTGCGTCACCAGCTGGACGCGTGTCAGTTGGCCCGGCCAGGTGGGCACGAGCTCGCGGAGGCTGGACAACAGCAGGGAACCCTGATTGGCCAGGTCAAGCAGCATCGGCGCAAGCGGCGTTTCGGGGTCCACCACGGCCTGTTGAAGGATAGCCAACAGCTTTTTGCGGGCCTTCTCGGTGTCCGTATCGGTCAGCGGGGAGAAGATCGCTTCGCCCTCGGCGGTAATCAATGCGACGCTGGGCTGGTTCCCGAGGCTGTCGTTGACCAGCAGGGCCAAGTCGAAGTTCTGCTTCTTGCGATGAACGGGCGTCACGACATTCTCGATGAAGAAGTGGATCGCCTCTCCAGGGGCTGATTGAAGGCGAGCGGTCTGGAGAATGCGCGCGCCGTCGCTCACCACGAGGCGCAGATCGACGGGACCGTTCCTGATCTCGCGAGAAAACGTGACAGCCTCGGAATCCCCCGTCCTTCTCACGGTCAGCGGCCGAGTGACCGGAGCACTTCCGATCTCAAGCAGGTGGACCATCAAAACTTTACTGTCGCCGTCCCACTCGACCTGCTGTTCCGGGAAAGCCGGGCGAAGGCTGTGCAACGGCGTCCTGAGTCGGATATCGACGACGATGTCCACCACGCCATGAAGAGGCCAAGTCTCGAGCTCCCGATGGCCCTGCCGGACACGGGAATCCAGCACCCTCTCCATGGGTGGAACGTGACGCTTGGCGTCGGTGCCCGGCCGTTCGCCATCGATCGTCGGCAAAAATGGCGTGAGCTCGGGGGCATCCAGCAAGACCTCTGGCGACGGGGCTGCTCGCTGCGCATGGGTCAATCCGAGGTAATCGCCGCGCCTCTCCTTGATCAAACTCTGGCGCAGGAATCGGGCGCTACCCACGATAAACGTTTGAGTTGATGCCAAGATTCGGCCGCTGGCATTCGATTGAGCATTGGCTTCCTCAATGGCGTCTCCGAGGGGCAGTCCAAACTCACCCCATGACGTCAGCTGAAGTCGGAGCCATTCGGTGATCTGTCCGTCATCGACGTCGACATGAATCACGCACTGCGCGCTGAACCGGTCCCGCAGACTCTCGATCTGGGCCAGCAGATTTCCCCCCTGCCTGCCATACAAGATCACGACCCGAGCCGCGACCATATCGCCCAGTGCCGCCAACGATTCGGCAACGACGATGTCGGCGACCTTGGCATCAGGACGCCAGACGACGTGGCGAGGCAATACCTCGTCGCTGCGAAGGCGATCGAGCGCGAACCGAGTGCCTGCGATGACGCGCAGCGGCGATTGCTCGGTCGCAGTCAATGGGAAACGGGGTCGAGTGTTCCGTGGCCAGTCCGCGAAGACGCGCTCAGGCCCCACGACCGTCGAGAGCTCAAGGGCGACCGAATTGACGGTTTCGGCATGTCCTGGCCAACTCCATACCGACCTGACCACCTTGATGCACAGCGGCCCGCGACGATTCAGCGACGCGAACGCCCGGGCAATAGAGATGGCGACCAGCGGATCCACCCACTTGTCGGCCTCCATCACGCTCGCGTCGCCGCCCCACTTGGCGAGACCACTCTTTGGCACCGCACGTTCCAGCGCGTCACGCGCGTCGCCAGGGTCGTTCCACCAGGTCCAATCATTGCTTTCGAACAGAATACCGAGCCCCGCCCGCGCGGCGGGGCCAAGGTAGGCGTCCTCTTCGCCCAGCCATTGGATGTCCTTGTCTTTCTTGTCCATTCGGAAGTGCCAGAGATCCCTCCGCCTAAATCATGCGGGGAAGGTGAAGGCCAATTGAGCCAGAGAGCCCCGGCTGTAAGGCAGTCGACCTCGCGCCGTCTGGAAAATTTTCCAGGCCGCCATGAAGGCCATGCAACGTACGCCGTTAAGCCATAGGCTGGGCACCGCGTGAGCTTCTAGTTCGCTTGGGGCAGGACGGATGCGCCTAACGTAGCCCGTTCAAAAGCTCTTGAACGGGCTACGGGGCATCATTGCGATGCTCGCTTGTCGGCGGTGAAGTAGAGATAGAGTAGCCCAACGGGAGCTACGAAAACCGCAAAAACCCAGCAGAACGCCATAGTGATGTACTTGGCAAGGAGCATCAAGAACGCGTTCATGAAGAAGGCGTTGTTACCAAGGATATAGCTGACAACACCTTCGTAGACAAAGCGTGAGTAGGGGTAGAGAAGCGAGCTCACACTTAGGAAGAGCACCATCGCGAGTGACATCCACTCACTCTTGCTATGGCTCCAGGCAAATATGAAGATCGCTGGGAAGATGAGGCCGAACAGGAAGTGGCGAATATAGCTTTGGAGCGAAAGGCCGCCAAACGACTTAACAAGTGCGGGATGCATGTGCTTACAATGATAGTTTGCTTGTACGGCGACAATTGCGCCTAAGCATGTAGTACGGCAAATCTTGCAAGGCTTTCATACCTCTTCGGTAGGGGGTAGTGAGTTCCTGCTCAAGTAATGAGCACCTCGGCACTGCTCACACCGATATTTTGATAATTGAGCGTCGGTGGACCGTACTGCACCGGACGCTCTTTGCACTTCGGCCCGATCCTGCCGCCAGCTTATCCCCAAGCGATGCTGGAGGACATCAAGCTTTTTCGCCAATGAGCAAGCGTGCCCAGGCTTCGCCGGCTCGCGCAGCGCCTAACATCGACAGTCATCGTTTTCGCACAACCGAATTCTGTACGTTCTCGTCGCGCGCTGTCGCCAAGATCCAGGCTGGCGACTGAACGATGCGTTCGGGCAAGCTACAAAATGGCTTCAAACATCGGCCGGAAGAACAATTTCCTGCAGCGATTCTTGAAGCAACTTTGTTACCGTCATCGCTCAATCGGCGTGCCGGCGGAGCAGCAGCAGGAAAAAAATCGTGCAAACTGACATGAATCGTTGGTTTGCATAATTTTGTTCCTGGATTTTGCAGCATTTTGTTCCCGACCCCAATGGGCAGTTTGCCTGGCACGCTGGAGAACGCACGCGGGCGGTAAGCGCGGCAGGCTCCGCTAGCTCGCGCAGCGCCAGCGGTCAGCGATGGGCACCGTTTTCGCACAATGAACCGCCCCGGGTTTTGAGGAGGCTCCAACTCTTGAGAGCAAGCAGAACAAGTATTCCCCCGAAGTCCGCGAGCGAGCCGTTCGCCTGGTGCTGGCACAACGTGGAGAGCATCCGTCGCTGTGGGCGGCGGTCAACGCCATCGCCCCGAAGATTGGCTGCTCGGGCCATACCTTGCTGAAATGGGTTGAGCGTGAGGAGATTGACCGTGGGCAGCGGGATGGCGTCACGACTGTCGAGCGTGAGCGCCTCAGGGAGCTAGAGCGGGAGAACAAAGAGCTGCGCCGTGCCAATGAGATCCTGAAGCTGGCCAGCGCGTTTTTCGCCCAGGCGGAGCTCGACCGCCGGCTCAAGTCCTGAAGACCTTCGTCGATGAACATCGCGATGTCTTCGGGGTCGAGCCGATCTGCAAAGTCTTGCAGATTGCCCCGTCGTGCTACCGGCGCCATGCCGCTCGGCTTCGCGATCCGTCGCGACGCAGCGCCCGGGCGATTCGTGATGAGCGGCTGAGGCCCGAGATCAAGCGGGTCTGGGAGGACAACATGCAGGTCTATGGTGCGGACAAAGTCTGGAAACAGATGAACCGGGAAGGCATGGCAGTGGCGCGCTGCACGGTCGAACGACTGATGAAGCAGCTTGGCCTGGAGGGGGTGTGCCGGGGCAAGAAGAAGCGCACCACGGTGGCCGACGACTCGGTGCCGTGCCCGCTGGATCGCGTCAAGCGCCAGTTCCACGCCACACGGCCCAACCAACTGTGGGTGAGTGATTTCACCTATGTTTCAACCTGGCAGGGCTGGCTATACGTGGCCTTCGTGATCGACGTGTTCGCCCGGTGTATTGTTGGCTGGCGCGTCAGCACTTCGATGACCACGGACTTCGTACTGGATGCCTTGGAACAGGCACTTTACGCGCGTCAGCCCGACAATGATGGGACACTTATCCACCACTCGGACAGGGGGTCGCAATACGTCAGCATTCGCTATACCGAGCGGCTCTCGGAGGCCGGTATTGAACCATCGGTCGGCAGCCGTGGCGACTCCTACGATAATGCGCTGGCTGAAACCATCAATGGCCTGTACAAGGCCGAACTGATCCACAAGCGTGGCCCCTGGAAAACCCGTGAGGCCGTGGAGCTTGCAACCCTGGAATGGGTGGCCTGGTTCAACAACCACCGCCTGATGGAACACCTCGGCTATATCCCGCCGGCCGAAGCTGAGGCAAACTACTACCGGCAACTTAGCGACACCGCTGCCGCGCCGGCATCAACTTAAACCAAACAGCCTCCTCGATACCCGGGGCGGTTCACAATCCAATTCTGTTCGTGGTCGTCTCTCAAGCGGTGGTGGCTTTGACTTTGGTGCAATTTGCGACGGTTCCCGAACTCAATTGCGTTGCGGGTAGGGCCAGATACCATTTCACACCGTAATGAAAGGCATCAGTTGCAGCGGACTAAGCAGAATTCCGGAAGCAAAGCCAAACACAAAATTTAAGAAAAACAGCTACTCACCCTCCAGAGTCCAGTCGTAAATTGCATTGGGATGAAGACTACCCCGCCAGCAGCGTCCGGGAAGCAGTCCTGCAGCACGCCGGTCATCCCTCGACGCGGCCCGCGGTCGGGCTGTAGTTGGCGCACAGGATGTCGATGGTCAGCGCGTAGACGGCTCGCCCGAACCGGGTACAGCTACTTCCTGTCGGGGCCTCACGCTGGTGCACCCAGAAGATGCGGGCCATGTCCGAATCGCATCGCCTCGGTGGATCACAAAGGCAATAGCATGGAACCTACCCCCGACATTACTATCTAGGTGCAGTCGGGCATGAGCGCGGCGCTGCTCCTGTACCATACCAAGACTATATCACTTGAAACTCTGAGAAAGTGCATAAAGAGGAACTCAAAGACTGGCTGGCCCGCGGCCGTGTCGGGGCGATTGCCATCGACACGAACGTGTTCGATGAGGAAGGGCAAAACATCCATGATGGCAACCTCCCGTTGCTTCGGCAAGTCGAGCAGGCCGGCAAGCGGCTGTTGGTTCCGGACGTTATTGCTCGGGAAATGGAAAGTCATCTGCGGGAAAAGTTTGGCCAGGAGAAAGCCTTCGACTCGAAGGTCCTGAAGCATCTAAAGAAATTTGCCGCCGACGAGGTGGTCAGCGCTGTCGCGCGCGCCATCCACGAGCATGATCGGGATGCGAAGAAGGCGCTCGACGCCTTCTTCGCGAATGTGACGGCGACAGTGATTCAAGCTTCCGACTACACGTCGCTTGAGTCGGTGATGGATCGATACTTCGCTTCGGAGCCGCCATTTGAGCCAGGCGGAAAAAAGAAAGCTGAGTTTCCGGACGCAATCGCTCTGCTCAGCCTCGAAGGATGGGCGAATAAGAACGATACGAAAGTGCTTTGCGTTACGAAGGACGGCGACTGGGAGCGCTACAGCAATCAGTCTGATCGCCTACTCATCACACCTGAACTCGAAGATGTTCTCGCAGCTTTGGTCCTTGTACGGGGCGAAAAGTTGCCCGATCGTGTCCGCGCTGCCGCCGCCATCTGGCTTGAGTCGGAAGCCGCCAAAGAGAAAATTGAAGCCAGCATCCAGTTCCACCTTGATGACCACTCTCCCTTCGTCGATGCCGACTCATATTGCGGTTTTAACGACGAGGTCGTCGAACTCTATCCAAAGCGCGGCTCGCTTGCGATTGATGCGGCAAATGTGGCAGTGCTCTCCGCCGACCATAGCGACGCAGTCATTTCGGTATCTGTCGACTTCGTCGCAAAGGGGAGATTTTCCTTCGACTTCTTTGTTCCCGACTCAATCGACAAGGATGACGTACCGGTTGGCCACGCCTATGCGACGAGTGAAACCGAGGTGAGAGCCGATCTTTCGATCGGGCTCTATCTCGAGGATTTCGCGGCAGACGAAACCCAGGTGCTGTCGGCGGACGACGTTACGGAGATCACTGTCAAGATGTCGGGCCTTCACTTCGACGTTGGGACGATCGGTCCGGACTATTCGAACGATGCACCGGACTAGAGTGCCTTGGGTCGGACGCTCAGTAAGACGCATCCGAACCGCAGAGAACGGTCGGCCCGGGGCGCTCGCAGTTCCGCAGCTCCATCCTGCCAAGATTGGTCAGAAAGAGGTGCTCGGCGCCTTCCCCTCCGATATGTCGGTTCGCGGCAGAGGGGCGGTCATTACTGAACCAGCCCGTGGACGGCTGCATCGAGTCGCGAACCGCCACCCAAGCTCCGTAGATCGCCAGGATCGAGGCAGACAGCGGACCAATTTATGTTTTAGTATCTCTGGCGAGGTCGAGTATGAAACGAAGGCGCAAGGACGCACTCCATCGGGTACTGGCGCACGATCGCTTAAGGCTGAAAGTGGCGCGGCGCGATCGGAAAATTTGACAAGGAACAATGCGGAGATTTCCGCTATTCGCCCGCCAGCTGTCAACAGGTGAACGTGTACGACTTGGAGCAGATCCGCGGGCTGCACCCCCGCAGTGCGCAGAGACGTTGATTAGTATTCTAGAAAGGTTCTACGCCTCGATTCTGTTACCGTAGACCCTTCAGACTTTATTGGAGAATAAGATTGAGCAACCCGTCCTTTGCAAAGCGCATCGCCGAGATGAACGCGATGTACAAGCTGCCGGCGCAGCCGACGCCGGCTCTGCCGGCGGACCCAGCCGATCGGCTGCGCAAGTTCAAGACAACCCTCCTGGATGAGGTAAACGAGATCGACGAGATCATCGCGGCCTGTGAAAGTAAGGCTGAGCCCATCGATGTGCTGGTCGCGGTCGCTGACCTGCTGGGTGACGTGATTGTCTACTGCCGATCAGAAGCGCTGAAGTACGGAATCCCACTCGAGGATGTCTTGAGCGTGATCATGGATAGCAATGAGAGCAAGCTGGGGGCTGACGGCAAGCCCATCTACGACAGCAATGGGAAGTTCCTGAAGGGGCCGAACTATTGGAAGCCGGAGTCGAAAATCAAGGAACTGCTTCAAGCGGCGATTGGCAGCGCCAAGACCTGACGCGTCAACCGGCCGTAGCGGTTGGGGCCGCGTCGTCGCCGCGGTCCACCGTCACTGTGAAGCGGTGCCAGAGATCCACTCCCGTCGACCGCTTTTGCTTGCGGCGCGGATGATCGAAGAGCAAACCAACTTGCTCAGGATAGACACTCGCAAAAATCGCTGACGCAATGCCGCAGGGCTTAGGGCCGATCGGCGCGACAAACATCCGTCTGTCGGTGCCGAGAGCGTCGCGTGTTCGCTCAAGGCACTCGAACGCCGCTTCCGGGTCGTTGGCCGAGCAGTAGTCGAGTTGCAGCTTGTGCTGCTCCAACGCCGGCAGGTGCGGGATGATAGCGTCGAGCTCCCACCCGGGATGGTAGGCGGGTATACCGAAAACCAGCTTGACGTCCTTCGAGGTGATCATCTGGTACTCTTCGAGTGCTCGGTCAAGTCTTTCAGGCTCGAAGCCCAGGAAGAAGACACCAGCTTCGACTTCCTCGCTGGACAGATCGACAATCGCGTTGGGGATGGCAACATAGCCGCGCGTCGGTTCGGACAGGGCGAACTGGTCGGCGCCTTTGCTAACCCGCGTGTATTCCCCCGGTTCGACGTAGATGATATTCACTGTCGTCGCGCCACTGGCCAGCAACGCGTTGGCGGCGCAGAACAGCTCCGCGAAGCCGAGCGTAGTGGCTTCCAGAAACACTTTGCGCCAGTCGTATCCACTGAGCAACTCAACTGCCAGGTCACTCGGTTTCGTTTCGCCGCCGACTGTAAGGGACATGTCTTCGACACCAAAACTGAGCATCACGCGGGCGTCCTTCGGCGCGCACCCGCATGCCGACTCACCGCGCTCATCAAGCTCCTCGCCGTGCAACAGGACGATGTCGTCTGGAAGACTGAGGTCGGCGGCGCTGCTTCCAGAGACTGAAAAGAACCGGACCCTCATGACAACAGCAGGCCGAGCTGAAGCGCATCGGTATCCGACAGCTGGCGCGCAAGCCCGCGCGCGAGATCGCGGTACTCATTCTCGTTGCCCATGATAAGCATGTGAAACTGCTCCACTGATATTTCTAGCTTGCGCTTTCGTCTGTAGCTGATCTGAAAGTATGGCGCGTAGATTGGATTCAGCTGATAGTCCACGATATCCTGGCCAACCCCCGATTTGGATTTGGTTTCCAATTGCTCGACCAAAACCCCGTGCCGTAGCGCCTCCGCGATGAATGCTAGCTCGTCACCCTGCAAAGGACGGCCGCCAGAGTTGATTGTGAACTGATTTTGCTCAGGCTCGCTCATCGCAGGGCTGGCTTGCAGTGCTCTGAAAATGCTTCCTAACCTGAGCACAAACACTCGTAACTGCTCGCCGAAACGCCCGAAGGTACGGATTTCCTTGATCAGCTGTTCGGAGGCGTCATAGGCCGCCCGGCATTGAATATCAACTGCATAGGGTGGTTCAATCTGATCGCGCAGCTCTGCGACCTCGAGAGTTTTGTAGCAAAGGATTAGAAAATTCCGAAGGTTGTTGTTCGACATCGTGCAAAGCGTGTCGAAGCCACTGTACAGCGGACATTCGCGGGCGAATGGCCGATACAGCTCCAAAATCGCCCCGAAGAGATTGTTGTGTATCCATGTGGACTCGAAGGAGCCTTTGCGGTTCTTGGAGAATTTCTTGAGCTCCGCCAGAACATTGTCTGGAAGCAGCGTTTCCCGGTTTAACAACGCGGGGAGCGTCACCAACGCTTCCGCAGGCGCACCTTCAAACAGGAAGTCCTCAACAGCCAAATTGCTCCTGCGATCCTTGAGTGCCTTGCTTATCCGGCGATAAAGGCTTTCCTTCAGCGTCTGAACTTGAAGCGCGTTCGCTGCAATTTGCTTGTCAGTGACGTCGGGAAATCGCGTGCGCATGTCCGCGACGACCTCCCTTTGGTACTGGGGCTTCTGGCGCTCGGCTAGACGTGCATGGGAACAAACAACGTCGAGCAACTCACTATCAAATCGCCCAGCCGCAATGTCCAGGTTGCCGAGGAAAACCTCGGCAAAGAATGGCATGGCAGCTCCGCTAAGCTCCAGATAGTAGTCGAGGTCAACCAACCGGTAGTCGTGGGTGGCGTTAATCGACTCGGGGCCGGACGTATCGTTGTTGGAGGGATGTTCCTTTGACGTGAAGTTGATGATCAGCGGTCGCTGGCTGTGTTTTAGGAACGAGTTCAGGACATGCCGCTGATATGGCACGAGGTTTTCGATTTCATCTACGTAAACAAAGACAGAAAGCGTTGCCAACGAAGCTTTTGCGCGGAGGTCACCCACCAACGACAAAATGAAGTCTCGCCCGGGTGGCAGGACGGGACAGTCCATCGCTTTCACATTGGAAACCCACGTCGTGAACTTGCGTCTTATCGACTCTAGGTATTGGACCAACTGCCGAACGCCTGTTGGCGCATCGTCCAAGTAGTCGGCGGCGCTAGGAAGCGTGAGAGCCGCGAGGTCGTCCGAATTAAAATTCGGAAAAGAACTGTTGGCAATGGCTTCGACCGCACGGAGCAACTCGGTGGCGATGACGAGCCCGAAGTAGCTTTCAAAGACGACGCTCCACTCGGTGTCCTCTATGCCTCGATGCTTGAGCGAGCTGCAGAACTGGGTGTCGACACGCCAGTAGATCCCGATATGGTCGATAGCGTCTGCAGGAATGTCCTTCCTGCGTTTCGAGAACGCCGTGTGGTAATCGAAATATTTCAGCAGCATGGTCTTGCCACAACCACGCTTGCCAGTGATGTAGGCCGACTTGGTGGCCGTCGTCAGTGCCAATCGGTCGAAATAGGGTGGAATAAAGAATTCACCCCATACATCGGCGTCATGTTCCTCGGCGCGCGTGCGCGCTAGCATGGAGGCGTTAATTTGCATGGTCAAGCTCACCGTTCAACCAGCGGCTTCCAACTCGGGGAGACGTCCCAAAGTAGCTGAATCGAATCATCCGGCACTCCGTGCTCAAACGCGACCAGTGCCCCGATATTGCCATAGCCGTTGCCGCCATTTCCGTTCGCAAAAGGTTGATTGCGCTTGTGCACGTCATCATAGACTTCCAGCGGGGATTTCTCATAGCTCCATTGCCCGGTCTCAATCCACTTTTGAGACAGAGATTGAAAGCACATGTCTGCGGTCAGGAGCTCGCCATAAATTAGCGGCACGTTCGGGAACTCCTTCTTTAGATGCTCGCAAGCCGTCTTGTGAGCCATCGCAACAGCGATCGCGACGCGCCCATGAGAAAAATCGATATCCCATCCCCGCAGGAAGTTCGCAAGCTGGACGCCTGTATATGTTCCGTCGTCTACGACGATGAATCGTTCATCTGGCGGCAAGACTTTGACGTCAGAGGGATACTGCTTGTCTATACCATACCGCTGGTTAATCAACCTGGCGATCAGGTCACCGCTCTTTCCGGGCTGGGTTGGCAAGCCGAAAGTCGGAAGCGACGGCGGACCGCAGTAGAAGGTCAGACCAGCGTGGCGTTTAAGCGCATCATTCCACGCAACGTTCTCCCGCAGGCCTAGCTGATCGACAAAGTGGATGGTCGCCTGTTTCAGGGCCTGCCGCATGGAAGACTGCAACTGCTCGTTAGTACGAAAAATCAGGTTTCGTAGGATCAGCCAGGCTAGTGTCTTTTCTTCCGGCGCTTGAAATTGTTTGACCCACTGCTTGATGCGCTCAACGCTAAGGGGGGACCGCACGCCTGTGCGACTAAGCCAGTGAACCGCCCGCTCGACGGAAAGCTGGTCGAAGCTACCGATTTGAGGAATCTGCGACATCGTGAGTCAGGTTAGAACTGAATCTCGAACAAGTTGGTCTTCGACATAAACCTTGCAGCCACACCATGCGCGGAAGAAGCCAGGGCATGCCTACCCAGATCGCTGTCGAAGAACCGATACAGGCGCTCGCGATGTTCATCCATCGCACGCAACGCAAAGATGCAATCGCTAATAACGCATGGTCCGTGAACTACCAAGGCTAGTCGGTCTTCAAGGGATCGGCCCACGCGAGCAAGCAAAATGTCGCCCGGCAGCGCCAGCCGGGCCTCTTCCAACATTTGCTGAGCTTTGCGTTCGCTAAGCGCAAAGCGCTTAGGCACGACCCTCACGGCGTGCTCGCCTAGCGGTTCTGAAAAGTCGCCGAGGTGGAACACCGGAGCCGGGAACGCTGAAATTGACGATGAACAGACTGTCCCTCGCACGACGTCCGTCAATGCTTGGCGTACGGACATCCGCATCGGCCCTTCGCCACTTCGCTGAGGTGACACGACTCGCGCATGAAAGGTGAAATCGAGCCGTTTGACAGCCGCTTCCTGCAGGATCTCGATCGGCACGCTGAGTTGCCCGTCGGAATCCATCTGCCTAAGCGTCACTTGATTCGTCTCGCCGGCGCTCTTAGACAGCACGGCGAGGTAGGTTTGAGCCTCAGTGCCCTTGAACACTCCACGCGGTAGCTGAACCACCTGCTCAATCAAATGTTGTCGAAGCAGGGTCTTTCGCACTCCGGAGAATCGTTCGGCGGTGATAAGGCCGTCAGGAAGGATCAGCCCAAGCTTTCCGTTTTTGCGCAATAGGCGCAAGTTCTGAGCAAGGAAGAGAAGGTCTGCGCCGGCGTCGTGCAGCGAGGCAAGCGTGCCTGACAATCCGGCATCCTCTAGAATTTTGCCAAAATCAGATCGCCACTTGGGCCGAATGTACGGCGGGTTGCAGACTGCCACGTCCACCGTGCCGGGAGCCAAGCCAATCTTGTCGGATAGCGCAGCGTCGAGCACGTCGTGGACATAATGACTGTGTCGGCGGCCGGTCCCGACCATGTCGGCATCCAGGGCCTTCGGAGCGCGGCTGTCGACGTCGACTGTCACCAACTGGGCTTTGTGCCAGCGAGTCGCGGCAGCGGTGCACAAGGAGCCAGAGCCAGAGCCCAACTCAAGAACTAGCTTCGGCTTGGCTACCTCGATCCTATCAACCAATGATTGGCTGACAATGGGCGTGGTGTAGTACCGCCCCCAAGGGTCGGATGTATGACCTGCTCGAGCCAGAACTTGACCCATACCACTTGTTGACGTAGCCATCTCCCTCGTCTGTCACAGCACTGTTATTCTGTGGAGTCGCTACAATTCCAGTGCGGCATGTCCGTAGCAAGACGTGCTAGTGTATCCTAGTTAATGCTCACGATCGGCGACCTCGCGCGCGTTGAACGTTGGAACTGCATTCACGCGTCCAGATTGTGACAACTTCTGCAGAACATTAATCGTGCATTGAAGCGAGCTTCGCTAAACCGCCCGGGCCATGGCACCCCATTGAGGGGCGCCCGGGATTCGAAAGGAGTCCGCCAATCCTCGGCAACCTGAAATCTTCAGCACCCCGGTACCCCGCTCTGTGCGAACGCCTTATCCGACCCGGAAAAACTCCACGCTCTGCCCCGCATTGACCGCCCGCTTGAGCCACGACGGCATCTCGCCCTGCCCGTCCCAGGGCAGCCCTTCCGCGTTGCGATAGCAGACCACCGGCGGTGAGGGTGGCAGCGGGGGCGGATCAAAGCACCCCGCCGCCTCCAGTTCCTCCAGTGTCAACCCATAGTCGGCCATCTGCGCCTGGATTCAGCGGATCGAGTCCGCCCGCTCAGCTTTTGCTGCCATCGTTGCCGTCATCCGAGTGGCCGGGCAGCGTCCCTGCGAAGGTATCGAATCGACATCGGCCGCGCGCCAGCGTCAGGTGATGTCCGCCGACGGAATTCCCTGCGGCCAGGCGCGCAGGGCTGATGCCCGTGTAATCAGCTCCAGGGCGCCGGGCGGGGAGGCCGAAGTCACCGCCATGAACTACGGCTTCATCGCTGGCAGACTTCCGACAATCTGGGCACCAGCAACGCCGCACTCATTCAACCGCCGGCCAACCGTTGCTGGATCGGTGAAGAGCGGCCCATCGAAGGTAAGGCTTAGCACAACCTGCCGCAGACGATCGATGATGCTCATCAGCACCGCTTCGCTCAGCAGGCGAGGACCGAAGCCAATGTCCTCTGCCCGGTCGGCTGCCGTGACATTGGTCGCAAACACCGGTACTGGCTTGGGTGTACCTGGGGCCAGCGAATCATCACACCACTGCATGCTGAGGACGAGTTGCGCTGCCTCTGTCTTGAAGATGGGCGCAGTCTTCTCGCTTTTCGCTTCAATGCAGAGCCCGCAGTCATCGAACAGCCAGAGAACATCCGGTCCCCGACCGGTCTCCTTCTCCGGGCGATTGGAGGTCGCGCCGAGCAGTTCGCCTAGTTCATGCAGACCACGCTCGACGACCTCTGCCGAATTGCCGTACGAAAGCTTCGCACGGACCTCGTCCAATCGCGCCACAGCTGCATTGGCAGAGGCAAAGCTGCTGAACGCCTGGCACACGGCAATTGCCTGATTGGTCAGCCGCGCGAACTTGCGATCTGCGACCTGCTCCGGTCGCGGAAACTTGGTGTTCGCTGCGAAGACGGCCTTGTACGTCTCCGCCGCTTGGGCGGGACTGAACTGATTGAGATACGTCGCAACCCAATAGAGGATCTCGGCCTTCTGGATAGGATGCAATTGGGACGCGTTCGCCGCCTCCCGCAAGCGGGTGACCGCCCCCTGGAAGTTCTTGGCTTTGGCCAGCATCCACGCTTCCCGCATCGCCACCGCAGCCGCTTCGAATGGAGTCAGTGCAGCTGGTCTGGGCTGCCTTGCCTGAACTTTGACGCGCACACGGTGCGCTTCCTTCCAGCCCTCATTGCGGCCCAGCAGGGCCTGCCCCATCTCCGCGATCACGGCGGAAATAGGCCTGCCCTTTCCCGCGTTCTGTGCAAGTTCTCGACCGAGATCCAGTTGCAGACGCGTCCGCGCTTCAAGAAGCGCGACGACGTTCTTGCGGCCGATGAATGCCGCGATGTCGGGGCCAACCAACAGGACCGCCGCATAGTCCGCGCTCGACCGGACTGCGCGCCCCAGTGCCTGCTCGAACTTGTTGACAGTTCTGACTTCGTACTCGGGACTGTCCTTCTGACGGAAAGCATCGGCTTGGTCGGTGATGCGCTCACCGCTCGGGATACCGTCGATCACCAGAATGCGGCAAGCGTCGTCGGGCAAGTCGACGCCATCAAAGCGCTGCGCAAAAACGACATAGTTGCCGATCGTGGTGCGAAGCCGCTCCAGTGCGCCGGCGAACTCGGTGTCCTGAGACAACGTGGCACCAGCATCGGTCCAGGTCTTCGCTTGTGCCGCCGAGGTTGTCAGCACGACGACGTTGGTCTGCTTGGAAAGTTGGGCGCAGACGGCGGCGATCTCCTCCTTCTTGCATTCTGCACTGATGAGGGATGTCGGCAGGATCATGCGCTCACCGGCCCCCTCATCTTCAGCCGGCTCGACAATGCGCCCGTACGCCGCTGGGTCGCAACCCAGCACGGCAATCAGCCCCGAGATATCCTTGATACTGGCCGACATGAACAGCCGGTGCTTGGCTCCGGCATAGGCGGACACCTCCTCAACCGGCGGGACCTGCAGCACAATTTCGGCGGACACGCCCGAAATGCAGCAGCGCGCCAGTTCGAGATAGCGCGCGATGTTTGGCCAGGTGAACCGCAGCGACTTTTCCGTCTTGTGAGGATCCAGTATCTGTGCCACCTGACCGCACACCTGTGCCCAGATCCAGTACGGCACTTCATACAGGGAAGCGACATCATTCTTCATGATGCCGGCCCACGTCGCAGCATCGGTTGGTTCGCACAAGGGCCTAAGCAAAGTCCGGAGCTGATCGAGACACTCTGCCGGCACTTGGACGGTATAGTACTTTCGCACACGTTCGGTGCCAGCATGCACGTCATCGAGCACGATGGCCGAGGGCCGGATCGCCTGGCTCTCGAAGACTGAGCCGCTTGTGAACAGCTTGTCGTACGTGCAAGCAAGAATGGCATCACCGCTCATGGCCGCGTAGGGAAGGCCGGTGCCAAAGGTGGAGACACTCACGCCAATTGCCTGCCCAGTGGCGACAACTTGTTCGACAAGCTGCCTTGTCGGGCACAGATAGACGACGGGCTCCCCCTTGTACTTGCGGCGCATCATCTCCGCATAGATCAGGCCGAGGATGGTCTTACCCGAGCCCGTGCTGAGCTTCATGATCACGTCGCGCTGTACGAGCTGCAGATCCAACGCAGCGAGCGCTGCAAGCTGCGCCGGGCGCAAGCCCGTATGGGTAGCCCTTCTATCCAGTTGCTTGAACAATTCGGCAAGCGTCGCCGGCACTTCAGCCGCCGTCGTCTTCGCCAACGATCCGAAATCAAACATCCACTGACTCCTTTATCCGATTCCTATTCCAGCCAAGCCGCCATTCGTGTGGGCCGTTCTGCATAGCATGAGCCGAGCAATGGACCCGTCCCGGCATCACCATAGCTGTCGTAGCCATGCCGCACCCCGCAACCGCTGCACATGGGAGAGCCGACTCATCGGTCCACCGTAAATCCCCCCTCGAAGGGCTCCGCGTAGCTGCTGTCCCTCCGGAGCGCGTTGAACTCGGGCATTTCAGAGAAGCGCACGACCTGCACATCGACCTGGCGGCGCCATTGCCCCAGTGAGCCGGATTGCACAGCCAGCGCAAGATGGCCCTTATGCTTACGCGACGGATAGCGAAAACCGATCGGTGCGCCGCCGTCGGCAAAGCTCGCCAGGACGTCGAACATCCGCAGGCCGAACCACTGACACCAGTCGTATTCGCCCTCGTGGATGCGATCATAAATGCCCAGCTTGCTGAGAACGGTGCCGTCAAGATCGAGGATGGGGATATCCGCTTGCACGGTGAAGGTCGCGATCAGGCCCGTCTCCGCAATGGCTCGGGGGATATAGAACGTGCCCGGCTGCGTGATGTCGTTCGTGCAGAAGCCGGATTCCCACAGTGCAGTCGTGAGATCCTGGGCGGCATACATCCAGTAGATCGGGTAACGCCCTCCCTCACCGGCCAATGCGGCGGGCGGTCCGAATCGGTAGGTGCGCTCCACGTGTGGCGGGATGACCGCGGCCGGATGCCGGACGGCGCGGACAATCCGGGTGCCGGCCGGCACGAAGACCACCGCGCCGTCCAGCGCCCGACGCAAATGGTCAAGGGTAGGAAGAGTAGCGGCAATCGAAGCCGGTACGACAAATTCTCTTGGTATCAACATCAACTGATCAGATCCGAACTGCGCGAGGACAGCGCGGCCAGCTGCGTGATCACCCTGCCCTGCCGCTCGCTTGCGGCTTGAGCAAGGTGGCCACGCTGCGCAGCAGTTAGCGCCGCTCGCGATTCGAACGCCCTGCCCGCCAGCAACTCGGCCGGCGTCAGGTCGTCGAAGGCGTCAACCGGCGTCACCCAGAACGCATGGATTTCGCTGCTCGGCAGGTTTTTCATCTGGCGCAGGACCGGAGTCAGCAACTCGGGCACCGGCGGCGCGAATTGCCAGGCCGGGAATGCGCGGCCAATCGCCTTGCCGCGGGGGGTGACACAATAAAAGCGTGCATCCTCCACCGCGCGATACAGCGTCGCCTGCGACATGGCCACCAGACCTTGCGCAATGACCTCCGAGGGCTTCAGATATGACACGGCGAGGCGGTCTTCGACTGCCGCCGCCGAGGCGGGGCTGGAGAGCGTTGCCGTCAGGCACTGGCGCACAATGGCCATTACGCGGGCACGCTCGCCAGCGTCGATGGTCTGCTCCAGTTGCTCGTCAATGTCGTGGACCAATTTCTCGACCAGTTGGGGGCCGGGTGCGACGGCAGCCGGCGCGTGAAAACGCGGTGTCATATCAAACTCCTTCAAATGACCGCAACCGGCGGGGCAAAGGCCGGGTGAATCGTCGCCTCCCGGTCGGCGTGGTGGCACGACACTACATGACCAGCGAGGAAGGACCGGACCTGAGCGGCCAAAGCAGAAAGGCGGTGCGTCCGCCGGGATTCCGCAATCGAGGCGCGAAGAGCGCTGCGCACAAGACGGCGAACGACTGCCGTCAATCTGGCCGGAACGTGTCCTCCCAGCAGGTCTAGATACAGGAGTGCGCGCGTCTCCCTGGTGTCATACCCGAATTCGACGACATCCCTCAGAAGTCGCCAGTAACGGTGGGCCACTGCGAGGCGGATGTTCGCGACCGGCGCGTCGGACGGCAGGCACCGTACTTCGGGACCCTCGCCCAGCTGGCCCACCAGGATGACGCGATTGACCTTAGGCTTCGCCGGCGTCTCCAGACCCGGATCCGCTTCCCCGCGCACCTCGGCGGCGATCTCGATCGTCCGCGGGCCGAGCAGCTTCCGATAAAGCGCACTGAGCGCGGCGACATCGGCCTCGTAGACGGGCTCGCGGTCGTCTGCTTTGTTCACCCCCGCTTCCCGAAGCCTCTCGAGAAGCGTGTCCGGCTCGATACGCATGCGGGCGGCCAGATCGGCCACACTAGAATAGGAACTCATGTCAGAGGCAGACGAACTGTGGATGATTCCCAGAGGCTACTCAATTTTCTCAACATTCGCAAGATTCTCACTGAGAAAATTTAGCAAACGTCATTTAGCGAAAGAGCTGCGCCGAACAATGAGTTCTATCATTCACAATCCGTCGCCGGCTCAAGGTTGACGCCGCTGACCATGGCCCGCAGCCGACTTTCCAGCATCAAGCGCAGACACGTTCGTGCCCCCTTGTCTTCCTCGACGCCCATCTCGAGCAACGTTCCCGCTCTGCGGCTAAGCAGTGGAGGTCGGGCCCGGCAAGTTCTACCCCGCGGGGTCTCCTGCGCCGTTGATCGAGGGGGCGATCCAAGGCGATGAGTTGCCGACCTATGGCAGAACCTGGCGCACCCGGCTACATGCCATGAGGTTTCCGGAATACAAGGGCGGCCTGAATTCACTACCGCCGAATCGGTGGCCAAGCCCACCCGAGAGTCGCCCCCGCCCTTATGCGCTGAAGAGCATAAGGGCGCATCTTGGCCGCAGGCCTTGAACGTTCGGCGTACCCTACCGGCAGGTTCCTCGCACCGATGCATTCACTGCCGTTCTCATCGTCCTCCGTGGCACTCGATCCACGGACCAGCGGTCGGAGTTTCCGTCTTCCGACGCCGACAAAGGAGGCCGACGTGCTGAGTCCGCACGAAATCGCCGCGCTACTGCTGATTGGCGATGCGCAGGGGATTGATGACCTCGAGCCAGATCAATTAGATGGCCAAAAACTGGTCACGATCGAGCGCGGACATGCCCGCGGCCATGCTTACCCTCGTCTGACGCGTCAAGGACAGTCCATGCTCGAGGCCGTGCGAAGCAGTCGGTAAGACTATCCCTGGGCCGAGGGCGGCGCAATTTCGTCGCGCCTTGCCCGGCTGGTTCCGGACTGCGGGCAACCGGTTCGGCACAACAACCGCTAGCCACCTTGGCATGGTCAGCGGACGATATCGTGCCTTATCTCTGTGCCCGGGCAACGCCAGCCTCACGTTCTTCCTGGCCCAGCACTGCAACTAACCGTCGCCAACCAGGAATGGCTGAAGCGGCAACGGCTGTAGCCGGTTCCGGTCGCTCGAGCAGCGACCCGGTCGGGCATCCGAAGGTCCGCTCGCTCAGTTGCGGAGCGTTCCGACCATCATTTTGGTGTCCTTAGTATTCGGACAGATAACCGGTACCGTACTTTCGCTCAAACTCGCTCATGTATTTTTTCCATAGACCAAGACGCTTCATTTCTTGGATACACTCCTCTCGATTTGACATCGTCGCTCGATAGCGGTCCGTTAGGGCGAAATTCAATACTGCCTCAGGAGTTTTGTAAGCATCAGATCGCACGATAGTCTCACTGAACATTGTGTGATGTGCTACCGACCGCAGGAACCCATCAAACCCAAGCGTACCTAGAAGTTTTTTGTTTGCATCCAGCGCGATCTTTCGAAGCAAATGAGAGCAGAGAATCGCTTGGGTAGGTTCGATAAAAACATCCTCGTTGATCACGTACTTTCGAAGACCGTTGGATGCCTTGTCCAAGAGGTTACTCACCAGCTTATGTACGTCTGCATCAGAAGAATGTTTGACAAGTGCGCGCGACGCACGCCCGTTTCGATGAGCGATGCAGTTTCGACAAAGTCGAAAGTACCTTACCACCTTTAAGATCGGATCGATCGACCTTCCGTCCCATCCGTTTTTGGCATAGAAAGCGCGCAGTCGTTCTTCCGAGTCGTCATCATCATCATTTTCTTCGCCGTCGTTAATATTTGTTTCCTCTATAATTGTCGGTGTCGCTTTATTCATTCCGATATGCCTGGATGACTCTGTGGCCGAATAAAATCGATGCAACTCCGCTTTCGTCCCGATGAGGAAGTCATCAAATGCTGAGAAGACAGAGATTAGGGCAAAGGCTGAGATGGAAGCGTGAGTTCTTCGCTGAATGTCTATTGACATATCTCTGACAGGCGGGGTATTCCAAGACGGATGCGCAAGCTTTATAAGATCGTGCAACTTGTCTGAATCCTGCGGCTCAGCCGAATGACGAACTAACAACAATGCGGAGGAGAGGGCTACCTTCAGGTAAATATTCAGATCTTCATGAAAATAATGGAAACCGCGATATGGGTCGAGTTGAGCATTCGATATATCAATCATTAGAGTTTTTCTGGTTGTTCGGCCGCCTGCAATATAGCCCTTGGCGGTGGCCCGATGGTAGGGGTCATCGTACTTTCCGTGCATTTCCTGACGACGACCTGCAGAAAGTGTCAATCTATCAATGACTTACAAATGCCACGTGGTGATCCAAGGCGCAGAGAGACCGTGCAAGAGGTGGCTCAGCGGTCCGCTACCGCCATTTTTTACAAAAAGTACGATGACCCAGCTAACGCGCTTTTGGACATCATCAGTGCGATTCGCTCCACGCGCGGCCCAGGACATCGCCGCTTGGTCTGCTGGCCCTCCTCAAGGTCTTCCAGAGGGACACCCGGGATTCCCAAATCCGCCATATCCTCTGTAAACCTATGATTGGAAAGGAAAATATATCCCTCGCAGCAGCCGAGCTTCGTTTATCCGGCCCGAAAAAACTCCACGCTCTGCCCTGCATTGACCGCGCGCTTCAGCCAGGACGGCATCTCGCCCTGCCCATCCCAGGTCAGTCCCTCGGCATTGCGGTAGCAGACCACGGGCGGCGGAGGCGGTGGGGGCGGGGGCGGCGGATCGAAGCACCCCGCCGCTTTTAGCTCTTCCATCGTCAGCCCATAGTCGGCCATCTGATCCTGGATCCAGCGGATCGCCGCCGCCCGCTCAGTCTTTGCTGTCATCGCTGCTGTCGCTTCTGTGACTGCTCTCGCTGCCATCTTCCGGGGTGAGGGAGGCCGTCGGCGCCCCCTGATTTTCGTCCAGTTGTTCGCCCGGCTTTTCGTTTAGCCGGCTCCCGGCCTTGCGCCGCCGCGCACCACCGTCTCGCTCAGGCGGCGCCAGCCGCAACTCTGCCAGCAGCTGCCGCACCAGCGCCGCTTCGGCCTCGGCGCGCTCGGCCCGGCGCTGCGCCGCCGCGAGCTCCGCCTGCACGGTGTCCAGGTCGCTGACGGATTTGCGCTGCGCCTGCTCGGCCACCGCGAGCCGATCGGCTAGCGCCGCGGCCTGCGCTTCCAGCTTAGCCCGGCCCTCCGCCTGCGCCACGGCCGCATCACGCGCCTCGCCGCGTGCCGCCGCCAGTTCACCGCGCAACGCTTCGGCCGTGCGTTCGCTCTGCTGGCGCGCCGTGCGCTCGGCGTCGAGTTCGCGCAAGCTGCGCCGCTCGCTGGCTTCGGCGCGTTCCTGCGCGAGCGTTACCGCCTCGCGCGCCCGCTCCAGCTCGGTCGAGAATTGGGTGCGCAGCGCGTCCAGCTGGCGCCGGCCCGCCTCCAGTTCCGTCCGCCCCGCCTCGAGCCGGGCCTGCGTGGCGGCGTGGGCCTGTCGCTCGGCGGCCAGCTCCGCCTGCACGGTGTCGTGCGCCTGCCGGGCTTCGGCCAGCTGGGCCGCGATCGCCGCAGCATCCTCGCGTGCGGCCGCCGTCTCCGCGCGCGCCGCATCCCGCTCGGCTTCCGCTTCGCTCGCGGCGTGACGCGCCTCCGCGCGCAGCGTCGCCAGCTCGGCGGACGCGGCCTCGTTGGCCGCCTGCCAGATCGTCTGCACCGCATTGGCGGCGATCGACTTGAGCGCCTCCGGCAGGTCCGGATGGTCGATGGTGACGCGCGTGCGCCCGCGCAACTCCTGCCAGAACGCCTGCAGCACCTCCGCCGGCGTGCCCATGCTGCCCTTGCGCACCAGGCTGTAGAGCTTGTTGGCGGTGGGCGTGACGCCGTAGCGGAAGAACAGCAGGCCGCAGACCTCGCGGTACAACGCGCGGGTCTCGGGGAAGCGACTGCGTAGCTCGGCAATGTCGTTGGCCATGGCGGTCTGCAGCGCGGCGTCGGTCAGATCCAGGTCGGCAGCGGGCATAGGGAGAAAAAAACAGAAATGTTGATAAATATTACTACGTAATACGTTATATATACAATTTTCTTGGCGATACTTTAGACATAACTGCGCTTATGTCTATAATTGCGAAGCTAGCTGTGACTTTTTAGACCCCCGCGTTGGTTTGCACAATTTTGTTAGCGTTTTCTGCACAATTTTGTTCCGAGCCCCCTGGGCCGAAACTCTGGCCGCAATGCGTCGCAAGCCAACGGGCTTCACGTTGCTCACGGTACGTTGCGTTCAGATCCGGGGTCGCCCCCGACGCACATTCGCTTCTGCCCTCGTCCACTTGATCAGCAAGAGGCCATCGTCGGTTTCGCACAGGCGGACGCAAAACTTGGAATCGTCCCGCTCAAGCGGATCGACACCCCGATCGATGTCATCTAGCCAAGTGGTCAACGCATCGAACGTCAGCTCGATTTCCCACGTGACCGCCATATCGAGCACTGCGGTTAGCGTCGACTCCCAGACCCACTCGCAGCAGGTCCAGACGTCCTGATCGGCATATAGGTAACCCGCCGGCGCTACCGCTGCCTCCCGTGTATAGCGGATGAGGCCCAAGTCGCGCATCGCGTGAGAAACGCTGCAGAAGCGCCGCCGTTCCTGCTCCGCCGGCCGATTGGAGAGCGCCAGGTCCGAACGGCCCCAGCCGAGTTGAAGTTCGTTGAGCGCGATATCGTATGGGCAGATCAGGCCCCAGCGGGGCCCCTCCTCTGGACGCACGCTGACCCAGCGCGAAAGCCGTCCCTCCTTAGTCAGCCTCCACCGACAGCGACAGGTGCCATGGCGAGCCTGTCGGTCTTGCATGGCATTCAGGCGCGTGACAAACGAAGACGGATTCGCCGAAGCGGCGTTGATGCGTATATAGAAGTGAAGAACGTCGGCAAAGCTGAGGTGGCTCGACCTGAGGCGGCCGAGCTGGATTTTCGCTTGCCGCGCAAACGCGTGGCTTTCCAGACTCCACCGATCACCGGCTTCGGTAAGGAGCGGTTCGATGTCCTCGGGCGGGGGCTCAAGCGCGCGCAGCTGACCGAACGCTTGGTCGAGGGAGACGGCCCCCGGCATGCCATCGTTGCCCGACGACCAGATCTCGCCGAGCGACATGCGCGCGGCAGCGACGCTCGCCCGTGCGACCCAGCCGGCGAGCGACGCAACACGCCCCGGCTCTCGGGCGGGAAAGCCGGCATCAATGCCGTGCGGCCACGTCCTGCAGCGTTGCCGCATCACGAACTCCAACGCGCCCACACGCTGCGACACGAGCCTGGCGGTGTGCTTCTGCGCCCAGGTCGTTTTCAGCTCGCTCAGGTGAAATGGGCACCGCGAAAGCCACCCAAGCTGATGCAGGTAGCTGTGGTAGCCGTGCTGCACACAGGTCTCGCAATAGCGGATGGCACGTCGCTCGCGACTATCGGGAGGCGGGCCATAACGGCCGACATCGATGAACCGTATGGAAGGCGAGAAAACGTCTTCGACAAGCGGCGCGGTCTCACCCAGCACGGACGCCAGGCGCCTGATTTCGTCGATCGGAAGCGGCGTGCTGCTATCGGGCTCCACACTCAAAAACTCCGCGCATTTTCGGACGTTGATGCCATTCAGTGCGCAGAAGCGGGCGACGAACGACAGCCTCGACTCGTACGGACGGAGGTTTCCCGGCCACCAGTTCACCGATGGGTAGGCCGCCATGTCAACTACCCGTCGAGATGATCCTCATGTGGTCCGGGAAGTTCGCTTTAGCGAGTTCTCGCAACCAGCTCTCATAGGAGGTCACGTCGGCCCAGTCTTCGCCCCGCGCCAGTTGGAAGAGTATCGCCTCGGTGGCTTTCGCGACATGCTGCATTGGAAATTCGAAATGCCCGCGCGCAGATTCGGGCGAAAGCTCCATCAGCGCTTTCCACAGCAGCGCCGCGCATTCGGCGAGCCGGCGCCCGGCCGCATAATCCGCCGGCGCGAAGTGCGCCAGGTACGGAACGCCGCTGCTTGGCGGCCACTCGGAGTCGATATCGTAGCCGTTGAGCACGTACCCGATCTCCTCGGGCGAGCGCAGGCCGTGGAAGCGCGCATGCGCTGCCATAAAGCGCGCGGCGACGTGAGCGTTGCCCGTGATGGCCATATATTCGTGGCGATAGTTCAACTGGTGTGAGCCGACTGAAAATACGCTGAGTAAATAGCCCTCGTAATCGAGCTCATTTTGCAGGCCGACCAGCCACTTCCACTCCCGCAACGTCAGATCCTGCGCTTCGTCGATAAGCAGCACCATGTAGTTCCGTTGCGCGTTGTTCGCAATGGCGATGAAGCGTTGCTTGCACAGGTATATGCCTTCGGCTTTCTTCGGCGGCTTTGCCGGGTTGGCGAATTCGAAACGCGAGGCGAGTAAGAGCTGGTGCCAGAATCCCGCTTCACTACTGTGACTGTCGGGGCGGCGATTCCACACCACCAGGGGCATGACGGCCTTGAAGCGCTCCTGCAATTCGTTTGCAACGTACCACTGCACACAGCGGGACTTGCCTAGGCGTGACGCACCATAGATATAGCCGCCGGGGCGCTGCTGGTCGATCCATTCGCCGATTTGCTCGATCATTTCGTGCATGGGCGGTGTATACACCGCGTATTGCTTCGTCACGATGCAGTGCCGCGGATCGATGCGCTCGGGCAGTGAGAAGGACATGGCTTACCTCGACTGCGCCATTCGACGCGGAGGCAGCGTAGGACCCGCAGAAGGCTTCAGCGGGTCCGCGGCGCCAGACTGCGCGCGTCTTGCCGTCGGCTCCGAAGCGGCCCCCTTGCTACCCTTTGAAGAACTGCTGCCTGCCTTGGCCCGAGCCATTGCTACATCCAGCATGGAAGGCCCGATTGATGAATCGGCTGCGGCTGCCAGTATGCGCCGTGCCTCGAGGTAGGCCGGATGGACCGGCAAGCGGTTGTGCGCCTGACTCTCCACGTAGCGCATGAAGACATCGATGGCGTCGACGCCTGCCGGAATCGCAAACTTTCCGTGAGAGCACGCCTGGCAAATTGCAGCACGTAGCGACAGGCTGTGCGGCGACATGTTCCAAGGCGGTGCTGCCCGCAACACGCCGAGTGACATACCGTCCAGCGTGGAGGCAAGCGCCACCCGGCAGTCATCCTCCTTGTGGCAGACCACCCAGATCTCGGAGCCGACAAGGTCGTGCCGGTTGTGCAGCACGTCGTTGGTATAACGGCCGTAATGGAACTCAACGAACGGGGCACGCCCGCTCTTAGCGCCCCCGCGCACGATGCAGCGCTTGCGGATGCTGAATAGCGTGTCCACGACAGCGGGGTCGGCTCGCCGGAAGCTCTGCTGGGAATGGTGGTACAAGAACTTCGCATACGCGAGCGGCGTGCGGTTACCAATCCCGCTGTGCGGTGTCGCGTTGTAGTTGGCAATGAGCACGTTCAGCAGCTCTTCCGCATATTCGTACTGGAATCGACTCGCCAGGGCGACCTCTTCCGGCTGTCTTCCCTTGCGGTCCTGGAAATTTGCGCCGGTGGTGTTGGAAAGACGCTGGAATCCCTGTCCGGCCAGATTGCGGAAAAACGTCTCGATGAACGGGCGGTCATCCTTGCTTCGACGTTTCGAGAACGAGGTCTTCGGGTCCAGTAGCGTGGAGCCGACGCTGTCGCGCAGCGCATCCCGCACGTGCTGACAAGTCTCGGCAAGCGCACCATCTACGCTGGTCTCGTCCCAGCATAGCCCGACGAAATCGCTACCCAGAGCGGAAAGAAGCCCGGCTTCAGGCAGATACGGCGTATCGCAAAAACTGACCGGGCGCAGGCACCATCTGCCCAATGCCCGCTTCAGCGCGCGCATGACGTCATCTTTCGATATTTCCCGTCTCACGCTGAAGTAGTACCCTAGCACCGCGCGCGAAACGACCTCCAGGATCACAACGACCCAGAGACGATGAACGATCTTCTCCTTGAAACCGCCCCCCATCAGGGGAAGCGACACGCAGAAACGTCCGTCTAGCTTGTGCGCGTCCATTTCGACGCGTTGCATGAACCTCTGCACCGGCCGCCCGGTTCCGTCACCGGACCTCAGCTTCACAGCCAAATTCGGCCCGCCACTCGCCGCGGCCAGCGCCCTTGGGTTGGCCGACAGCACCTTGTCGATATACCGACAGATCGAAGAGTAGCCAAGGCTCAATGTGTTGAACGGCCATTCGTTTCGCGCTTCGTACCCGAAGCCACGCAATTGGTCCAGAAACCACGCGCAATGACGCCTTCTCGACTGTTTAGTTTCGACTAGTCGCTTGGCTGAGGCGCTCGCGAGGATACGCGCCTCAAATGCCTGACGAAGCGCCGGCTGACTGTCCAGCAGCGCCTGCATCGCGCCCGCAGCACCGCGGCCGAACTGGTCGACATGGACCTTCGTGCTACGACGGTATGGCTTGACTCGGAGCCATGGCACAAGCCCGCGCCAGCCATAAGGACGCCCGTCGGGATGCGTCTCAAGGCAGCGCTCCCGGATGAGACGATAGGCCTGACTTGTGCCAAGCGACGTCAGCCGCCTGATGCTTTCGCCCGAGGCACCGGAAAGATACAGCGAAACCGCCTGCTTTCTCGCAAGGTACAGGACGCGTCGGTCACCAGTAAGCGCTCCCTCATCGGGGCTGGCCCAGTGGGAAGTGTCGACGGTTCGCCCGTCTATCCTCCGGCGGGAGCAACAGGAATTGTCGTCAATACCCTCTTCCATGCGACGCTCCAAAATCGGCCGATCGCCCCAGAGGCGATGGTTATAAACCTTAGGGCACATTTGGGAAAAATCGCACGACGAGAATGGAACAAACGTTGGCAAAGATACAAAATTGCTTCGAATGTTCGCCGGGAGAACAAAATGGTGCAGAATTTCGTGAAGTAAATTTGTTCTCGCACGCCCGGGCGGCGTCGATTTCACGGCCACGTCTCGGATACAAAATTGTGCAAACTAACGACCGTGGAATCGCCCGCCCTTCCGCCCGCCCCACCTACGTCCGCCCCCCTCGCCGCCCTACCCACTCCGCTGGAGCAGTTACGGCTGCCGTCGGCGCTGTCCGGGCACGACGGCAGCAACCGAGCGCCCGCCACGGCCACCCGCATCGCGGCGACCGACGACCTGTCCGCCGTGACCGCCTGGCTCGCGCGCTACGCCGACAGCGCGGCGACGGTGACCGTTTATCGCCGCGAGGTGGAGCGGCTGATCCTGTGGGCCGTGCTACAGCTCGGCAAGCCGCTGTCTTCCCTGACGCACGAGGACCTGCTCGTCTATGAGCGCTTTCTGGCCGATCCGCAGCCGGCCGCCCGCTGGGTCCTGGCCGGCAGCAAGAAGCTCGCGCGCAGCCATCCGGACTGGCGCCCGTTCGCCGGGCCGCTGTCGCCCGGCAGCGTGCGCCAGGCGCTGGTGATCCTGAACGCGCTGTTCGCCTGGCTCACCGAGGCGGGCTACGTGGCCGGTAACCCGCTCGCCCTCGCCCGCCGTCGGCGCGCGCCAACCAAGGCGCGCATCACCCGCTATCTGAGCCACGACATGTGGGCGATCGTCAAAGACACGGTCGAAGCGATGCCAACCGAAAACGCGCGAGAACGCCTGCATGCGGCGCGCTGCCGCTGGGTGCTGACCGTGCTCTATCTGGGCGGCTTGCGTGCGTCGGAGGTGACGGCCACCCCCATGGGGGCGTTCTTCTGCCGCCGCGATGCCCAGGGCATCGAGCGCTGGTGGCTGGAGGTGACCGGCAAAGGCAGCAAGACGCGGCTGGTGCCGGCGACCGACGAGCTGATTGCCGAACTGGCGCGCTACCGCCGCGCCCACGCATTGCCGCCGACTCCGCAGTTCGGGGAGACGCGGCCACTGGTGCTGCCGGTGATTGGAAAAGCGGACAGCGAGAAACCGCTGTCACGCGGAGCGCTGCACCTGATCCTGAAAGAGGTGTTTGGCATGGCCGCGGCGCGCCTGCGCGCGCGGGGGCCGGAATGGGAAGCACAGGCCGCGGTGCTGGCCAGTGCCTCGGCCCATTGGCTGCGCCACACCGCTGGCTCGCATATGACCGACCAGCAGGTCGACCTGCGCTTTGTGCGGGACAACTTCGGGCACAGCTCGCTGTCGACGACGAGCGGCTACCTGCACAGCGAGGAGGATGCGCGGCATGAGGCCACGCAGGAGCGGCATCGGATTGGTTGGGGAAGCAAGAAATAGCAACCGGGCGCCGTATCATCACCATCGTGAAATTTCGGCGCCATCCCATTGATGCAAGCTTCCCGTTCAAGTCTTCGGGCGCATCAAGGTGATTAATTGCATTTTATAAGAGCCGCTTACGGGACATGAGGAGGCGGGTCGAACGCGCGCATTGGCGGCGGCGTCTCGTCGAAGCGCTCTACTTCTGTTGAGGATCGCCATTCGTGCGAGCCACGCTCAACATTCATGCGAACGTAGCAATTTTTCGCTCAGCATTCGTGCGACTGTATCTTTCCCATGCGAAACAAGGTCCCGGTGGCGTGAAGTGTAGTAATCGCGCTCCCTGTGCGAAGTAATGTTGATTCGCGCGCTTAATCACGCAGAACGTATCATCTTTACTTCCGCAGTTCGGAGAAATCGTGTCCCCTGCGCGACTACTCTCACTCTGCGGCAAGGCCACCTCACATTCGGAGTTCTCGGCTGCGATTGCAGCCTTATTTTGGAATGTTTCGCGCGAACGCTCCTTTTAATCACCCCGAGCGAATCCGCGTAGTCAGAGCGAAAAGTAGTAAAGATGACACGAGGTGACGGACCCGCGATCGTTTCAGAATTACTTCGCGCCTCACGAAAGTGCCAGGATTACTACTCGAAAAATCGTAGCAATGTTGATACGGACGCCCACACAAGAAACGCTAACTTATTGATTTAATTGGCCTTGTGCTCAGCCACTGACGAACTACTTTTATTACACTTCACGCCCGGTAACGTCGCCACACCGGAGTGTTACCGGGTAACGATCATGAGGAGTGCAGATGGCGCAGACGACAGCACAGCGGCAGGCCGCCTATCGGGCAAGGCGCGCGACGGCGGGCAAGGACGGCAACGGAGAGCGGCGGCTGGATATGTGGGTCAGTACGGAAGCCGACCTTGCTCTCGCCCGGCTGGCGCACCGTTACACGGTAACAAAGCGTCAGATGCTGGAGCGGCTGATCGCACGAGCGGACGACGCGATCGTGCGCAGGCTCAATCCGGATTCGGAGCAGTGGGATCTCTATTTCAACGTCCCCCGCTAGCGCCTCGCTGTTACCGGGTAACGAGGGGCTTCTCTCCGTGTGATGGAGTCCCCGACTTGGGGGCAACTGCGTATTCCGGTGAACGTGACCGCCGATTCCGGATGAACGTGACCGATTTTCCCGGCTGTCCGGAATGGCCGATCACGATGCCGGAATGGCCGGTCACGATACCGGAATCGGCGGTCACGTTGAACCGGAATACCCAGGCAACTATCGACCCGCCGCTCAGGCAGGGTGCGGCGGCGCGGTTTGCCGCCGGGGGAAGTTGAACGGCAACAGGTCGCTGATGTCAGCCTCCAGCGCGCGCTGTGGCAGCTCTGTGAGCACGTGGAGCAGATAAGCATACGGCTCGACCTCACAGGCGCGGCACGTAAGCATCAGGCTGTAGATCATGGCGCTCGCCTTCGCCCCCGCGACAGTGTCTGCAAAGAGCCATGCCTTTCGCCCTGTGCAGAATGGGCGGATGTCACGTTCGACCGGATTGTTATCGATGGGCGCACGCCCATCGATAACATATCGGCTCAGGTATTCCCACTGGTTGCGCGCGTAGGCGATGGCCTTGCCCAGCAGGCTTTCCGGCAGTACCTGCGGCGCCTGCTGGTCCAGCCATGCCTTGAGGGCTTCCAGCAGCGGCACGCTGTGCTGTTGACGCAGCCGGTACGTGTAGTTGACGCGCGTTTCGCCTTCGGGCAGGTCTGCCTTGGCGAGCGTCTCGACCTGATACAGGGCCTGGAAGTACTCGAGCGCCTTTAGTACTCGAGCGCTGGGCTTTTTCTGCCCCTTTTGCGCATCAACGAACATTCTCCTCGCGTGCGCAACACAGCCAAAGTGGGTAACGCCTTCGAGCGTGCGCCAGGCGCTGTAGCCATCGGTCATTAGCATGCCCTCGTAGCCGGCGAGAAACGCCTGCGGATACTCCTGTCCGCGCCCCGGCTGGTAGTCGAACAGCACCACCGGATGCTCGCAGTCCTCCGCGCTGCGATACACCCACATGTACGATTTGCTCTGCGCGGCCTTGCCTTCCTCCTTGAGCACCTGCACCGTCGTCTCGTCGCCATGGATCAGTGGCTGCGACAGCAGCGTGCGGCGCAGCGCCTCGTACAGCCGGCTGTAGTGCAGTTGCGCAGGCCGGATGATCCAGTTGGCCAGTGTGCCGCGGCCAACTTCGATGCCGGCGCGACCCAGCGCGTCTTCCATCCGATAGAGCGGCGTGCCATCAACGTACTTGCCGGTGGTCACCGTTGCCAGCATCGCTGGGCTGGCGTTGCTGCCCGGCAGTGGTTGCGCCGGCATCGGCGCAGTCAACACCGGCGTGCGTTCGGCATTGCGCTCGCAGTGCCGACACGCGTATTTGAAGCGGACGTGCTGCAGAACGGAGACCTTTGCTTCGATGTGCAACTGCTCGCTGACTTCCTCGCCCATGCGGTGCATCGAACCCTGGCAACATGGGCAGATCTTCTGGTCCTCGGTCAGGTCGTACTCGATTCGCTGGCGCGGCATGTCCGCCGGCAGCGGCTTGCGGCCACGTTTGCGGCCTGCGGGCTTATCAGGCTCTGGCAGCCCCGTGTCTGGCGGCGCGAGCGCGTCATCCTCATCGTCGTCGGCCGGCTCCGCAGTGGCCATTTGTTCGGCTTCGTCGAACACTCGGTCCTTGAGCTTCTCGCTGCTTGGTGCGAAGCGTTTGGACTGTGCGAGGCGGAACTGTTCCTCAAGGAGCTTGATGCGCTCGTTCAGCTCGGCGATGTGCTGGGCGTTGGTGGCAGCCTTCGCTTCGAGCTCGCGGATATAGGCCTGGGCGGCCGGCGGCAATTGGGAGAGGTCGTGTTCGTTCATGCTGAACACGATAGTGCAGCCATGGCGCAATCGGGTATACGTCACCCCGAACGACCATCAAGCCGTGTGCTGATATTTGCGTGACGGGTGGCGCTTCACCGCGTCCACGTCGATGCCGTCCAGCAGCCAGTGCAACTGCTCGGTTGTCAGCTCGATCACCGCCTGCTGGCGCCGTGGCCACACGAAGCGGTCTTCCTCCAGGCGCTTGAGCAGCAACCAGAAGCCGTTGCGGTCCCACAGCAACAGCTTGATGCGGTTGCGCCGACGGTTATGAAAGGCATAGACGGCGCGGGCAAACGGATCAAGCTGCATCGACTGTTCGACCAGGGCAACCAACCCGTTGATCCCGAGGCGGAAATCCACCGCATTGCGGTGCAGGTAGACCTGTACGTTAGCGTCGAATCGGAACATCAACGCGCTCCCAGCGCTTCGATCATCGCCTTCACCAGCGCAACGTCCTGTCCGCCGCATTCAAGTTCGACCGTCACGCCGTTGGGCAGCCGCGCCGTCAGTAGTGCAGGTTTCAGCGACGGTCGTACCGATGGTTGGGTGGAAGCAGGCGCCTGGGCTGGCAGGCATTCCCGCGCCAGCGGCGACTCCGGAACTCGCTTTACCCCGCTAATCTCGATGACCGGTACGAACGCTGGCACTGCAAGCTCCGCGCTGTCGGCCGCCGCGGCTTCCGTTGCCGCTTGGTGCAGCCGAATCCACTTGCGCAACTGGTTCGTATTGATGCCGACCTTGAGCGCCATCCCAGCTACCGATACCCCTGGCCGCAGACACGCCTCGACCAGTTGGCGCTTATCCCTGGGGTCAAAGTCTCGCTTCCCGTTGGAGCGAACACGGGTCACTCTCAGCGGCGGAACTTCACATTCGTTGTCCATCATGCTTGCGTCCGCAAATGGTGGTTGCGGACGCAAGCCTGCCCACTCTCAGCCACAAAAGCTAGGTGCGCTTAATTTCGCGCTTACGGTGGTTATGCCCACGCGGGCTTGCATGGCCTGTGTACCGCGGTGCTGCTCGCCGGCTTCGGTATGGCCTACTGGCTCTGGCTAGGGATCACCGACGCTGTCGTTCACTACATGATCGATCGCTGGAAGGTGCGTCTCGGCCGACGCGCCAAATTGACACCGAATCTGCCGCAGTTCTGGTGGGCATTTGGCCTGGACCAGTACGCGCACGTGCTGACCTATCTTGCCATCGTCTGGCTGGTTGGGAGGCTGGACTGAAAGCGCTGAGACCCCCTGCCAGCGACGCGCAGGGGGGACCAGGGCTGGTAGCTGGAAATCGTCGGTCGCAGGCGACAAGCCAAGACCCCGGTGCCTGTGACCGACTCGGTGATTGCCGAGCTCGCCCGCGACTGACGCGCGCATAAGGTGGCGCCGACGACCGGCCAGCGAAGTGACCACGCGGCTCACTGTCGACGAGCACGCCGATCACCAACACGATTATGTCGCGAACAGATAGGGCGCGGCGGAGAGAGCGTTCTTGAAAATCAAGGGTCCCGAGCGCGTCGTGCCAGGGACCGCGTACTTCCATTTTCCGCTTACGCCTTGGCGTAGGTGCCGGCGGACATGACCTCAACGGCAACGAAGGGCTGGACGCGTGCTGGCCTGTAGACGCTGCGAGCGTGTCGAGGTAGATAAGGCCGTCGGAACCGACCTCCAGGTACGTCACCTCGAAACCCCGCCGCTCCAGTTCTCGGCGAGTGTCAAGCACGGCCGTGTGCTCGGGGCGAACGGTCACTAGATGCCGCCGCTCGATCGAACTGCGCAGCGCCCTTGATCGCCAAGTTATTCCCCCCGGTCGCGCCCGAGGTCCAGATGATCTCGCGCGGGTCGGCGCCAAGCAACTGCACCAAGTAGCGGCGTCTGGCACGTCGGAAGGCAGTTGTGCCAGACGACTTGTTACTATCGTCCGGCAAGCCAGACTGTATGCCCGCTAGAGGCCGCCCCCGTAGGCGAGAGAAGCCCATGTGTGCCCTGGACGCAAGGCCCCTCTAGCCAGTAGCCAACCCGGCAACCGCCCGATTGAACGCGCCTGGGTTGGCAATATTCATGCCGTGAGATGCTCCGGCAATTGTCTGACGCTCAGCGCGCCCGATCCATTCTTGAAGCTTCTCGACCGTGCTACGGAACATGCGCGGACTCTTTTGCCCGTCGATCAGCAACGTTCGACACTGGATTTCACGGGCGGCTTCACGTGTGTAGGCGGGCAACGGGTCAAGCAGCTGCTTCGGCAGTGTGGGCGCATTATCGAGCGCCATCCTGCGGAAGCTCTGGGAACTCTTGCTCCAAAAGCCAGGCATGGTTACCGAGTCTACAAACAGATTCAGACCGGCATCGAATTCGCCCTGCTCAATCAGTTCTGCGGCCTTCGCTCTCAACGCGTGGGTGGCCGGCGGCAATTTTCCGGCCTCTGCTTGCGGCGTTGCCTGCACTGGGCCGCCCGGATCAGCGAGGGTGAGCGTCTTCACCAAGTGAGGGTATTCGCGCGCCAGGTGAAACGCGATGCAACCGCCGCGCGAGTGCCCGACCAGATGGACCGGCTCCAGACCCAGCGCCGCGATGAACTCCGCAATTTCAGCGACGTGCGCCTCCCAACTGAAGGCGCCGCGTCCGAATGCACCGGTTTCCGGCCAATAGTGGCCCAAGCTCGGAGCGAAGCAGTGGAAGTTCTTCGATAACGAAGCGAGCTGCGGGTCCCAATAGCGGAAATCGCACAGCGACCCGTGCACGAATACCATTGGCTCGCCGCTTCCAGCTTCCACGTATGGAACGGCGATGCCAGAGGCGGTGGAAACAAAAGAGGGTTGTGGCCAGGCACCGGCAAGAGCCAGCGTAGTAAGGGGCGCTCGGGCATTCATGTCTAACTCCTTTTCGCAGACTTTGCTGCACCGCACCCAAAAAGAAAATCGCATAATATTGATGGAATCTTTCAGATTTTCTGATACCTGTACAAGAGAAAGCGCATGAGCACTGAGCGGAAAGCCCTCGACGTCGACGTTCTCACCATGATCATCGCCGTCGCAGATACGGGCACGATCAGCCGAGCGGGCGACCTCGTGCATCGCTCGCAATCGGCGGTGAGCATGCAGATCAAAACGCTGGAATCGGCCCTCGGCAAGGCGCTCTTCGTGCGCAAGCCGCGCAGCGTGATTCCGACGCAGGACGGAGAGGTCCTTCTGACGTATGCGCGCCGGATCATTGCACTACGCGATGAGGCATGGGCAGCGGTCGTGCGACCGGACGTCACTGGCCGCGTGGTGATCGGCGTACCTGACGATTACGCGACCTCACTGTTTCCGCCGATTCTCAAGAAGTTCTCGGCCAGCTATCCCAAGGTCGAAATCCAGGTGATCGGGCTACCCAGCGTCGCGCTAGCCCCGATGCTGCGAGACGGCACGGTAGATCTCGTCTGCGCGACACGTGTCAAAGGGCTGACCGGTGAGTTCTTGCGGCATGAGCCCATGGTGTGGGCAGCCGCCCCAGGCTCCACTGATATCTGGCGAGAGCGGCCGCTACCCATTGCCGTGTTTCTGCCTGGAAGCGTCGCACGCGAGAAGGCGATTCGAAGCCTTGAGCGCGTAAAGATTGCGTATCGAACCTCATATGAGAGTCCGAGTCTGCTGGGCCTGCTAACGATGGCCCGAGCCGGCCTCGCCATTACCCCACTGGCACGGTGTGCGGTGCCGCCTGACTTTACGTTGCTCGGGTCTGCGCAGGGACTGCCTGAGATTGGCACGCTCGAGATCATACTTGCGCGGAGTGTCAAGTCGAACCGGCCCCCCTGCGATTTTCTCGCGGAACGTATTGTCGCTGAGCTACACGCATAAACGCGCTGCGATGGCGTTCGCCCCAGATATACGAGTGCGTGGGAAAGTTGGGGAGAACGATGTCGAAAGAGGGCCGTGCTGCAACTGGATAAGCCACTCTCGTCACTGACTCATGAGGACATGCTCGCCTACGAGCGCTTCTTGGCCGACCCGCAACCGGCGGCATGCTGGGTGCTGGCCGGTACTAGGAAGAACGCTCGCGGGTGGTCACCCTAATCGGCGCCCGTTTGCCGGGCCGTTGACCGCCAAGGCGCGTCAGTATGGCTTTGATGAAGCTCAAGAATCGCAGGACATGTTCCTGCGGCAGTTCGACAAACTACGCGCGAATCGGATCATTCCATAGTCGCCGGCTCAATTGCGGTTCCCTATGCGCGCAACTGAGCGCAGGACGTCAGCTTCCGCCGGCAAAAACTATCGTTCCTCACCAAGCCCCCTTCGCCTTCTTCCCACGCGTTTCCGAGATTCTGGGCTGCACGCGGGTTTCCCTTCCGGCATCGCCTCACCCGTCAATGCGGGGGCACACGGACTCTTGCTCATACATCGATCTGAAGTGACTGGCTAACGGTCAAGTCTTGCAGCCAACTTGTAGCGAGCCTGGAGCAGGCAATCGAACGCGCGGTGTAAGACTGCCCGGTGTGGCCGGTGACCGAGGCATGGATGGCCTTGCAGGATGTCAGCCTGATTGCTCCAGTAACCGTAGTCGCCGAGCTTGGCGATTAGCGACGCTTCTCCGATGCGCCGCAACGGATGGCGTATTCGGGCCTGGTGCCAAGCGAGCATTCCAGCGGCAAACGAGACCGACGAGGCGGCATAACCAAGGCCGGCAATAGCCACGTGCGGCGGGTGTTCGTCGAGGCCGCCTGGACGTCATCCGGCGCGCAAGACGGCCGTTCTCCAACGGCGCGCAGACCAGTAGATTGCATAGTGCATGCCTCAGTGGCCGCTTTGTCTCGTTTCCATCACATACATAGTTTTCAGGTTGCGGCACACGCAACGCAATCTTGCGCAGCGGGCCAATTCTCTCTGACAGCATTGGCGCCTAACCTTTAAGACATCACCGTGATTTGAGCGCGACCCGAACCCGAGCTGGCGCACGCTGATCGGTTCGAGGCACGGCATGGACGCCAAGCAAGGACCAAGTCACGACAGCCTGAACCCGCAACGGTCGGCTGCTAGTCCTTGCATTGATCGCTGTGCTGTGCAAACTCACGTTTTTTAGGGAAACTACGATGGCAAAGTTGGTGGTGCTATACAAGAAGCCTGCAGACACGGCGGCGTTCGATTCATATTACTTCTCGACCCATGTTCCAATCGCCAAGAAAATCCCCGGCCTGCGACGCTACGAGGTCAGCAGCGGCCCAGTTTCAAGCCCTGCCGGCGATTCGCCGTTTCACCTGATTGCAGTGCTGAGCTTCGATTCGCTGGCTGCGCTCCAGCAGGCGATGGCTTCCCGTGAGGGCGCCGCCGCGGCAGCTGACGTCGGCAACTTTGCCCCGTCCGGCGTTGACATGCTCATATTCGACACCAAGGAAGTTTAGCCTGGGTTTTACGGCCCACTTTCTTTGAGAGGAGGTGGGTTGTACCCGCTATCAAGATAAACATCGCGATGCAGGAGGTCCCGGGGGCAAGCCGCATGTCAAATGGCACCACAGCTGGCGCGGGACCCGTCATTCGCGCCACATGGAGCGTGACCTACAGACTGGTTGTTTGCCGCGCGCTCAGGGCTCCATACAGTGGGCACATGGCTCCTCGTCAGCATCCGCAGCGTCTTCGAAGGTATGCTGATTCTGCAGCTAGCTGTGCATCACCTCGCATCGGATCAACATCGTTGCCGCCGGCTCCTCGTCACCGCCGGCATGGCCGGCTTTGGCTGACACATCGCAGATATACTTGCCGGGAGACAAGGCATCCGCATTCATCTTCAGACGTTCAGTACCTCGTTATACGGATAGAAAAGAACCGCTGGCATCGAAGCTCAGTGTTGGCTCAGTCCTCGCCTGGAGCACATCCCTGGAAACGCCCGGGGCCATCTCTCGGACGATGAGGCCGGCGCCAGTCACATCGATGACCGCCAGGTCGGTGATGATGCGGTTGACCACTCCCGCTCCGGTGAGCGGCAATGAACAGCGCTCCAGGATCTTCATCTCGCCATCGCGCGTGTTGTGTTCCATAACCACCACGACGCGGCGCACTCCACCGACGAGGTCCATCGCGCCACCCATGCCCTTGACCATCTTTCCCGGAATCATCCAGTTTGCCAGGTCCCCAGCCGCGCTGACCTGCATGCCTCCCAGGATCGTAAGATCCATATGACCGCCGCGGATCATCGCGAAAGACATCGATGAGGAACAGATGGATGCGCCTGGCGCCATCGTGATGGTTTGCTTGGCGGCATCGATCAGGTCAGGATCGATCTCGTCTTCATACGGAGGTGGTCCAATGCCGATCAAGCCATTCTCTGATTGAAGCCATACCTGCATGCCGTCCGGCACGTGCTGAACTATCTTCGTTGGCAACCCAATGCCCAGATTGACATAGTCCCCGTCGCGAAGTTCGGCGGCCGCCTTCGCGGCCATCTGGTCATGCGTCCACGCCATGTCTTGCCTCCTTGTTGTCGCGCGAGCGGAAGCTCTTGCGTTCGATACGTTTCTCCGGATTAGGAACAACAACCAGACGGTCGACAAAGATGCCGGGCAGATGGATCTCGTCGGGATCGAGCTGACCGACTTCCACAAGCTCTTCCACTTCCACCACCGTGATGCGCCCGGCCATCGCAACTTCCGGATTGAAGTTGCGGGCGGTACGGCCGAACATGAGATTGCCGGCACGGTCGGCGACTCGCGCCTTCACCAGCGCAATATCGGCCTTGAGGCCGCGCTCCATGACGTAGCGCTCGCCATCGAACTCGCGTACTTCCTTGTTGTCGGCC
The DNA here is from genome assembly GCF_003402535.2 of Cupriavidus sp. P-10. NCBI lineage: Bacteria > Pseudomonadati > Pseudomonadota > Betaproteobacteria > Burkholderiales > Burkholderiaceae > Cupriavidus > Cupriavidus sp. P-10. Next base: position 180,238 of record NZ_AP025173.1, read on the forward strand.
ACGACGGTACCAACGCCCGTCCGTGTGTAGAACGCCGGAATGCCAGCGCCGCCAGCGCGCAGCCTCTCCGCCAATGTGCCCTGAGGATTGAATTCGAGCGCCAGTTCGCCGCTGAGGTACTGGCGCGCGAACTCCTTGTTCTCGCCTACATAGGACGCGATCATTTTGCTGATCTGACGAGTCTGGAGCAGCAGGCCCAGTCCAAAATCGTCAACGCCGGCGTTATTGCTGATACAGGTGAGACCGGTCACGCCGGTATCGCGCAATGCGCAGATCAGGGCCGCCGGAATGCCACAAAGCCCGAATCCTCCGACTGCTATGGTCTGTCTGTCCTCGACAATGCCATCGAGCGCGTCCATGGCGCTTCTGAATAGTTTGTTCATCTCCGTCACCATCCACTTCTGACAAGGGGTTCTGACAGATCAGTCGAGGAAGTCCGCCGACGTCGCTGTCGTGCTGCCCATTATTGTTCGTGCTTTTTTCAACAACAACGGCAACGAACGCAAGGTCGTTGTGCGCAGATGCACAAAGGATGACGGGAGGGTTGGGCGAAAGCGGTGTTGCGGCTAACTATCGCCGAAACTCGTCCGGGTGACGGGAAACGACTTCGCGAATGAAGTCCCACACACAGCGGATACGCCTGATCCGGAACAGGTCTTCGGGCGCGGCGATCCACAAAGTGCGCGTAATCAGCGGCTGGTCAGGGAAGATGCTGACGAGATCTGAGCCGGTGCCAGCGACATAAGGCGTCAGCAGGACCAGGCCCATCCCCGCTGCGGCGGCGGCCCGCTGGGCCAGGACGCTCGTCGTGGTGAAGTGCCGTCTGGGACTCGGCGTCAGCTCTTCGAGGATGCGATACCGCTCGCTGACCGAGCCGTCGTGGACGTAGTCCACGAACGCGTGCTCGGCAACATCGGCAAGCGCCCCGATCGCAGGGCGGGCCTTCAGATACGCCGGCGAGCCATAGAGGAAGTAGTCCACTTCAGCCAGGCGCGCCGTCGTATAGCGGCCGACCTGCGGCGGCTCCAGCGTCACCAGGATCTCGACCTCGCGCGTCACGAGGCTGGGAAACTGGGGCTGCGCCATCAACTCGACATGCAGATCGGGATGCCGGGCATGGAGATCCACCAGGCTGGGCGCCAGCACGTTGATGCCAAACGCCTCTGGCGTGCCAACCCGAACCGTGCCGACGACGTCGCCCGACTGGCCCTCGCTCTCTTCGATGGCGCCGAGCAACGCATTCTCCATCCGCTCCGCATGCGGAACCAGCGCCTTGCCGGCGTCGGTGAGGGAATAGCCATTGCGACGCCGGTCGAACAGCACCGTGCCCAGGCTTTCTTCCAGACGGTCAATCCGACGTGACACGGTCGAGTGCTCAACACCGAGCTTTTCCCCGGTCAGGGAAATCTTCCCGTTCCGCGCAAGTTCGAGAAAGAACCTGAAGTCGTTCCATTCCGGATGTTTCCGCATGGCATTTCCATATGTGCATGGACGCACAGTAATCTTGCATATTTGCCGTTGTCGTGCAAAAAAGCAATACACATAATCTCCAACACCTCGAGCCGACCCCGCCGGAACCAGACAGGGCGCGCCAGCGTAGCGACCGCCGCACTCGTTGCTCGAGGATCCCAAAATAAGTGTTGGAGACACCCATGTCCGTCGTTGTCGCGCTCGCCGCCCTGGCGTGCCTGATGGTGGCCGCCTATCGCGGCTACAGCGTCATCCTGTTCGCCCCGCTGGCCGCGCTGGGCGCTGTGCTGCTGACCGATCCGTCAGCGATCGCGCCGGTCTTCTCCGGCGTCTTCATGGAGAAGATGGTCGGCTTTGTGAAGTTGTACTTTCCCGTGTTCATGCTCGGCGCCGTGTTCGGCAAGGTGATCGAACTGGCAGGCTTTTCCGAATCGATCGTCGCCACCGCGATCCGGTATATCGGCTCTGCGCGCGCCAACCTGGTCATTGTGGCCGTCTGCGCACTGCTGACCTACGGTGGCGTGTCGGTGTTCGTGGTGGTGTTCGCGGTCTATCCGTTTGCCGCCGAGCTCTACCGTCAGGGCAATATCCCGAAGCGATTGATGCCGGGCGCCATCGCGCTGGGCGCATTCTCGTTCACGATGGATTCGCTGCCGGGCACGCCGCAGATCCAGAACATTATCCCGACCACCTTCTTCAAGACCACTTCGTGGGCCGCGCCGATGCTCGGCATTCTGGGGTCCCTGTTCCTTGTCCTGGTCGGCCTGTTCTATCTGGAATCCCGCCGGCGCGCCGCAGCCAAGCGCGGCGAGGGCTACGGCACTAACCTCCTCAATGAGCCGCAACGAGTGGAAAGAAGCAAGCTGCCTTCGCCGCTGCTGGCCATCCTGCCGCTGATTGTGGTCGGCGTGTCGAACTTCTGGCTCACGCGCCTGATTCCGCTCTGGTACGGCCACGCCCACAGCGTGTCGTTGCCGGGCTTGTCGAAGCCGGTCGAAACCAAGGTCGCAAGCGTGACCGCGATCTGGGCCGTGGAAGGTGCGCTGGTCCTGGGCATCGTCGTGGTGCTCGTGACGGCCTTCGGCGCGGTGCGCCGGCACTTTGCGGAAGGCACCAGGGCAGCCGTCTCGGGCGCGCTATTGGCGTCGATGAATACCGCGTCAGAGTACGGATTCGGTGGCGTGATTGCCGCGCTGCCAGGCTTCCTCGTGGTCAGCGACGCGCTGCGCGGCATTCCGGACCCGCTTGTGAACGCGGCCATTTCCGTCAGCACGCTGGCCGGCATCACCGGCTCGGCATCGGGCGGCATGAGCATCGCGCTGGCCGCAATGTCCGAAGCGTTCATTCAGGGTGCGCACGCCGCGCAGATTCCGCTGGAGGTACTGCATCGCGTGGTCTCGATGGCCAGCGGTGGCATGGACACGCTGCCCCACAACGGCGCGGTCATCACGCTGCTGGCCGTCACCGGCCTCACGCACCGCGAATCGTATCGCGACATCTTCGCCATTACCTTGATCAAGACGCTTGCCGTGTTCTTCGTGATCGGGGTGTTCTACACAACCGGACTGCTCTGACGCGCCGGGCCCGCTTCCGGCTTCTCGCTGTTTATTCAAAGGATGAAAGCTGCCATGAATCATCGCACCTTGTATCAGGACTACCAGAACATTGCATTCGACCGTCCCGCCACGGGCGTACTTCGCCTGACCCTCAACAAGCCCGAGCGCATGAATGCACTGGATTCGCGTGGACATGCCGAGCTGGCCGAAGTCTGGAAGGGGATCGACAGCGACCCGGAGGTCAGCGCGGTCGTCCTGTGCGGCGCAGGCCGGGCCTTCTCCGCCGGTGGCGACTTCGAGATGATTCGCGAGATGACGGAGGACTTCGACGTCCGGACCCGTGTCTGGCGTGAAGCCCGGGACCTGGTCTACAACATCATCAACTGCTCGAAGCCGATCGTCTCGGCCATTCACGGTCCTGCGGTCGGCGCGGGACTGGTGGCCGCCCTGCTCGCGGACATCTCGATCGCGGCCAGATCCGCACGCATCGTCGACGGCCATACCCGGCTGGGTGTCGCGGCGGGAGACCACGCAGCCATCGTGTGGCCCCTGCTCTGCGGCATGGCAAAAGCGAAATACCACCTGTTGCTCTGCGAGCCGCTCAATGGCGAAGAGGCGGAATCGATCGGGCTGGTTTCGCTGTGCGTCGACGAGGCCGCGCTTCAGGACAAGGCGGTGGAAGTGGCCACACGGCTCGCATCGGGGGCTCCGTCGGCGATTCGCTGGAGCAAGTATGCGTTGAACAACTGGCTGCGTCAGGCCGGCCCGATTTTCGACACCTCGCTGGCACTGGAATTTATCGGCTTTGGCGGTCCCGAGGCACGCGAAGGGCTGGCCTCCCTGCAGGAAAAGCGCGCGCCGGCATTCTCGCAGCGCTCTTCGGTCTGAAGGAGATGAAATGATGGAAATGAAGAGGGTGGCCTTTGTCGGCGCTGGAAGCATGGGCGCGCCCATGGCTCGCTGTGCGCGGCGCGCAGGATTCGATCTCATCGTCTGCGATCGGAATCAGGCCGTGCTCGACGCCTTTTCGGGCGAGGGAGCGCGCGTGACAACCTCGGTGGCGGAATGTGCCTCTGCAGATGCGATCATCGTCCTGCTAGCCAACGACGCTCAGATCCTGGAAGCGATGCTCGGGCCGGGCGGACTTGCAGACGCCTTTCCGGCGGGACACCAGCCAGTCGTTTGCATGATGAGCACGACCTTGCCCGATACGCTCCAGACCATCAGCGCCGGCTTGCGTGCTTCCGGGGCACGCCTCATCGATGCGCCCGTCAGCGGTGGGATCGTGGGCGCAGAACAAGCCACGCTCACGGTCATGATGGGGGGCGATCCAGAAGATGTGGCTGCTGTGATGCCGTTGATGAGATCGATGGGAAAAAACATCTTCCACTGCGGGGCCCTTGGCTCTGGCGAGGTTGTGAAAATCATCAACAACATGCTTTGTATCGCAAACATGTTCCTGACGGCTGAAGCCATCGACCTGGCGGAACGCTATGGCGTCAGCTTTGAGAGCCTCGCCCCCATTCTGAATGTCAGTACCGGACGCAATTTTCTTACCGAAGATGCCGGGATTGGCCGAAGCCAGTACGCCGCATGGGCCCGATCCGAAGCCGCATTCACTTCACTTCACAATGTCGTCAGCAAGGACCTGCACCTGGCAAAGAAGCTGGCGGATACGACCGGTATCGATTTGCGGTTACTGGATCGGGTCTCCCAGTATCTCGACAGCACCGATAGCCAGGCAATGCAACGATGGATGCGCCATGGTCACGTAGTTGCTTGAACCACGCTCATCTGAGGTGATGAAGACGCGGCTTGCGCCGTTCGAGGCATTGCCACTTCGCGGATTCGATCACGCGCTTTGCGCGTGGTCTAGGGTTGGCGCGCAGCGCCGACCGGAGCAGCGCAGAGCAGGAGATCGACGCAATGAACGGTCTGCACCAGCAACTTGAGACAGCAAATGAGCCGTACTGGCCCGCCATGTATTTTCATGATCGTGAAACTATGTCAGTTTGGGTGATGGTCACCTAAGGCAGGAGGGCCGTACCGACTGGCACGCACCTCTGCTAGCCGCATACAGGATGTAGGCTTGTACCGGGCGACATGGAGCGTTAGGTCTTCCGGCTGAACAGGCCAAGAATGAAATCGCGCGCATGAACGATGCGTGGATTGCGCATCGAGGCCTTGTTCCATACCAGATAGAGGTTGTTGGTCGGCGCGTCCTTGGCTCGGGTGACGGAAACCAGTCGTCCCGACGCCAGCGCCTCGGTGCACTGATAGTCGGGCAACACGCTCCACCCCTGTCCCTTGACGACCAGGTCCTGGATGATGCGCAAATCGGGGATGGTCAGCGCGGCCTGCAATGTCGGCGCAAATTGGAACATGGCCGCCCAGATCGGCCGGATCAATGGCAAATCCTCGTCATAGGCAATGAGCGGGAGCGCCGGAACGTCCGAAGATGGTCGAGGTGGCTCATGGCGTCGACTTATCGCCGCTGGCAACACGCTCGCGACGAAGATCAGGTAGTGTGACCGCGGCCTGTATGAAGCAGCGTCCACTTGCCTACCGTCGCACGCCAGCCGGGCTCCCGACAGTATCTCACCCATAAGAATATTTATCCAAGTCCTTAAAATTGATTCCTCCGTACTCGGAGCAGAGGTCAAGAAACGCTGCTCGGATGACAGCATCAGCTCGCCCAGCAGCAATAAGAATAATTATCCATAGACAAAAAAATAATAATTTTATCTATTTATGCAAGCGCTCTACGATTCGTATCAGTTGCGGCGTCAAGCCGCCCTCAAGGACAGTCGAGAGAGATCCATGCCATTTGTTGTTTACATCTTCACGCTCAGTGCGTTTGCACTGGGCCTCGCGGAGTTCGTTCCCATCGGCCTGACCGACGTCATGGCACACAGCCTGAACGTCGATATTGAGCAAGCCGGAAGCGCTGTGACGACGTACGCGCTGGGCGCGACCTTTGCCGCGCCAGTCCTGACGGCTTTGACGGCCGGATGGACGCGCAAGTGCACCATGCTGATGACCGTCTTAGTCTTCACCGTCGGCAGCCTGGCCGCGGCCGTCGCTACCAATCTGTCCACCTTGCTGATCGCGCGTTTCGTCGCTGGAATGGGGCACGGCCTGTTCCTAGCGGTTGCCTCCAGCACGGCAGCTCGTCTTGTGGGAGCGAAGAAGGCCAGCAGCGCTGTGGCCGTCGTATTCGGTGGCTTCACGATCGCCATGGCAATCGGCGTCCCGGTCAGCACTTACCTGGGCGGCACGATCTCCTGGCGCCCGGTGCTCGGCGCGATCGGGGCATTCGGTGCATTGGGCTTCCTGGGCTTACTGCTGGGCATGAAGGAGCCTCCGCAAACGCAGGGGCATGAAGGTTCGGACTCCGTCGGCCAGGCGTTGAAGGCGATCGTCGACCCCGTTCTGCTCTTCGCCGCCCTCGTGACGGTCCTGGGCTATGCCGGCTCGTTTACCGCCTACACCTACATCGCACCGCTGCTTACGAAGGTCACGCACGTCAGCAGCCAAACGGTCGGCATCTTTATGCTGGTCTATGGCGTGCTTGCCGCGATTGGCAACGTGATCGGGGGCAAGCTTACCGACCGACTCGGGGTAAACCGGGCAAGCGTAGCCTTGATCGCCGGCATTACCACCATCGCACTGGGCATGTGGGCGCTTGCCTCGTCATCCCCCGCAATGGGCATTCTTGTCGCGCTGCTGGGCATGTTCACCTTCGCTGCAGTGCCGGCCCTGCAAGCCCGTCTGGTCGGCGTCGCCGAGCAGCATGCTCCCCACGCCCATGGCGTGGCCGCCGGCCTGAACATCGCCGGCTTCAACTCTGGTATCGCGCTCGGTTCCCTGGTCGGCGGCATGACCCTCGGCACCCTGGGCGTTTCCTACACCGGCATCGCGGGCGCCGTGATCTCCACCCTCGGTTTGATGGTACTGCTTGTGCAACTGGCTCGCAGCGGGGGCGTTGACTACCGCGCGGTGGCCGGGACGGGTCACTAAGGCGCCGACACCAATCGAGCAGCATGGATGCTCAATAACGGCTATGACTTAGCCCTGGCCGAACAGGCCATCGCAGGCGGCAAGGCCGACCTGGACGCCTTCGGCCGGTCCGTATCAACAACCCCGATCTTGTCGAACGCCTGCACCATGGAACGCTGCTGGCCCGGGTGAACACCGACTGGTTGGATGGCGGCGCACAGGGCTACACTGACTACCCGACGCTGGAGAATCAAAGCTCCTGAGTACGGCTACCGAGTCGAGCTTAGGAGACTGGTCTGTCGTGCGAGGGTTTAAGGTGCGCCGGGCCAGGAACTCTACGCCGTCGATGTGCTCGGCCAGGCTCGCGCAGTCGCGGAAGGCCTGGTGCATCTGCGCGCCCCAAGCGCCGTGGTGGCAAGATCCTCATTGAGGCCGAGCTGAATCACCACGTCGTGGGCGGCGAGCTGCTTGGACGCCTTCCAGAGCTCCTGGTCGTATGCACCTAATGGGACCCGCGATAACCGGACACCAGCCAGGCGGTACAGAGGCCACGCACACTGTCGAGCTCACGCTGTATTATCGGCAGGCGAACCAGTGCCTGAATGCCTGTCAGGAATGTTCGCTGCTCGGCTGCTGCCAAACCCCATGCACCAGTAGCCTCGCTTGAGTAACCACGCGGGCCGCCGTGGTGGTGCCCGATATGGGCGCGTACCAGCACTTCCTGAGCAGGACACTGACCCGCATCCGGGGCGTTGAGCACATACGGTCCAGCTTTGCACTCAAGACCGTGCAGAACCGTACGTCCCCGATACTCTAGCGCGGGCCGGCGGCCAGCGGATGCTGGCACATCGCGGATCAGCCGAAGCCGCCCTATGGACACTACGGCTATTTTCAGCAGCGCCGCGCATCAGACTCTGCGCAATCTGCTCTACCACGGGCTGTCTCTGCGAACGACACACTGTAGTTTCTGCCGACACATGTGTCTTTCAGACGATTACCGGCTCTTCCTTCATCCGTAGCGGAACGCAAGCGTTGGTATCTGGCATGACGCTTGCTCAAGTAGCTCGCGCGGCCAAACTGGCTGACCCCATCTGACCTTTCAAAACCCGAACTTTTTCAAACCCACCTCTACGATGAAACCTCGCTTGATTCGAGGTCATATCTTGGTGTGGGCGTGTCTATCCTGAATGGAGAATCCTCCTTTGTCACCAGCCCTTTTCACCCCCCTTCGCGTGCGGAATCTTGATCTCCCGAATCGCATCGTCATTTCCCCGATGTGCCAGTACTCGGCTACCGATGGTTGCATGAGTGACTGGCACCTGATCCATCTCGGACAGCTATCCCTCTCCGGGGCCGCGCTCTTGACAATCGAAGCAACTGCTGTGGTGCCGGAGGGCCGCATTAGTTACGGCGACGTCGGTCTCTACAATGACGCAACAGAATCCTCCATGGCCAGGACCCTCGAAGGCGTGCGACGCTGGTCAGATATGCCCATTGCCATCCAACTGGCCCACGCTGGCCGCAAGGCTTCGACAGACATCCCGTGGCTTGGACGCAGTCAGATTCAGCCGGATCATGAAAACGGCTGGCAAACTGAGGCCCCATCTGCCATTCCGTTGGATTCCTCCTATCTGCCACCAACCGCTCTCGACAAGGACGGCCTAAAGCGGGTGCGAGATGCATTCGCCGCCGCGGCCAGACGCGCCGCCCGGCTCGGCATCGATGCCGTCCAGATTCACGCTGCGCATGGCTATCTCCTACACACGTTCCTGTCGCCACTTTCGAATCAGCGCACAGACGAATATGGGGGATCTCTGGAGAACCGCGCCCGCTTTCCGCTGGAAGTCCTCGACGCGGTTCGGGATGCCTTTCCTTCCGACCGCGCCGTTTCGGTCCGCATCTCGGCGACCGACTGGGTTGAAGGGGGCTTCACGCTCGATGAGGCTGTCGCCTTTTCGCAGATGCTCGAAGCCCGCGGGGCGGATGCCATTAACGTGTCGACTGGCGGCCTGCATCCCGCTCAGAAAATTGTGCTCGCGCCGGGCTACCAGGTGCCGCATGCACGCGCCGTCAAGGCCGCGGTGAAGATTCCGGTGGTCGCCGTCGGCCTAATCTCCGAACCCACCCATGCAGATGCGATTGTCGCCGCCGGCGACGCCGACCTGATCGGCCTGGCCCGGACGGTGATCTACGATCCGCGATGGCCGTGGCATGCCGCCGCCGCGCTTGGTGGAACGGCTACCGCTGTCCCCCAGTATCTGCGCTGTGTCCCGCAACTGCATCGCAACGCATTTCGGGCGCAGCACCAACATTCCTTTCTGAATGAGCAGGTGAGCTGAGGCATCGCAACCGGCGGAGCATCCTGTCCGTTCGGGATGCCCCGCCGGCCGCTCCTCAAGATCAGCAGGAACATCAGCAACCCCGCCAGCAGGAGCGACGAGTGACCACAGTACTTCTCACACGCTTCCTGGCATGAACCCGGACGATCTCAGCGCACCGCCCCCAGCTTGTCCTGTGTTCGGGTCTCAAAATCGCTGGCGTCATGGCGCTCATGCAACTGGCCGGCAGCCTCTCCGCTCAAGCGGTTGACCATGCGGCCCCGCTTTACCGCCGGCCGTTCCAGAATGGAATCAGCCCAGCGCCGCACGTGCCGGTAGTCTTGCACCGACAAGAACTCGGCGCCGTCGTAGAGCCAGCCATTCACCAGTCCCCCATACCACGGAAATGTCGCGATGTCGGCAATCGTGTATTGGCCGCCTGCCAGGTATTCGGTTTGCGCCAGCCGCTGGTCGAGCACATCGAGCAAGCGCTTGGCCTCCATGGCAAAGCGGTCGATTGCATACTCGATCTTGGTCGGGGCATAGGCATAGAAGTGTCCGAATCCGCCACCGACATAAGGGGCGCTTCCCATTTGCCAAAACAGCCACGACAGACATTCGGCGCGCGCGGCGGCGTCGGTCGGGAGGAACTCGCCGAACTTTTCGGCCAGATAAAGCAGGATTGCCCCGGACTCAAAGATTCGCAAGGGCTCAGCGCCGGAACGATCGACCAGTGCCGGGATCTTCGAGTTTGGATTGACCGCGACAAAACCGGTGCCGAACTGCTCGCCCTGGCCGATCCGGATCGGCCAGGCATCATACTCCGCGGCGGCGTGACCCAGCACCAGCAACTCCTCCAGCAGGATCGTTACCTTCTGGCCGTTCGGGGTAGCAAGCGAGTACAACTGCAGCGGATGACGGCCGACCGGCAACGCCTGTTCGCGGGTAGCGCCGGCAATCGGCCGATTCAAACTGACACCGCTCCTGTTCCAGGTCCAGACTTTGGGCGGCATGTAATCGGGAGGATTGTTCATTTCGTCACTCCGGGTGGCAACGGGTCTGTCGATGTCACACCGGCAGATTCACTCATGCCTGTACACAGGCAGCGGGTCGGGAGCCGGCCGTTTCAAATTGATCCAGCGTTGCACGGACGGTCGTTGCCACTGGTGCCCAGCGTAGTCGACCAGTCGTTGCGGAACAGGATCGCCACTCAGGATCAGGCGATTGAGCATGATGGCCAGCTCCAGGTCGGCCACACTCCATTCACCGAACAGTTGTGGCGCGCCGGCAGGGACCAGCCTGTCAGCGATGGCGAACAGCTTGTTCGCAGCCTCTTCTGCTTCGCTATCCAAGGGCTCTGCCCAAGTCTTGCAGAAGAGCCTGTCCGACGTACGGGCACGCCTGAGCGGCATCAGGTCCGTACGCAGCCACGACTGGACCTGCCGCGCCCGCGCCCGCTGCTGCGGATCTCGGGGATATAGCGCTGTCCCCGCGAACACCTCGTCGATGTACTCCGTAATGGCGGAAGACTCGGACAACGCGAATTCACCATGGACCAGAGTAGGCACCTTGCTTGTCAGTGACGCGGCTGCATAGGCGGGCGTATGCTGCGCTTTCCTGCCGAGGTCGATGGTGCATAGGTCAAATGGCAACCCCTTCTCGTGCAGGGCAACAAACACCGGCATTGCAAATGGGCTGACGAAGTTAGCATCTACGTAGAGCTGCAATCTGGCAGACATATGCAGATCCCTCCTCTCGGCTTGGCGAGCTTGGCTGAATTCAGGACAGCATGATGGAGACGCCGCCAGCGTTGGCGGATTCCAGCAGCGCATCCAGGACGCGCTGCGTTTTCTGCGCCACCTCTGGCCAGAACGGATCGCGTTTACCCGACAGGACGAGTTCGGCGAACGTCCGGTACAGGTTCGACTCCTGCGCGGTCGTGTGGTTGTTGCTGTACTCCGGCAGCGAGATCGTACGCTCGTGTTTCTCCAGGTTGAAGAAGCATCCGTTCCCGCCGAAGCTGTCGTTGCCTACCGTAAACGAGATCTCATTTCCGTAGTGCGGCAATACAAAGTCCTTCAGGTGCAAGTAGCCATTCAATCCGCTGATGTAGGCCCACTGCTGGCGGCTGGTGTTGAAAGCGTTGTAGAGCGTCGCCGAAACCCCATTGCCAAAGAACAGTTCACCCGAGAATTCGACAGGCGTCACACCTGAGCCGTCGGGTCGTTGCACGCCTTGCAGGATGCGGCCACGCACTTCAACAGGCAGGTCGTAGTTCAGGGCGAAGAGGATAAGCCGAATGTTGTACCAACCCACATCACCAAGGCAGCCGGCTGGTTCCGTCAGGCAGTTGCGCTGAATCCATCCGTCATCTCCAATGAAGCTGAAATGCGTGGCAATACGGCGAATCTCGCCAACACTGATGCCGTCATCAAGCACTGAGCGCATCGCCTGCAAGCGCGTCGAGTGCTGGAACATGACGCCGTCCATTACCTGCACGCCGGAGGCGTTGGCCGCATCGATGATCCGCTGCAGGTCGGCCGCCGTGATACCGCAAGGCTTCTCGATCACGATATGCTTGCCTGCCTGCGCCGCTTTGACCGCCCATTCGGTCCGGACGGCGGTCGGAAGCGGAATATAGAGGGCGTCGATGTCCTGACGCGCGATCAGCGCCTCGTACCCTTCGACTGCTTCCACGGCGTAAGGCGTGGGCACCGACGCCTGACATTCATCGATGAACCGTTGTGCGCTCTCAGCCGAGCGGCTACCGACCGCGACAATACGGCTGTTACCGGCATTAATGATTGCATGCCAGTTCTTCTTTGCGATGCTCGCAGAGCCTAGGATGCCCCAGTGGCAAGTTCCTTCAGCGGTGGTCATTACCCGCGTTCTCCTGATGACTAGGGATGTACAGATGATAGCCATGCCGTCTGCGCCGGCAAAATGAACTTTCTTTGTCGTCTTGTGAGTAAAACTTGACCATCGATGATTGCGTGGAAGACTGGGCCATGTGCGTTCGGTACAATGGAAACGCGTACTGCCTGACAGGCCTGCACGAACGATAATGCTCGCGAAGTCGTCAAACTGCGCGAGCGTGGGCAATCAGTGAGTTCGTCGTTCTAGCGGCTGTGACACTGAACATTGGAAACCAGACGCTGCGCGGCGAAAGTGAGCGTACCAGCGATGGCAGCCATGAGGATCGATAGTCCAATCAGAGACGCGTCAAGCCCCAGCCGGTCTGCTGCAACCCCAAGACCAAGCACGGGAACAATGCCGCCGAGATAGGCAATAGTGAAGAAGGATGAAATCATTCCTGCCCGGCGCACAGACGTCGTCATGGCATTGACGACCAGCAGAGCGGACATGAAGGTAAGGCCCTGACCGAATCCACCGAGTACATCGCTTGCGATGAACAACAACCCGGAGGAAAACTTCACTGATGCTGCCAGCATCGCCAGGGCGGCGGTCACGAGAAGGGAACCCACCACAAGCCCTCTTTTAGGATCGATCCCAGTGAACGTAACTTGAGCAGCCGCTGATGCCGCAAAGAGCATGGCGACCCCAATGCCGCCAACGGCCGGCCCGTCCCATGGAAGAAAGGTATCAAAGAATGAAGGCGCCAGTGATGCAAAGAGACTGAAAAGGGTGTAGCCAATAAACGCGATGACCGCCACCGTGGCAAATTGCTTGACCTGATGCATGTCGGGCAAATGAAAGCGTAGACGCGGAAAGAAGCCGGCGATTGTTGAAGGTTGCCCGTGTCTCTGGCTGCCCAATGCCACAAGAGCCAGCAACAGCGCACCGCCCAGCACGCCGTAAGGCAGGTGCAGCGGGAATGGCAAGTCTTGCGCGATAAAACCACCAACCAGTGGTCCTAGGCCTAGGCCGACAATGGTCATCAATGACCCGATCGATGAAGCTTGCCTCAGTCGGTTTGGCGGCGAAGCCGCTACCAGTCCGGCCGTCGCTGACGTGGAAGCAATGCCTGCGGCGACTCCGATTGTGAAACGCCCGATCGAAAGAATCAGAAGATCCGGAGCGACTCCGGAAAGGACGAGTCCGGCAAGTGCGAGTGTCGCTGCCACCCGCAACGTCCGGATATGGCCAAGATGGTCGCTGAGATGACCGAGAAACAGCAATGCCAACAGCGTGCCGACCATGTAAGCGGTATAGGCAATCGTCACGCCGCCCGGCCCGATATGAAACACTTCTTCATATATGGGATATAACGGGCTGGCGACGGTTGCACCGGCCATGATGGCGCTCAGCGTGTAGGCCATGACAAGGAACTGCGTGTTGGCCCAGCGACCGCTGGTTCCTGAGTGTGTTTGCGTGTCCATTCCGAATTTCCCTGGTATCTGATCTGGTGACCAAGGATAGTCCGGCGACTCTGCGCGGTGAATGACGGTGGCGTGCAACGCTGCGTTGCATCAAAGGCAAGGCGTGATGCTCTGGCCGCCCGGCGCCGCGTAGTGCTTTGGCAGCATTCGGGACCAGCTCCGGCCCCTGGCGTCGGCCTGCGCTCCAGTAATGCTGCCAGTTTGCGCAATGCCTGCGATAACTGTGCGCGGTCCTGGGCGCCGCCCAGCGAAATGCGGATTGCATTCGGCGGATTGGAGCCTTCCCAGAATCCATCGGAAGGCGTTACCCTCAGGTCCTCCGCCAGCGCCGCCTGTGTCAGCTGATGCGTTGATCAGTATCCTGGCTCGGGGCTTCGCGGCTATGCTCCTTCTTTGCTTGTCGCATCACCTCACCGGCTTTCCCCGCTTTCCCCACAGCGTGCGGGCTTCGCGCGTACATCGCCTGAAATTGCCGAGTTTCCTCATGTAGCCACTTACGCAGCGCCTGGACCCTGAATGTCTCCAGCAAGGGTTGGGGGCAGATGAACCAATAGGCCCACGGGCTAGCCGCATCGATGTCGAACAAGCGGACGAGGCGTCCATTGACGACGTCCTGCATGGCCAACGAGCGCCGCACCAGCGCAACGCCCTGACCATCCATCGACGCCTGTATCAGGTGCGACGCATCCTGATACAGCACGCCGCGTCGCGGTTCTGTCCATCCTTCCAGGCCCGCGGCCAGGAACCAGGCCCTCCACATCTCGTAGTCGTGGCGTAGTAAGGTCACGCCAGCCAGGTCTTCAGGCGTCTTTGGCAAGTTCCCGCCATTGAACGTTGGGGCACAGGCCGGGAAAAAGACCTCGTCGAGCAGCGGCTCGACGAATAGCTCCGGATAATTGCCGTCCCCGAAACGCAGCACGACATCGACGTCATCACGGTTGAAATCGGTGAGCGTATGCGTGGACTGCAGTTCGACGTCGAGTTCGGGGTACTGCTCGATGAAGCGTCCAATGCGGGGCGTCAACCAGCGCGCGGCAAACGATGGGAGCAAGCTGATCACAAGACGCTTTTCGCGATCACCCGAGCGCATCGACTCGGTTGCCGACGCGATATCGAACAGAGAAGACCGGATTTGTTCCGCATAGCGCCGCCCGCGATCGGTCAACGTTATTCGCCTGCCATCCCGCTTGAACAGCGCGATGCCAAGGTCGGCTTCCAGTGAACGGATCTGATGACTGACGGCACTGTGGGTGACGAACAGTTCTTCCGCAGCCCGCGAGAAGCTCTCCAGGCGGGCTGCGGCCTCGAATACCTTCAGAGAGCTCAGATTTGGTAGTTGTCGCAAGTCCATGACGGGTCCTGGATGCACATGGTCAGTCTGCACGCCCAACATCAATGATCAGATTCTACCCAGCATCTACGGCCACACATTGGTGATCGATCGATTACATATGGTCAGAATGCGGAGTGAGGCTCCCATCGCAGGGTAGTAATTACCCTAACACTCTGGCACCGATGTTAATTTTCGCACGATAATTAATAGGCCGCACCGCTCAAAGCAGCGGGCGGCCGGCAACGCCCGGCAATGGCAATTGACGCAGTGGAGTCCATGACGGCGACTCGTGACCATGGTGAGAGACAATGAAGCGTGAAGCAGAAGGCATCCTCGTTCTCGATGCGGACGGGACCATGAAGTTCGCCAGCGGACTCGGGCACGACGCCTTGATCGCGGGTCACCTCGTCCGCCTTTGGCAGGACCGCATGCGGACTCCTCTCAAGCGCGTGTCTGCCATGACCGATTTGGAACACCCCATGACAATCGCCGCCATTCCATCACGGGACGCGGTGTGCTTCCTGATCTTTGCCTTACAGGAAGCCAACGAGCTGAGCGAATTCCTGGCGACTGTCGACTCGGCGGAAGACATTCTTCGCCACTTCATCACCGATCCCTACAAGGCCATGGTGGTGGTGGACACCGCGGGCAAGATCACGTACATGAGCCCGGTCCATGAACGGTTCTTTGGCCTCAAGCGCGGCGAGGCTCTGGGTCGGCATGTCACCACCGTGATCGAGAATACGAAGCTGCAAGAGGTCGCGGTGACTGGCAAAGGTCAGGTTGGCCAGCTACAGGAAATGAACGGCATCAAGCGCGTGGTGTCGCGCCTGCCGGTCCTGGATCGCAATCAGCGTGTCGTTGCCGCGATAGGACAGGTGATGTTCAAAGGGCCGGAAGCGATGCAGGCAGTGACGACCGAGTTGGCGCAAGTTCGTCAGGAACTGGATTTCTACCGCCGAGAGCTTTCCGGCATCGGAAATCGTACCTACGGGCTGGATCAGATTGTCGGGAGCAGCGACGCGGTGCGCCGGCTCAAGGAAGACATTCTGCGCGTGGCACCGCTGGACGTACCCGTCCTGCTAGCGGGGGAAAGTGGCTCGGGCAAGGAGTTGGTTGCCCATGCCATCCATATGCTGAGCCCGCGCAGCGACAAGCCACTGGTGCTAGTAAACTCCGCGGCGATGCCGCCGAACCTGGTGGAAAGTGAGCTGTTCGGGTACGAGCCCGGCGCCTTTACGGGCGCAGATCGCAAAGGGCGCAAAGGCAAGTTCGAAGCCGCCGATACCGGTACGCTGTTCCTGGATGAGATCGGCGACATGCCGGTCGACATGCAGGTCAAGCTGCTTCGGGTGCTGCAGGATGGGCAGTTCGAGCGTATCGGCGGGGAGCGGGCGCGGCATTCCGACTTCCGGCTGATTTCCGCGAGTAACCGCGATTTCAGTGCCATGATCGCCAAGTCAAGCTTCCGCCTGGATCTGTTCTATCGCATCAGCGCAGTGACATTGCGCCTGCCCGCTCTGCGTGATCGGCTGGAGGATATCCCCGAGTTGGCCGACAAGTTCCTGGAGGCGTTTGGCACCCGCCATGGTGCGCCAAAGAAGGCGATTTCCGACTCCGCAATCCGCTTCCTGCAATCTTGCGCATGGCCGGGCAACGTCCGGCAATTGCAGCATGCTATCGAACGGGCTGCGATCTTCTGCGACGGCCCGATTCTTTCCATCGCAGATTTCGGCAATCTGGAAAGCGCCGATTCGGTGCTGGCAATGGGCTCCGTGAGTAGCCTGCCACGGAACGGCGAGAACGCCAACCCGGACATGCGCAAAGCAATGGAGCGCGTCGAGTCCGAGATGATCCTGGAGGCGATGCGCCGTACTGGTGGCAACAAAAAGCGCGTTGCGGAAGAGCTTGGCATCTCGCGTTCGTATCTCTACAAGCGACTCAGGCTTATGGAGGATGCATTGACCAGCGAGCTCGCGACAAGATAGGGACAATCCGCTCTTTGTCGCTCGACAAGCCGTTTGTACAACGCCTTGGCCGATAAATGCCCCCAACCACTGTCTGTCGGGCTGACTACTAGTTGGCCCGAGGGGCAGCGACCTGCATGCGGCAAAGGAATTGCCTTGCAAAGTCGCCGCCCAAGGAGAGGCTGCTCAGACTTGCGGAGCGCGCCTTCCTTGGCGCTAGGTTTTCGAAGGCGTCAGCATGTCTGCAAGCGCTTTGCGGAACTGCTCTGGCTTCCCGAAATACCGGCCCAGGTGAAGCCTCGATACTTTCCCGTCCTGCTCAATTGCCAGGGTCGGGTAGCCGCGCCCATCCAACGCATCAAGAAAGCCTTGCGTATTCTTGAAGTGTTCATCAAGGCCGAGCGTAGCCGCTTCGTAGGCGCTGGTAAATGCCTTCGCATCCAGCCCGAGTTCGACGGCAATGCGCACCAGTTCCTCTGGGTCGGAAATATGCTTGCCTTCCACGTAATAGGCTGTCTGGAGCCGCTTTAGCATCTTCAGTCCCGCGCCGGCCAGCGACTCCGCAGCGAGCATCGCTGCTGTCGGCGGCCCGGAATCGAGCTTGACGTCATAGTCAAACTGGGTGCCTTGCTGATATGCTTCGCCAAACTTCAGCCCGCTCAGCGCAGTGATGCGCTCCTCGTGGGGACGGACGAAGTCGCGCCACTCAGGCGACATCATCTGCGCCTGGGGTCCAGCCAGCATGCCCCCGCTATGCGGGACCACCTTCAGGCCGGGCATCTCGTCCGCAACGCTCACGAGAGGTGCGAGCCCGTAGCACCATCCGCAATAGGGATCATAGACATAGTGAAGGGTTGCTTGCTTGTCCATTTCAGTTCTCCAGGTTCAAAGCGTCTCGAGTGCAGCAGATGTTTTGGCAGAAGCGGCTTGCAGGGCCTGCTCCATCACTGCCGGCGGTTGCGCACCACCGATCATTGCATCGCCGATCCGAATCGTCGGCACTGAGCGGACCCCACTCAGGCTCGCGCGCATCTCCTCGGCAATGACTTCAGCCTCCCCTTCCCCGCTCACCAGGTAATCGCGCACGGCCTTTTCGTCAAAGCCGACGGATGCTGCCAGCGGCGCCAGCACATCGATTAACCCGATGTTTTCGCCACGAGAGAAATACGCGGCGAAGATCGCCTCGAACAAGCCCTCGACCATAGTCGCACTGCCGGTGCGCTGAGCAAACGCCATCAGGCGGTGCGCGAGCCGGGTGTTGGGAGTGATCGCCACTGCGTCGTAGTTGAATGCCAACCCCACCCTCTTGCCTACAAGGGCGACCTCCGCATCCATGCTTTGGGAGCGCGACCAGCTGCCAAACTTCGCGGTCCGGTACGCCTTGCGGTCGACGCCGGCCTTGGGCATATCCGGATTGAGCTCGTAGGGTGAATAGGAAATCCTGGGCGCGACCTCGCTGTTCACGCGTTGCGTCGCGAGCTTGAGGTTCTGATGGCCGATCCAGCACCACGGGCAAATGAAGTCATAGGTGACCTGGATTTCAACGGGTTTCATGACCACTCCATGCGATTGATGATGGAGCTAGGTTAGGCTGTGCCGGCAATGAACAGAATGGCATGGCCGTGCAAACCTGCATTGCTCGTGCCACAACGCTGCGTGCAAGGCGGTTCTCCAACTGTCGTGGAGAATGTGTCCTTGCCTTCCCCGCAACACAGCCTTGCATTGCCACCCCATTCTGGATTCGGGCAGGCGCTTCTACGATTCACGCCATCCAATCGCAAATCGGAGCAACACATGGACGCGAATCGATCCTCGAATGCCCAGCCGCTGGCGCCCGCCGAGGGCAGGCCAACCATATCTGCGGGGAATCCGCGCAAGGCCCTGATCGCCGGCGGTTCGCTGGGCGGGCTGTTCATGGCGACCGCGCTGCGCGCCGTCGGGTGGGACGTGGAAGTCTTCGAGCGCTCTCCCTCAAACCTCATCAGCCGTGGGGGCGGCATCGTTCTACAGCCGGAAGTGCTGCGCGCCTTTTCATTTGCAGGCATTGTTCCCGACGGGGCCTTAGGCGTGCGATCCCACGACAGGCTCTACCTCGACGAAAGCGGAGACGTGATTCAGCGGCAACATTCCCCGCAGACTCAGACTTCCTGGAATACGCTCTATTCCACACTGCTCAAGAACTTCCCCAAGGAGCACTATCATCGGGGCGCCCAGCTCACCGGCGTCGAGCAGGACGAACATGGCGTATACGCCACCTTCTCCGATGGGCGCCGGGAAACCGGCGACTTGCTGATTGGCGCGGATGGGGCGAACTCTGTTGTGCGCAAGCTCATGCTCCCCGATGTGTCGCCGACCTATGCGGGCTATGTTGTATGGCGCGGATTGATCGAAGAAAATCGACTGCCTGAAGCCGCAAAGCCACTGCTTTACGAGAACTTCGTGTTCCAGCACGACCCAGGCTCCATGATGCTGCAGTACATGGTGCCCGGCGTCGACGGTTCGACCGCCCCGGGTCACCGTCGTTACAACTGGCTTTGGTACCTGAAGGCCGAGCCAGGCGCAGAGCTCGGCGGCGTGCTGACCGATCGCGAGGGGAACCGGCGCAGTCATTCTGTTCCGCCCGGGTCGCTTGCGGCCGACCAGGAGGAGTGGATTCGACAGATGGGCGCCAGTCACGCCAATCCGGCATTCCAGGCCCTGATCGAAAGCACCCAGGATATCTTCGTCCAGGAGATTCAGGACCTGCAGGTGCCGCGCATGCGGTTCGGTCGAGTCTTGCTGACGGGCGATGCGGCGTTCATCCCGCGTCCCCACACCGCAGGCAGCACGGCAAAGGCCGCCGCCGACGCCGTCTCCCTGGCGAAGGCGTTGGACGGTGTCACCAACCTCGGGCGCGCACTGCGGACCTGGGAGCAGGACCGTCTAGAGCAAGGCATGCAGATGACTGAATGGGGAATCGGCATGGGCAACCGCATCATGAGCATCGCGCGACACTGAATCCACATGCTTCGACAGACGGAGATGCCCCACAGGGCGTGGCCGTCTGTCGTGGCTGTCCTCCTTGGCCACACACAGCTTCCGGATTGCTGCCCACGCAACGCAATCTTGCGTCGCACTCCGATTCTCTTCAAACAGGTTGGCGCCTAACCTTTAGGAAATCTCGAACGAGATTCAAGCGCAAGCAGAGCACGAACAGTCTCCCGCTGATCGATCCATTCCGACTACAGGAAAACCACCATGACCAAGCATCTCTTCAATCCGATTCGTCTCGGCAACCACACCCTGGCCCACCGTGTCGCCATGGCACCGCTGACCCGTTCGCGTGCCGGCCAGCCGGGCAACCTCCCGACCGCGATGAACGTCGAGTATTACCGCCAGCGCGCCGGCGCGGCGCTTATCGTCACCGAGGCAACCCAGATTTCCCAGCAAGGCCAGGGCTACGCCTGGACACCGGGAATTCACACCGAGGAGCAGGTCGAGGCCTGGCAGGCCGTCAGCAAAGCGGTTCACAACGAGGGCGGCACGATCTTCCTGCAACTCTGGCATGTTGGACGCGTGTCGCACCCGGTCTTCCAGCCGAATGGGGCGCTGCCTGTCGCGCCCAGTGCCCTGCCGGTTCCTGGCAAGACATTCATCATCGACGAGCATGGCAACGGCGTCTGGGGCGATGTTCCTGTTCCTCAGGAACTGACTGACAGCGGAATTCGCGACATCGTCGAGGACTACCGGAAGGCAGCCCTCAACGCCATCGCTGCGGGGATGGACGGGGTCGAGATTCATGCCGGCAACGGGTATCTGCTCGACCAGTTCATCAACTCCAACAGCAACAAGCGCACCGACGCCTACGGCGGCACGATCGAGAATCGAGCCCGTTTGCTTCTGGAGGTGGTTGACGCCATCAGCGCGGAAATTGGCTCGTCACGCGTTTCGGTACGGCTAACGCCCATGGGCCGCTTCATGGGCATGGGCGACGATACGCCCGAGGCTACCTTCGGCTTTATCGTCCGGCAGCTCAACAGCCGCAAGCTGGCCTACCTGCACCTGGTCGAGCCTGCGATGGTCGGGACCGTCAAGGACGAGAACTTCGATCCCCGCTGGGACGCGATCATCCGGCTCCTGCGTGCGGAATACAGCGGCGTGCTGATGCTCGCCGGCGGCTACGACAGTGAGAGCGCGGAACGCGCACTGGCCAGCGGCCGCGCCGACATCATTGCCTTTGGCCGCCCGTTTATTGCCAATCCGGATCTGCCGGTACGCCTGAAGGAGAACCTCGCCTTGAACACGCCCGATGCCAGTTCCTTCTTTGGCGGCGGTGCCAACGGCTACATCGACTATCCGACAGCGGCATGAGCTGGACAAGCAGATACGGGGATTGATTGAGTGGACGTCGGCCTGTACGCGGAAGGGCGCCACGTTTTGGCACTGCCACAGGCCCATTCTCTCCTCGTTCCCCAATCGCACGAGCACTTTTTTATGTGAGGAAAATTATCAACAACTGGAAACATATTTCGTTTTGCCAGCGGCCGAGCGATCTCTAGAATTCGCTTGACCGGCGCACCAACTTTTCTGCTTTTCCGCCCCTTGATTGTCTAGTCAGAATGGACGCAGCACAGCTCCGGCAACAACGCCACAGGGGGCGGACAGGAGATCCATCATGCAAGCTTTTCTCACAAAGACAGAGTTCGCCCTGAGGCCTGGCGAAGTTACCACGCTGTCGATACATGCGGCACAGCGCCTCCACGTGGACGAGGCCGCAGGTACCGACCTGTGGATGACACGCGAAGGTGATCCAGAGGACTACTGGCTCGATAGTGGCGAAGACCTGCTGCTGCGGCGCGGGGACCAGATAACCCTTAGCGTAGACCCGCGCGCCGGCGACGCCGTCCGGCTGGAACTAATCAGTGAAGCGGACCGTCAGGCAGCGACCCTGGCCGATTTTCCGCACCTGCTGCACCGCTTTGGACGCAAACTGGTGCGAGGGACGGCATGGACTCCGGGCAAGGACCAAGTCGGGGCAGCCTGAGATCGAATGCGGGCAGTGTCCTTATGAAAGACACTGCCCCCGGGTGTCCGCATCTCCAAGCAAGGGCACGGCGAAAGTCCCAAGTTCCAACTGGCCATACTGGCTGCTCTCCGCGGCAGAAGTTGCCAGCCGGCTGCCATGACTCTCCGTGAAATGCACCCCATGGGCAATCTGACCCGAAAAGATCTTGTCGACGGCAGTATCCGCAGCAGACTTGCCATGCCTGCTGACCTGTCGTGGACCGACGCTGCTCTCGAGCAATCGCTTAATGCAACGCTCAATGCGCGCCTCGCTGGTTCGATTTGGGTCTTCGCCTATGGTTCGTTAATCTGGAACCCATTGATCGCCTTCGACGAGCACCGGACTGCCACACTCGAAGGATGGCGCCGCAGCTTCTGCATTCGCTCCATATCTGCGCGTGGTACGCCGGAGCAGCCGGGGCGCGTGCTTGGCTTGGAACCTGGCGGGAATACGCAAGGGGTTGCGTACCGGCTGCCCGACGATCAGGCGCTGAACGAATTGCGCCTCCTGTGGGCAAGGGAGATGTGCAGCGGAGTGTATCGGCCGATCTGGAACCCGCTGGTGCTCGAAAATGGCGAGAAGGTGCAGGCCATTGTCTTTGCCGCGAACACCGAACAGGCGCTTTATGAAGCCGATGCATCGGTACCTACCGTTGCACGGCTTGCGGCGAAGGCAGCCGGTGTATTCGGATCTAATGCGGACTACATACTGGGACTCGACACAGCCCTGGCGGACCGCGGCATTTCGGACCAGTACGTCTCACAGATAGCGCAGAGCATGAGGAGATTTCAGCGGACATTGACGGCCTAGAGCGGGCATCGCGGCTGAGATCACTCCT
This sequence comes from Cupriavidus sp. P-10, assembly GCF_003402535.2. NCBI lineage: Bacteria > Pseudomonadati > Pseudomonadota > Betaproteobacteria > Burkholderiales > Burkholderiaceae > Cupriavidus > Cupriavidus sp. P-10. The sequence continues at coordinate 203,103 of NZ_AP025173.1, forward strand.
CCGAGACAAGTCGCTACCCGTCAAGGGTAAGCTCGCCTAAACTGAAAAACCCTCGCCACGCAAAAAACAAGGGAAGAGCACATGGCCGCGATCGAAGTGAAAGTGCCCCAACTCTCTGAATCGGTTTCGGAGGCAACACTGATTCAGTGGAAAAAGAAGGCCGGCGAGGCCGTCCAGCGTGACGAGATTCTGGTGGAACTGGAAACGGACAAGGTGACACTCGAAGTGCCCTGTCCGGCCAACGGTGTGCTGGCCAAAATATTCCAGCCCGATGGCGCCACGGTACATGCCGACGAAGTGATCGCGCTGGTTGATACGGAAGGCAAGGCAACCGTGGCTGCCCCTGCTGCCTCCGCACCTGTAGCGACGCCCACGTCAACGCCGGCTCCCACATCAGTCGCTGCGCAGGTCAACACGACTGCTGGAGGCGGCGCACCCGCTTCAGCCAACGCTGATTTTGACGTGATCGTGATCGGTTCCGGCCCAGGCGGCTATATCGCGGCGATCCGCGCAGCACAGCTGGGAAAGACCGTGGCCTGCATCGAGGAATGGAGAGACGGCGCGGGCAAGCCCCGGCTCGGGGGCACCTGCCTGAACGTCGGCTGCATCCCGAGCAAGGCGCTGCTCGCGTCCTCGGAACACTTTGAACATGCGCTGCACGGGCTCGCCGAGCACGGCGTAAAGGTCAAGGAAGTGGCGCTGGACCTTGCGCAAATGATCAAGCGAAAGGCTGCCATTGTTGACAAGTTCACGGGCGGTGTCGAATTCCTGTTCCGCAAGAACAAGGTGACCTGGATCAAGGGCCATGGCAAGTTCAAGAGTCGCGGCACCGACGGCGTGATCGCCGTGGAAGCGATCGAAGGCAACGACACCAAGACAGTCACGGCACGTAACGTCATCATTGCGACAGGCTCCAAGGCGCGTCATCTGCCTGACGTTCCCGTCGATAACAAGATCGTGTCGGATAACGAGGGCGCGCTGTCGTTCGACACAGTCCCCAGGAAGCTCGCGGTGATCGGTGCGGGCGTTATCGGGCTTGAGCTTGGTTCGGTGTGGCGGCGACTCGGCGCCGAGGTGACCCTGCTCGAAGCGCTGCCAACTTTCCTTGGGGCGCTCGACGAGTCCGTGGCGAAGGAGGCGGCCAAGCTATTCAAGAAGCAGGGACTGACGATCCATCTTGGGGTCAGTATTGGCAAGATCGACGCGAGCGCCAAAGGGGTCAGCATTGCCTACACGGACAAGGACGGCGCCGACCAGAAACTTGATGCGGATCGCCTGATCGTGTCGATCGGCCGGGTCCCCAATACCGACAATCTCGGACTGGACACCGTGGGCCTGTCCTCCGACCCGCGCGGCTTCGTTCCAGTTGACGATCAGTGCCGCACGTCCGTGCCGGGGATCTACGCAATTGGCGATGTAGTACGCGGCCCGATGCTGGCCCACAAGGCCGAAGACGAAGGCGTCATGGTTGCGGAAATCATTGATGGGCAGAAGCCGCACATCGACTACAACTGCATTCCGTGGGTAATCTATACGGAGCCGGAAATCGCCTGGGTGGGCAAGTCCGAGGCCCAGTTGAGTGCCGAAGGACGGGAGGTCCGAACGGGCCAGTTCCCGATGATGGCTAATGGCCGCGCACTCGGCATCGGCCGCCCGGACGGTTTCATCAAGATGATTGCGGACGCAAAGACCGACGAGCTGCTGGGCGTCCATATCATTTCGGCCAATGCCTCGGACCTGATCGCCGAAGCCGTGGCTGCGCTCGAGTTCAAGGCAGCGTCGGAAGACATCGGCATGATCAGTCACCCGCATCCCTCGCTATCCGAAGTCATGCGCGAAGCAGCGCTTGCGGTGCAGAAACGGGCGCTGAATATGTAGCGCTGCGCTCAACAGGGCGCTCGGGGCGGAGACCCCCCCTCGAGCGAAGCCGTAGTGGTCTCCTCGGCGCTTACCTGCCCCAGCTGTCCTTCAGCCCGACGATGCGGTTGAAGACCGGCTTGCCCGGCTGCGAATCGACGCGATCGGCGACGAAGTAGCCGTGGCGCTCGAACTGGAAGCGGTCTTCCGGCTTTGCCTCGCGCAGGCTCGGTTCCAGGTAGGCCGTGATGACCTTCTTGGAGTCCGGGTTCAGGGCCTCGAGGAAGTTCTTGCCGCCGGCATCCGGGTTCGGGTCATTGAACAGGCGGTCGTACAGGCGCACTTCGCACTCGTAGGCCGCGGCGGCGCTGACCCAGTGGATCACGCCCTTGACCTTGACGCTGTCGGCGCCCGGCGTGCCGCTCTTGGTGTCGGGCAGGTAGTTGGCATGCACGGCCACGACGTTGCCGTCGGCGTCCTTGTCTACGCCGGTGCACTCGATCACGTAGCCGTACTTCAGGCGCACCTTGTTGCCCGGGAACAGCCGGAAATAGCCCTTCGGCGGGGCCTGGTTGAAGTCCTCGCGCTCGATCCACAGCTCGCGCGAGAGCGGGAACACGCGCTTGCCCAGTTCCGGCTTCTTCGGATGGACCGGTGCCGAGCACTCCTCGGCCTGGCCTTCGGGGTAGTTGTCCAGGATCAGCTTGAGCGGCTCAAGCACAGCCACGCCGCGGGCGGCGCGGGCATCCAGGTCATCCCGCACGGCGCCTTCGAGCGTGCTCATGTCGATCCAGCTGTCAGCCTTGGCCACCCCCAAGCGATCGCAGAAAAGCTGGATGGCGTCCGGTGTGTAGCCGCGCCGGCGCATGCCCACGATGGTCGGCATGCGCGGATCATCCCAGCCGCCCACGCGTTGCTCGTCCACCAGCTGCTTGAGCTTGCGCTTGCTGGTGATGGCATAGGTCAGGTTCAGGCGGGCGAATTCATACTGGTGCGGCAGCGGATCGTGGAATATGCCGGCGTTCCGCAGGTGTTCCAACACCCAGTCATAGAGCGGGCGGTTGTTCTCGAACTCGAGCGTGCACAGCGAATGGGTGATGTTCTCCAGCGCATCGGAAATGCATTGCGTCATGTCGTACATCGGGTAGATGCACCACCTGTCGCCAGTCCGGTAGTGGCGCGCGTGGCGGATGCGGTACAGCACCGGATCGCGCATCACGACGTTCGGCGCCGCCATATCGATCTTCGCGCGCAGCACATGCTCGCCATCCTGGTACTTGCCGGCGCGCATATCACGGAAGAGTTGCAGATTCTCTTCGACGCTGCGGTCGCGATACGGCGACGGCTTGCCCGGCTCGGAGAAGTTGCCACGGTTGGCGGCAATCTGCTCGGCGCTCTGGCTGTCCACGTAGGCGACACCGCGCTCGATCAGCGTCTCAGCAAAAGCATAGAGCTGATCGAAGTAGTCACTGGCGTAATACAAGTACGGCGAGCCGCCGGGCTGTCCGTTGTCCCAGGAAAAGCCGAGCCAGCGTACGGCATCGATAATCGCGTCGACGTATTCGAGGTCTTCCTTGACCGGGTTGGTATCGTCAAAGCGCAGATGGCAGCGGCCGCCGTAGTCGCGCGCCAGGCCGAAATTCAGGACGATGCTCTTGGCGTGACCGATGTGGAGATATCCATTGGGCTCGGGCGGGAAGCGGGTGATGACCGTCGGCAGCAGATCGCCTTGCACGTCCCCGCGACCGGCGTACGTGCCAGCGGCGAGATCCTGATCGATGATGCTGCGCAGAAAGTTGGAGGCGACTGGCGTGTCGCTGGATTTGGCTTGGCTCATGGTGGTGCCGCAACGGGTGCGGCTTCGAATGCTCGGGGCGGACTATCTGAGTCTAGCTTGAGAGACCGCCTGGCGCAGGAGGCCTCTCTTCCCTTGTTGGCCAAGACCACCGACTGGTCCGCATGCCTTGGTCCAATAGACGCTTGGAACCAACGGGCCTAGTCTGACGTGAATTCAACCACTTACCGCGGCGCGTCGATGAAAAAGCAGATAGTTTCCAGCCTCTACGCCTTGTCGGCGAAGCACCTTGCCAATCGCGATCTGCTCGGGTTCCCAACGCGCCAACGCTGCCGGCACATCATCCGGCGAGCCTTGCAACGCATCGGCCAGGGCCAGCGCATTCGCTGCGGCCTTGGAGGTGCTGGCCGCCGTGTGGGGGCGGGGGATCGACGCGGCGTCGCCCAATATGACAACCCTGCCCGACACCATGTGCTCGGACACCAGATCGCGGATAGCCTGGGCAAAGGGCTGGGCTGTCGCTTCAACGATGTCGCGGAAAGGCGGTGGCAGTAGCGCTCTGGCATCGCGCTGGATATGAGCCAGCCAACGTTCATCTAGCATTCCCTCGGGAATGGAGTAGCCCCGACGGTGACCTTCTCGGTCAGTCATGATCTCGCCTAGCAGGCGATTGTCAGCAACGCGGTACCAGACCCAGTTGTAGAGCCTGTGTCCCGGACGCACATCATTGTTCTCGCCCGGCACTAGATAGCCCAGGATATGCGAACCCGTATTGTTGGCAAAGCCGAAATCGCCAAGCAGCATTTCCCGCGCAGTCGACGGCATCTCGTCCTCAGGAACAAGTCCGCGCCAGGCGAGATACCCGGCGTAGGTTGGCACGCGGTCCGGCCAGAACTGTTGGCGTACCGCCGAATTGCCGCCGTCGGCGCCAATTAGCAGGTCACCGGTTTCGCTAGAGCCATCAGCGAAATATGCCGTGACAGTGCCGGCTTGCTGATCCTGCTCGATCCGCGACAGGGTCTTCGCCCGATGGTAATTTGCATCGCCGAAGGCCGCTTTCAGAGTTGTATAGATCAGCGACCAGGACGTCTGAGTCTGGGGAGCGTATTGCTTGGACTGGATCGAGCCGTCCGGGTGAAAGACCGTGCGATGTGCGGAACGCACGCCAAGGTCGACGGTACTCAGGTCAACGCCGGTACGGCGGAAGACCTCGACCACATCCGGTTGCAGGACAATGCCGCCGCCGCGGCTGTCGAGATCATGGGCGGAACGCTCATATATGTCGACGTTCCAGCCTATGCGGCGAAGCAGATTGCCCACGAAAAGGCCGCCGAGCGAACCACCGATAATCAGAGCCCGGCGCGCCGGGTGGGCAGGGCGGGGAGTGGGTGTGAGCTGGGTGTCCATGAGCATCTCCATGTGATGGCTATACTTTGGAGCCGCCACACAGACATGACAATCCAGCTGATCTGGGTAATTGCTTTGCGTCCCACGCAACGATAAGCCGATAAGCGGGAAGTCAGCTTGCCAGCACGGACCATCTTGTACAAAAAGCTGCCTTTGCGCGTGACGCAACGTTCAGTTGCGCATCAAACCTATTCCCGCTATGGCCCATCGATCTGCGCCAATTCGTCAAGCAGCGCTTTCGCTTGGCTCAAGTCGGCAGTCTCGAACCCCTCGGTGAAGAAGCCATGAATCTCAGTCAAGATGTGCAAGGCTGGCTCCCGCTGGCCCTGTTGTTGCCAAAGACGAGCCAGGCTCAGTATGGCGCGAAGCTCAGGAGATTTTGCACCGCGGTGGCGCGCCACTGCAATTGCCTGATGAAAGCACGCTTCTGCTTCCTGTAGCCCCGGCGACTCCTTAGACTGACCACCCTGATGACGAAGGGTCAATTCTCCCTTGAGGCGATGCAGTTCCGCCTCGTAATAACCCTCTCCCGTCCCCTCCACTACCGAGAGCGCCCGGTCCAGCGCTTTCAGCCCAGCCTGCACCTGTCCGGCGTGCCCGTAGGCTGCGGCAAGCAGCCCCAGAAAGTACGACCGACCCAGAGCCGCCCCTGTGGCCTGGTAGGCTTCCAGACCCTGAAGTATCTCAGCGATCCCCTCCTCGCCGTGCCCCTGCTCTGCCAGTGCCCAGCCCCGGAGGATGGTTCCCCAAGCCCGGTACAGCGGAAACCCCTGCTCGGTCGAAAGCGTGATTGCCGACTCCGCGTACTCCCGGGTCAAACCCGCTTCAAGTCGAAACTGGCGAAACATGGCCGTGGTGACCAGCGTGAAGGCCAAGCCAAGCGGGTGGGAAATCTTTTGGGCCAGGGCAAGTGCCTCTTGGTTTTTTTTGCAGGCCTGATCCGGATAGCCCAGCTGCCACAGACTCAAAGCCGCGAAGTCCAGGGCGCGGACGCCCGGATCCAGACCGTAGATGAAAGCATGCGCACGATGCAGTTCGGGGTCGTAGAGGGCAAGCGCCTGCTCCTGATGAGCACGGGCGGGAACGAACTCCCCTTGCCAGAATGCGCTCCCCCCAAGTCCGCAATGGGCCTCCACAAGCAGTTCCGGATCCTGGGCATTCCGGGCAACATGGAGGAACTGCTCACCTATTTCCCTTGCGGTCTCGTACTCCGCTCGCAACTGATAGATCAGCCGCAGTCCCTGTTGCACCGGGAAAAGTTGGGGAGTTTCCCCAATCTGCCGACACAATGCGAGCGCGCGCGTATAAGTCGCTTCCACCTCCGCGGCGGCGTAACCCCTCGTCGCCATCAAGGCCGGCCCGAGCGTAACCTGCACTGAGAGTTCCTGGCGGCCCCGTTCCGGCGAATCGGGCAGGCGCCTGAGCAGGTCAAGGGCCGCGTTCAGGTGATGAACCGCTTCAGAATTGGATGAGCGCTGGAGGGCCTGTTGCCCCGCGCAGTGCAGGTATTGCACCGCTTTCGGAATATTGCCGCTCAGGCTGTAGTGGTGAGCCAGTACGCTGCAATAGTCCATCAACCGGGAGGGGTAGAACGCCTCGATAGCTTGGGCCGTGCGTTCATGTAGCGCAATGCGCTGCTCCGTAAGCAGGGAGCGGCCGGCGACCTCCTGCGTAAGGCCGTGCTTGAACGAATACTCCACCTCAGGGAAGGCTGGCAGCTCGTAGATGAACTCGCCAGTCTCGAGGCGGGATAGTAAACGACGAAGCTCATCTTCCGGCTGCCCGACAACCTGCCGAATCAGGCTCAGAGGGAACCCTTTGCCAATCACCGCAAGCGTTTGCAGCAGCGCCTTCTCCGCCAGGGGAAGCCGGTCGATGCGGGCGGCGAGCACCCCTTGCACCGTTGTCGGAATGTGCAAGCTGGCGGGCGTCTTCTCGATTCGGTAGTTTCCGGGCACGCCCAGCAGCGCCTTCTCCTCGGCCAGTGTCTGGACTACCTCCTCGATGAAAAACGGATTGCCCTCGGTCTTTTCCAGGATTCTCTGCTTGAGAGAGGCGAGTCCGGGATCATCGCCCAACAGGGTACTGAGCAAACCCTGCGCTTCGGCCGGCCCCAAGGGCGCCAGCACGAGTTGGGTGTGGCGGCACTTTGGGCCCCAAGTCGGTTGGTACTCGGGCCGGTAGTTCACCAGGAGAAGGATGCGGGCATCCGCCAGGCGCTCCGCCAAGAATGTGAGGAACGCCTCCGTCTCGGCGTCCAGCCATTGCAGGTCCTCGAACAGGAGCTCGATCGGCTGATTCAGGCTTTCGCGCACCAGCAGGCGCGTGATCGCATCAAAGGTACGCTCGCGCCGGATACTGGCGTCCATGTCGCCCAGCGCCGAGCCTTGCTCGTTGATACCTAGCAGATAGAGCAGGTAGGGCACCAGATCCTCCAGACCGCGCTCAAGCGTGAGGACCCTACCGGTAACCTTCTCCCGACACTCCCGCTCCTCATCCTGCGCATTAATCTGGAAGTAATTCCTCAAGAGTTCTATCAGCGGCAAATAGGCAAAGGCCCTGCCGTGAGAAACCGAGAAGGTTTCCAGCACAAGGCAGCCGCGCTGCGAACGCGCCTTGAACTCGTGGAACAGTCGTGACTTCCCTATCCCGGCCTCGCCCACCACGCCGACGATCTGGCCCTGCCCCGCCGCCGCTTCCCTGAACGCGTGGTGCATATGGTCCAGTTCAGCCTGGCGGCCCACGAACCGGGCCAGGCCCCGATGTGCCGCCACCTGCAGCCGGGTCCGCAGCGGGCCGAGGCCCAGGACCTCGTAGACATCGAGCGGCTTGGGGATTCCCTTGACCTGAATCGCCCCCAATGCCTTGAAATCAAAGTATCCATCGGTCAATCGATATGTCGATTCGCTCACCAGGATGGACGAGAGCGCGGCCATCGACTCCATCCGGGATGCAATGTGAATCGTATGCCCCACCGGGTCGTAGTCGGTACGCAGGTCGTCCTTGCGGATCGAGCGGACCACCACTTCGCCCGTGTGAATGCCAACCCGAATTTGCAGTGCAATACCCCGTTCCAGGCGAACACGGTCGGCATGGCGGCGCATCGCGTCCTGCATGCGTAGTGCCGCATACAACGCTCGCTGAGGATGGTCCTCATGGGCAATCGGCGCACCGAACAGCGCCAGGATCCCGTCGCCCAGGGACTTGGCGACGTAGCCCTCGTAGTGATGCACGGCCTCCATCATAAGTGCCACCACAGGGTCAATGAGATGGCGTGCTTCTTCGGGATCCAGGTCGTGGATCAACGCAGTCGATCCGGCCATGTCGGCAAACAGCGCCGTGATCGTTTTGCGCTCGCCCGCGCTCTCCCCCCTGGCCTCCAGCGTTGCCTGTTCGGCCAGGATGCGCTCGGCCAAGTGGGGTGGCGTGTAATGAACCGGGGCAGCAGACTCCGCAAGCGGGGTTGCACTTAGAGACGCGCCACACTCACTGCAATACTTGGCTGTTGGGCTCGACTCGTGGCCGCAGCGTGGACAGACGCATGTCAGCTTGGCGCCGCATTCTTCGCAGAATTTTGCCGCTATGGGATTCTCGAACCCACATTTTGTGCAGCGCATATAACCTCTCGACCACTCCGGCCCGCCTTATGGGCCATTAGACGCCCAATTGATGCCGGTATCAATCAGTGCTCGGGTGCCCGAAGGATCGGCTGCGGCCCGCAGACCCAGTCGAAGACCACCCTGCTCTGCGAGAGACAAGCCGAAAAAGCCCGTCACTTGAATACGGCAATGCTATGACCGAGTTTCACAAGACAATGACTCCTCAACAAAGGCGCGAACTGCAGGGGAAAGCTCTCGCTTCCGGCTAGCGATTGCCAAATCAACAGCATATTCAAAGTCCTGGATGGCTCTGTAACAAACCTCCGGCTGTAGAAAATTCCGCATGGACTCGGGTATGACAGCCACGCCGTACCCAGCCGAAGCCAGACTGATCGCAGAGATGAAATCCGGAACACGATAGTCGAGGATTGCCGAGAATCCCCCTGCGAACCCCAACGTCGTGCGCGGCCTCCGCGGCGCGGGGACCGTGTTGCCCGAAGCCGGTAATCGAGCAGTAGACCAGCCACGGATTGATCTCCGCCAGGGCCGCATAGCCCAGTCCGAGGTGCTCCATCAGACTGGCACAATACTGTTCGATCAGTACGTCGGCATCCCGGATCAGCGGCGTCAGTTGGTCGAGCGCGTCGGGCGACTTCAGGTCAATGGCAATCGAACGCTTGCCGCGATTGAGCAGCACGAAGTTTGCACTGTCCGCGTCGACCTTTGGCTCATAGGCGCATCTCGTCACCACGCACCGTGCGCTCGAGCTTGATGACGTCGGCGCCCGCTTCGGCCAGCAGCAGGGAGCACAGTGGCCCGGGCAGGAGGGTGCTGAAGTCCAGCACCTCGACACCGCTCTGTGGCTGCATCATGGCATTCCCCGCTTGACCCGGTCATCACGCTCGGCGGCCACCCGCGCACGACGCGCAGGGGCGTAGGGCTCCTGCCCCAGCGCTTCATGCAGCGCCTGGGTGACGTGGAAATGGTGGACCAGGCCGGTGCGCTCCAGCAGCGAGATCGGTCCTTCCGGATAGCCCAGGCCCAGGCACAGGGTCTTGTCGAGGTCGTCCGCGCTGGCCAGCTTCTCGTCCAGCCGGCGCAGCGCCGCATTGAAATACGGGCGGATCAGCCTGTCGACGATACGTCCCGGGAAATCATTGCACACCGCCACGACCAGGCCGGCCGCCTGGAAGGCCGCCTTGGCCGCCTGCAGCGCAGCGGGATGCGTGCCGGGCTGCCTGACCAGTTCCACGAGGGGGCTGGGTTCGCCATCGCCCAGACGGAAGCGGGCGAAGCCCACCACGTTGGACCCTTCGAGACCCCGGCTTTCGCCGGTGTGGAAGCCCAGGCATTCGGCTCCCAGCTCAATGGCGACGAACGTGCGAGACGCGTGCCCGGCGCCCCGGCTGTATGCCCGACCTGCCTTGGCGCCCAGGTAACACAGGCCTTCGCCTTGTGGCGCGGCTTGCTCCAAGAACGCGTGGGCGGAAGGAAAGGAGCGGCTCTGGCCGGCTTGTACGATCTCGTAGCGCATATCAGGCTCCAAACATCTTGGTGTCGTCATAAGTGCGAAAACCCTGTCCGGTCTTCTTGCCCAGGCGGTTGGCCGCGATCATGCGTCGCACCAGCGGGGGGCAGGCCGCGCGCGGCTCGTGGGTGAGGCCGTGCATGGCTTCACACAGCAGCTTTTGCGTATCCATGCCGACCAGGTCCAGCAGTTCGAGGGGTCCCATCGGATAGCCCATGGCTGTCTTGATGGCGACATCGATATCGGCGGGCTCGGCCACCCCTTGTTCGACCAGACGAATCGCGTCGTTGTTGAAGGGAATCAGGAAATAGTTAAGGATGAACCCCGGCGTATCCTGCGTGGCCACGGGCTTTTGTCCCATGGCCTGGGCGAAGGCCCACGCCTTCTGGAAGGTGTCGTCCGAGGTGGCCAGGCCAGGCGACATTTCGATCAGCTTCATCAACTGTGCCGGCAGGCAGAAATGCATGCCCACAAAGCAGTCCGGGCGGCCGGATCCGCCGGCGATCTGGGTGATTGATATCGTCGACGTATTGGACGCGAAGATGGTGCTTGGCTGGCAAACCTCGTTGAGCTTACCGAACAATTGATGCTTGACCGACAAATCCTCGAAGATGGCCTCGATGATAAGGTCGCACTCGGCCAGCCCAGACAGCTCCGTCGTTCCTTTCCAGCGTTGCATCGCGGCAGCGGCGGCGCCTGCCGGCAGCTTGCCGCGCTGCTCAGATCTCGTCAGGAACGCTTCCGTCTGGCCCCGGGCACGATCCAGCGCTTCCTGTCGCATGTCGAACACAATGGTCCGGAATCCCGCGCGGGCCGCAACGATCGCAATGCCCGCCCCCATGGTGCCGGCGCCCGCGACGCCGACGGTTTGAATGGTTGTCATATCCGTCTCCTATTTCCTCAGGAAGCTGCGGCCAATCAACTGGCGGTGCACCTGATTGATCTGTAACCGTCAGCGGAACCCGTCTGGCGAGTAGAGGGCGGCGATGAGAAGGTAGGAGCTTCACGATCACTGGGAGTGAAGCGATGGCCAATCAGCGGGAAGGCAAGAGCGGACGAGCCGGGGCAAGGTATGACCGCCACGATGAAGCTTTCTGGCGCGATCTACTGGCGCAATGGGGGAACAGTGGCGGGAGCATCCGCGCCTTCTGCCGGAAGCACGGCTTGGCGGTCAGCACTTTCGGTTTGTGGCGCAAGCGCTTGAGCCACGAGCAGCAACTGCCCGTGGTGCCGCCAATGGCATTGACCGCGGACACGGCATTCATCGCCGCGGCAACGGTCGCAGTACCGACTGTCGTGTCGGCGAGCGACCCACTACCGTCGAAGTCTCGCGACCAAGTGGTCGTCACGCTCGGCGGCGCGCGTATCGAGCTGAGTGGGATGCATGCCGAACGCATCGTGCGCTTCGTGCTGGGGCAGTTGGGAGGCGGCCGGTGCTGATCGGCGGCGATGTGCAGGCTTTCATCTGCCGTGACGCGGTCGACATGCGCAAGTCCATCGACGGCCTATCGTATCTGGTGGAGCCGTTGCTGGCCAAGAGTCCGCTGTCGGGGCACTTGTTTGTCTTCGTCGGCCGAGATCGATCGAAGGTCAAGATTCTGTATTGGGGGACCGCACCGGCTTCGCGTTGTGGTACAAGCGGCTTTCGCACGGCCGGTTTCCCTCGCCCGCGACACTAGCCCAGCGTGGCTTCACACTGGCCGAATTGAACGCTTGGCTCGAAGGCATCGAGATCCCGGCGGTTCGACCCCACCGCACTGTCACGGCCACGCGCATCTCGTGACTTGTAAACCTGCCGGCGCTGGCGCATCATGGCGCCATGCTTCCGGTACTGACACCCTCCGACCTGCCAGCCGATCTCGAGGCGGTACGTACTCTCGCGCTGGAGCAGAACCGGGTCGCCCGCGCGCTGTGGGAGCAACTGGAGATATTGAAGCATCAGGTCGCGCAGCTTAACCGTGCGCGGTTCGGCGCCAGTTCCGAGCGCCTGCCGGGGCAGGCCGAACTCTTTACGCAGCCGCTGGACTTGCCATCACCGCCGGCGGCGCCGCAGGTCAAGGTGACTGGCCACATCCGCAAGGGCCGTCCTGCCTTGCCCAAGGACCTGCCACGCACGCGCATCGAATACGACCTGTCCGAGGCGCAGAAGGCAAGCTTCGACTCCCTGGAGCGCATCGGCGAGGAGCGCAGCGAGACGCTGCACTACGAGCCGGCCAGGCTCAGCGTGATCGAGCACATCCGCTTCAAATACGTGGCCACGAAGGGCGGCGAGTCCACCATCGTGACGGCTGCCGCGCAGCCCTCGCCGCTGCCCAAGAGCAACGCCAGCGCAGGGCTGCTGGCCAGCATTCAGGTCGACACCTTCGTGGACCACCTGCCGATCAATCGGCAGGAAACGCGCTATGCGCGCCTGGGGGTGCACCTGCCAAGGGCCACCCTGTGCGAATGGAAGCTGGCTTCTGCCGAGCTGCTGGCAACGCTGCTGCCGCCCTTGCGCAACCACGTCCTGCGAGCGCCGCGCGTGCATCTGGACGACACCACGCTGCCATTGCTCGAACGCGGTCGCACAAGCACACGGCAGGCCCATCTGTGGGGCTACCTCGGGGCCGGGCAGCGGCAGGAGAACGGGTTGTGGGTTGACCACCCGCCGGCGGTCCTGTTCGAGTTCGCCGAGTCCCGCACCGGGACCTACCTCCTGAACTTCCTGCGCGACTACCACGGCTACCTGCAGGCTGATGCCTACAGTGGCCACGATGCGCTTTACCGTACCGGTCGGATCATCGAGGTCGGATGCTGGGCGCATTGCCGTCGACGCTTCTTCGAGATCGCCAAAGCCCAGAAGACACCAGGGCTGGCGGCGCAGGCGCTGACGTGGATCGCCCGGCTGTATGCCATCGAGGCCGACATCAAGGACAAGTCACCGGAGCACAAGCTGGCGGCGCGCCAGGCCGAGGCTGTGCCGCTGCTGGCGCAGTTCCACCAGTGGCTGCAGGGCAATGCCCACGGCCTGCTTGCCAGGCAGCCGCTGGCACAAGCCTTCGGCTATGCGCTGCGGCACTGGCAGGCGCTGGTGCGCTACACCGAGAGCGGCATCCTCGAGCCCGATAACAACCGCCTCGAGCGCGCGATCCGCCCGATTGCCCTCGGCAGGGCGAGCTGGATGTTCGCGGGCGCGGCGGGCGCACTGCTGCCACGATGTATTCCTTGCTCGGGACCTGCCGCCTGAACGGCATCGAGCCCTACGGCTGGCTCAAGGACACGCTGGAGCGCCTGCCGGCCCACCCCACAGCCAGGTCCACGAACTGCTGCCGCTGGCGCGCTAACCGCTACACTGCGCGTCATGGACATCCTTGACGCCCTGCGCCTGGCCCCAAGTGCCGACCTGTACCGCCTGTATCTGACCATCGGGCGAATGATCAACGATCCCAAGCGTATCCTCGAGGCCCGCAGGCACCTGCATATCGGCATGACCGTGGGCTACGTCGCCGACGACCTGACCCAGCCGCTGCGCCAGGGGCGCGTCCTCGAGCTGCGTCAGACCCAGGCCCTGGTCCAGGACACCAGCAGCGGCCGCCACTGGATCCTGCCCTACGCCGCCGTGCTCGCCGAGCCCACTACCGCCGCGCAGCAACCACCGCACGCTTCACCGCCACCACCGCCCCGGGCGCAGCGCGCGGACTTCCGGGTCGGCGATACCGTCACCTTCACCGACCAGCACCTCAGCGAACGCATCGGCACCATCGTGCGCATCAACCAGAAAACCGCCTCCATCGAGTGCGACCCGAACGAAGGCCACTGGCGGGTCTCCTTCGCGCTACTGCGCAAGGTCGTCGACCTGTAGCCCCCACCGCTTACCGTCGCTCGCCAGACGGGTTCCGCTGACGGTTACATTGATCTCTTCCCAGATCTGGGTAATTTTGGCGTCGCGCAGGCGCTCAACGCGATAGTCGTGGTTGTCAATAGCCGTAGCCGCCGAACAACTGCGGCGCGTCGGTCGTGATGCGCATGGCAGGCGGATCTGAATCTCTTCGCCATAACGGAGATCCGCAGTATGGCAATGGCGCCCCCGAACCGCGATCACGGAGACAAGCTTGTATCACCCCGCTGCAGTGCCCGGGTATCCGAGGACATGCGACCACTTACCCGCGGGATGACGGGCTTCCGTCACGCGTCTGTGCGACGCGCCGCTTGCCTTACGCGTCGGCCGCGGTGGGATCCTGTCCCGCCAGTGTGCGCGGCAGGGCAAAGAGAATCAGCAACGCTGCCAGAAGGGTGAATGCGGCAACCGCATAGAGCCCGAGGGTCGTGTCGCCGGTCAGGTCTTTGACCTTACCCACCAGATAAGGGCTGATCATGCCGCCAAGATTGCCCACGGAATTGATCAACGCAATACCACCGGCTGCAGCCGTACCACGGAAGTACTTGGGAGGAAGCGTCCAGAACACCGGAAGACATCCCATGATTCCCACGGCGGACAATGTCAGGGCCGCCAGTGCGATTCCGGTGTGCGCACCAAATGCCGCAGAAATGATGTAGCCAATTCCCCCGGCTAGCACGGCAAGGCCCAGATGCAAGCGGCGCTCCCCTGTACGGTCCGACCGATGCCCAATCCACACCATCCCGATACCGGCTGCTGCATATGGGATGGCGCTCAACAATCCGACGACCTCGGTGCTGGCAATCCCCGTGTTCTTGATCAATTGCGGCATCCAGAACGTCAGCCCATACATGCCCATCAGGATGAACATATAAACGACTGCCAGAAAAATGGTGGCCGGTTGACGCAGGGCGAGACCGAACTTGTGTACCGATGTTCCGGTTGCATCGCCGGCCAAGTTGGCTTGCAGAACCCTCTTCTCCTCCTCGGACAGCCATGTCGCCAGAGCTGGCTTATCGGTTAGGCAGAACAGCACCACGAAGCCCAACAATGCGGTTGGTATTCCCTCAAGCAGGAACAGCCACTGCCACCCTGCCCAATCATTGATTCCTGCAAAATTGGTCATGATGATACCGGCAAGCGGCCCGCCCAATACGCCGGAAATCGGGATCGATGTCATGAAGTAGCCGGTGATACGCGCGCGCCGCGGGGCGGGAAACCAGTACGTGAAGTACAGGATTGCGCCCGGCAGAAAGCCGGCTTCAGTTGCACCGATCAGGAAGCGCAGGATGTAGAACCATGTTTCATTGGTGACGAACATCATGGCGGCAGAGGCGATGCCCCACGAGATCATGATGCGCGCAATCCATCTCCGCGCTCCAGTCCGGGCGAGTATCAGATTGCTAGGTACCTCAAATATGAAGTAGCCCACAAAGAAGATGCTGGCGCCCAGCCCATAGGCCGCGTCCGAGAACCCGAGATCGGCCTGCATCTGAAGCTTCGCGAAGCTGATATTGACTCGATCTAGATATGCAAAGACAAAGCAGACCGCCATCAGCGGAATGATTCGCCACATGACCTTGCGATAGGCGACGGTCTCCAGACTGACCAGCCCACTTGGGGATAGCGCTTCTATTCGTTGCATATGAGTCTCCTTGCGGACCGGCGGTCCGCGCATGATGGATGAGTAGCCGGCGGCGTGGTGACCTCACCAGACCCGGCAACAACAATCACTCCACCGCACGTGGCGGGGTGACCGGCGCTTCTGTCGGCGCCTTTTCGACGACAAGGTGAGAAACGCAGACAACGAGATCGCTCGGCCTCGGCACCAGGCGCCTACAGGTGACCGCTTCTCCAGCGTGAGAATCGCTGCAGATCAACGGATACCCATCGTTTGCGACGCCCGATCCCGGCAATGTCACGGCCTGCCTTGACCACCCGAAGTGCCAGCGAACGAAAGCAGGATAGGCGGCCAGATCGCCTGGCCGCCGACGGACCTACTGTCGTCGGCGGCGTTCGGCTTCATCCCATGCCATCAAAGCCTGATAGTCAGGAACCAGACTCAAGCCCTTCTGCATGTCTGAGGAAACCACCGATTGTGAGGTCACGACGTCGATCAAGGCCGGAGCATTGGCGAGTGCGCGCTCCAATGCGCCCACCATATCTTCTGGCTTCTCCACGCGTTCACCATGGGCGCCGAGTGATCGCGCCAATCCGGCGTAGTCGGAATGACGTAGGGTCGTCCCCACGACACGTCCGCCATAGTTCATTTCCTGATCGATTCGCTCAAGGTTCCAAGCCGCATTGTTGGAGACAATGAAGACCACCTTGGCGCCATGCCTGACCGCTGTGTCGATCTCCATCGCGTTGATGCCGAACGCGCCGTCTCCATTCACCGAGATCACTTGACGGCCGGGTTGCGCAAGCGCTGCGGCAATGGCAAACGGAACGCCCGCGCCGAGGCACCCAAATGCCCCCGAATCCATGTAAGTATTGGATTGCAGCCCGGTTCGCGCGAAGCTCAACAAGTCTCCGCCATCGGCAACGCCAATGTAGTCCTGAAATGCCACTTCGGCGATGGCATCGAAGATCACCCGCGGGTGGATCTTCCCGTCACTGCCGAGCGTTTCGCGTTGCTCCAGCGCAGCCGCTCTGGCCACCCGCGACAGATGCCGGTCGCGCACATTCGCGGCCCACGACACATCCACGGCTGCGGATCGACCGTCCGCCAGAGACAGCATCGATTCGATGGTCTCTCGTGCGGAAGCCAGAATTTCAGGACGCCCGCGCCGGTTGTCGAACAATTCACCAGGCGCGTCGGCAATGCGAATGAAGCGCGCATGCGGGAACACCGCGGGAGAACCATAGCCGAGTTGGTAGTCCAGCTTTCGACCGACCAGCAGCACCACGTCGGCGTCAGTCATCACCTGAGACCGCGCCGCGCCCACCGACGCCGGGTGGTCATAGGGCACGACGCCACGGCTCTCTTGCGTGTCGAGATACAGAGCGCCGGTGGCTTCCAGCAAACGGACGATCGCGTCCCCAGCGCCTTTCGCACCACGGCCGGTAATAACTACCGGTCGCTTTGCCGCCCAGAACACCTCCATGGCTTCGCGCGTCGCGACGGGATCCGGGTACATGGGCCGTCGCGGCGTGGGTTGCATCCAGTCATCAAGAATCAGTTGTGGCAGTATCGGGGTGCGCAGCACATCAGTAGGTACCTCAATGTATGCCGGTCCCGGTTCACGCACATAGCCAGCGGCACAGGCGAAGGCCTCATTGAATTCGCGCACGACATGGTCGGCGATGCGAGCCGTCCGCGAATAACGCGTGACGGGCTTCAGGATGTCGACGTGAGGGATGTCCTGCAACGGCCCCATATTTGACTGCTGCTGCGACGGGCAACCGCCGATTAACAGTACAGGTACACGCGATACAAAGGCGTTCGCCATAGCCGTAACGGTATTGGTGACGCCGGGACCGGCGGTGGCCAGTGCTACTCCAATCTGTCCTGTCAACTCCGCATGAGCATGCGCCATATAAACCGCGGCATCCTCGTCGCGCACATCGACAATCTGTATCCCGGTTCGACCGATATGGTCCCACAGCGGTTGCAGATAGCTGCCCTGCAGGCCGAATACACGATCGATACCCTGTGCCTTCAGAAATTTGGCGATCCAGGCAGCACAACTATTAACGTCCTGATTGACGTCCTGATGCTTATTGAGACTCATGACTACTCTCCTCGTGCGTCAATGATTGCCGTCGCGCTCGGCAAACCTTGTTCTTAATAGACGATGTTGAATTTTTCCGGTCGCGGTTCTGGGCATTTCGCCGTCACAGATGAACGAGACGGAGCGCGGCCTCTTGTAGCCCGCGATTCGGTCCTTGCACCAGGCAATCACCTCGTCAGGCGTCAGTGTTTCCCCCACGCGAGGGACCACCACCGCGTGTACCCGCTCCCCCCACTTCTCATCGCTCAAACCGATGACAGCAACGTCTCCGACTTTCGGATGGGCGGCAAGCATGGTCTCGACCTCTGAGGGATAGATGTTTTCCCCGCCAGAGATGATCATGTTGCTCTTACGGTCAACAAGATGAATGTAGCCGTCCTCATCTCTGAATCCGAAATCCCCTACGGTGCAGTATTCCCCACGGAAAGCATCTTGCGTCTTCTCTGGCAGCCCCCAATAGCCGTCGAATAAGTAGGGGTTGCTTGCATAGAGCTCGCCGGGCTGACCATCGGGAACCTCGTTGCCGTCTTGGTCAAGGAAGCGGATTCTCCGGCCTCCCACGCATTCCCTCCCAACAGAGCCGAGCTTCGAAAGCTGCTCATTCGGGTGAAGCATCGTCACCCAACCGGTTTCGGTGGATCCGTACATTTCGTACAAGCCGGAATTCTTGAAGTATTCGAGAATCTCCAGCTTGGTTTCGCGACGAGCTGGAGCTGATGAAATCATCAGCTTTCGGACTCGACTCACATCGTAGTGATTGCGAATCTGCGGCTCCAAACCGAGCATCATGGTGTAGTGCGTCGGCACCAGAGAGGTGAATGTACTCTCGCCTGTCGAGAAGGTTTGTAGCAGGTGCTCGGGATCAAAGCTCTTGCGACTGTAGACCGTACAGGTGGCGCCTGCATAGAGAAAGGCGCCGAAGAAGTACAAGGAGTTAGCGTGGCAGAGTGGCATGACGAGCAAGGCGCCGTCGTCATGGCTGAGCCCCATCTCAGCCAGCGTGGCAAGCGAAAGCGATGCGCTGCCCGCATGGCTTCGGAGCGCACCCTTAGGCTTGCCTGTAGTCCCCGACGTGTACATCAACGTCCAGGGATCATCCGCAGCGAGCAGTGATGCCGGCTCGGTGTCCGCTGCTGCAGCGATCAATGCTTCGTATTGACTAAAGCCGGCTGCTGGTTGACTGCTCCCAAAGACGATGCAGTTCCTTTCAGGCAAGGACAATTCCCTGCGCGCGTCTTCGAACGGCCCGAGCAATTCGGCTTGCACGAGAAATGCTCGCGCATCGCAGTTTTGCGCGATATAGGCAATTTCGGTACCAACTAGACGGAAATTGACCGGCACTGCGATGAGTCCCGCAATCGCCGTTGCGGCATAGATTTCTAACCACTCGATGCTGTTGTATGCGAGGACACAAACGCGATCCCCCTTCTTAAGCCCAAGCCCCAACAGCGCGTTGGCCAGCTTGCGGGACCGCTGATGCCACTGGCGAAACGTCAGACTTCGCTCGAGATCCTGCGCGCCGATCTTATTCGGCGTGCGCTGAGCGTGAAGGGACAGCATTTGGGGAAGACTTGCGATCGTTGCCATTTCATTGCTCCGCTGACGCACCCATCGTGACAAGGACTATTTGGCGTCGCGATCGCTCGGGCAGGTGATCACTTCCGTTATGTGTTTGTCGGACATGGGTCGTTAGACGCCATGCCATAGGACCTGATTGCATTGACTGGTCTCCTTTCAGGTTTCCGCATTAGTCGTTCGACGCACCTGTTAAAACTTGGCCCTACACGGTGCTGATTCCGCGCGTGCGGTCGCGGCTGTTCGCACTGGCGGGGTTCGGCTCTGGGCTGCGGCTTATTGCTGGCTCCAGAATCCGGGGTTCTGGATTCTGGGTTCTGGATCCAAAGAATAGGACAATGCATCGCCCTTGTATTTATGGGTTTACCCTTCTGCCGGAATCGAAATGGCGCTGCACTCACATTCAACGTTTGACGGTTGCTAGTGCGCGATGTACTCTGGATCCAGAGTACAAGGTACAAACTTGGAGGCCAGTGTGATCAAGCTGCAGAAGATTTCTGCCAGACCGGACTATGTGGAGGAGGTGTACAAGACGCTGTTGGATGCCATCAGCGATGGATCCCTCGAGGCCGGAACCCGCCTGAAGCAAGAGGAAATCGCGGAACAGATGCAGGTTTCCCGCTCGCCAGTGCTGAAGGCCCTCCTTCTGCTGAAGAAGGACGGCTTTGTGCAGGACGTCCCCGGTCGAGGTGTAGAGGTTGCGCCCATGGACGCCACCGCTATTTCCAACCTTTACATGATCCGCGGCGCCCTCGACGCGCTTGCCGCCCGCCTTGCCGCCGAGCGCCGCTATGAGATCGATCCCAAGCTCCTCGCGGCTGGACGACGGGTTATCAAGGGCAAGGACGTCAAGGCCATGGTCGATGCGGATATGGCCTTCCATCGGGCGATTTACGACGCATCCGGCAATCCCCTCATTGCAGAGAGCGCCGAGGTCTACTGGGCCCATCTGCGACGCGCAATGGGTGCCGGCTTGCAGTTCGCCACGCAGCGCGAACCGATTTGGGATGAACACGAGGCAATTGCCAAGGCAATTGCAGCAGGTGACAGCGCGCGCGCGGCCGAACTGAGCGAACTCCACACCACCCGCGCGCGGGAATTGGCCGTTCGGCTCAGCCAGTCTCAGGCGGAGCAGCGGTTGGCGATTGCGTAGCCGGACGCCATCGCGCATGGCCCACAGCTTGCCATTTGCTCAGCGGAAAGCGATTTGCGGCGAGCAGTGAAAGACGTTCGCGAAGCGACTCTCATCAAGGTCCCGTCTGCGAACCAGGAAGTTAGCAAGTACATGGGGGGAGCCTGAAGGCGTGATGACAAGCTTCACAGTTGCTGGCGGGCGCACACGTTTCCGCAGCGCCACACCGGGACGAGTAGGGCTTTCCAGTTGCTTAGCATATCCTTGTCATCGTGCTGTCGCGCCCCCCGCCGAAGTGAGATAGCCCTGTTGGTCAGCTTTCGGCTACCCATATTGCCTTCGCCTGTCTACTGAAGGCTCGGCCCTCGGATCTTCCACCCCAATGACACTCGGTTCCATAGTTTGTACAAATTTTCCGAGAGATTCTGCTCGAACATGGCGATGGTTTCGTCATCGCTGGACCATCTCGACGCCAACCAAGTGGTGTTGACGGGGTAATTACGATTCTTCAAGGCACTCCGTCTTGATGTCCGGACACAGTTGGACTCACAGGACCGCACAGGCGTGCGTGTCCGTTCCCGCCTTGCGGGCCATAATGTTCCAGCCGTCAGGCAGTACGATGCCATTCTTTACTGCGGTTAGTTCCGCGACGATCGAGACAGCGATTTCGTGAGGGGTCTTGCTTCCAATGTGAATCCCGATCGGTCCATGCATGCAGCGAGCCTGGTCTTCTGTGACGCCGAACTCAAGCAGGCGCTCACGTCTCATCCGGTTATTTGCGCGCGAGCCGATCGCACCGACATAAAAGGCGTCCGATTGCAACGCCTCCATCAACGCAAGGTCGTCGAGCTTAGGATCATGCGTCAGGGCAATCACCGCTGTCCTACGGTCAGGCCCCATGGCGATGACCGTGTCGTCCGGCATGGTTCTCACCAGCGTCGTTCCCGCCACGTCCCAATCGCCGACGTACTCGTCGCGAGGGTCGCAAACTGTCACCTGGTACTCCAATGCAACCGCCATGCTCGCCAGGAAGCTAGACAATTGCCCTGCGCCGATCAACAAAAGCCGGTACCGTGGGCCGTACACCGTCACGAGGTGCTGCGCATCGAGACTCAGGACATCATCGGGTTGCGCCGGTCGGAAGCAAATCGCACCAGACCTTAAATCGAGCACACGAGCAAACAGTTCGCGACGCTCTACCCGTTCTAGCATTTCTCCGATGCGGGCCAAGTCGCGATGCGATTCAAGTACGAGTTGAATCGTACCGCCGCAGGGCAAACCCATTCGCCGCGCCTCTTCCGCATTAACACCGTAGGTCACGATCTCCGGCGTGTCGAAGGAGAGGAATCTCTTGGAATTCTGATAGATCAGGTCATCCTCAATGCAGCCACCTGACACCGAGCCAGACACACGACCGTCGTCGCGCAGGGCCAGCATTGCCCCGATCGGACGCGGGCTGGAACCCCAGGTCCTGGTGACGGTCGCCAACGTTACTCCATGACCAGCCTCCAACCAGGCCTTAGCGTCTTTCAGTACTTGCAGGTCAATACTGTCCATGTAGGCTCCTTGGCGCCTCGTTCCGGCCGCAGGCCCCTAACGGAGCAACGTGAATGCCGTGGCAGCAGCCGCGCTCAAGCCAATGATCCAAGGAAGCAGGCGGGCGTAGGGGATGCCGCTGCTCGTTCGTGCAATGGGCGCCGCCATGACCTCTTCTGCCGGAGTAGTGACGGCCGGCGCTGCGGCTGCCAACGTCTGCTCGAAGGCAGTAAAGAAATCGTCAGCCATCTTCCTGGCCGCGCTGTCAACCAGCCTGGAGCCAATCTGCGCGAGCTTGCCTCCGATTTGAGCCTTGGCGGTGTATTGAACCCGCGTACCCTGTTCCTCGGCGCACAGCACGACATCAGCGCCACCCTTGGCGAACCCAGCTGCGCCACCCTGCCCTTCAAAAACGAGTGAATACGAGGTCGGCGCGTGTGCGTCGACAATGGTCAACTTGCCCTTGAAGCGAGCGCTGACAGGACCGACCCTCGCTGCCACCACAACTTCAAATGCGTTATCGGAAGTTGCGGAGATACTCTCGCAGCCTGCGATGCAGGACTTGAGGATCTCCGGGTTATTCAATGCATCCCAGACGGCTTGCTGCGGGGCATTTACATGCTGATGGTTCGAAAGTTCCATGGTCAGACAACTCAAACGTTAATGCGATAGGGAGCGGGCCGTGGCTGCGCCCAATCTCCCCGGATCAAACCTCAATCCTGAGGCGCGCGTGGCTGAGCGGCGCAATCAGCCATTTTTGCACTGCGCTTCCCGTACAATCCGGCGAATACGGCTAGGGGTAAGCGGGACCTCGGTCAGTTCCACACCGTACGGTCGCAGCGCATCCTCAACGGCTTGCACCATCACCGGCGGTGCAGCCATGCGTCCGCCCTCGCCGCCACCCTTAATACCGAATTCCGTGTAGGGCGACGGCGTCTCCACGTGACCGACACGCAGATTCAAAGGCACCTCATGCGCAGTTGGCATGTGGTAGTCCGCAAAAGACGCCGTGAGCAACTGGCCATTGCTGTCGTAGTGGAATTGCTCATACAGGGCCGTGCCGATTCCTTGAGCCGCGCCGCCTCGCACATGGCCATCGAGCGTCATGGGGTTAACCACAGTGCCGCAATCGTGTACAGCGACATAGTCAAGGATGGTCACTTTCCCAGTCTGCGGATCAACCTCGACCGCAGCCGCGTGTGCCATATGCCCCATGATCGGGTAGAAGATGCCAAGATGGCTACGATCGGACGCCGGCATGGTTGTCAGCGGATGGTCGTAAACCGAGGTTGTTTCCAGGCCGCTGGAGAATTCTGGCGTATCCGGGAAGTCCAGACGGAAATAGTGGATAGCCGATGCAAGTTCCGCAATCGTCTTGCCCGATCCCGGGATGCCCTTGATGATAACGCGACCGCCGGACAGTTCCAGGTCGTCGCTACTGCATTCCAGCATATGTGCGGCAAACCGGAACATTTTGTTGCGCAGCGTCCTTGATCCCGCCACGACGGCCCCTGCAACCATCACCGTATATCGACTGCCGCCCGGCCCTGTACCGTTGAACCCCGCGTCCGTATCAGCGTAGCTGACCGAGATGTCAGACGGCTCAACGCTGAGCGCCTCCGAAACAATCTGCGTCACCACGGTCTCGGGACTGTTGCCCCAGAATGGCGCGTTCAGCTTGACAAATACCTTACCGGTGGGATCGATCCGCATCGACACCGCCTCGGGCGAACTGGTCAGCGCGAATCCAGGCTGCTCCGGAGGATTCAGCGACCAGAACTCGGTCGAACTGAACACGCTGCGCTCCTGGCAGGTCACCACGCCGATGCCGATGTACTTGCCTTCCTTGCGCGCGGCTTCCTGCCGGGCACGCCATCCCTCATAGTCGAACATCCTGAGCATCTCTTGCATGACCGCCTGGTAGTTGCCGCTGTCATACACATTGCCCGTGGGAATCACGAAGGGAAATTCCTCCGGGCGGATCAGGTTGCGCCGGCGGATCTCGACCGGGTCCAGATTTAGCTCTCGCGCGGCAGCATCCACCATCCGCTCTATCACGAAGTTGGATACTTCCGAACCAAAGCCACGATACGCGCCCTGCTGGCACTTGTTGGTCAGCACTGCGATGATTCTCGCCTGCACACTATTGATACGATAGGGCCCAACGATCTGAGAGAATGCATTGCCGTGTGTCCCATACCCATACTGCAGGTAAGCGCCATAATCATCCATGACTTCATAGCGAAGGGACAGGATAGTGCCATCGCGTTTGACCGCAAGCTCGGCTTCGTAGACACGGTCGGAGCCGTGTCCGTCAGCGTTGGTCATATTGTCGAGGCGGTCCTCGATGAACTTTACCGGCTGACCTGCAATGCGTGCCAGCCCCGCCGTCAGAACAATAACCTTGTGCAGGAACAGCTTCGAGCCGAAGCTGCCACCGGCAAGCGTCGGCACGATATTGAGCTGCGTCGAAGGGACGCCGAGAGAAGCTGCGCAGAGCCACCCGACATAGGTATACATCGACGTGTTGCAGTGGACCGTAAACTTCCCGGTGCCGGGATCGTACTCCGCAACCGCGCCGACAGTCTCCAGTGGCTGCGGCCCCGACCGGTTCCACCGCAGGCGACGCTTGATAACTAGATCGGAGCGAGCGAAGTCGTCGTCAACGGGACCGAACGCAAAGGTACGGTCCATCGCGACATTACTGTCACCCAGGTCCGGGTGGAGAACGGCTTCACCCTTGGCATGCAACGCCGCCTCGAAATCTGCAACGACCGGCAGCTCCTCGAAATCCACATCAATCAGTTCGAGTGCATCCTCCGCGATGTACCGGTCCACCGCAACGACAGCGGCAACCGCTTCGCCGACATGGCGCACCCGGTCGATGGCGATCGCGTGCTGAACGACAGGCGGGCTCGAGAATGTCACCGTCGGTCCAGTCGTTTCCGCAAACTCCTTGCCGGTGACGACGGCGATCACCCCGGGCAACTCGCGCGCACGACTGACGTCGATCGATTTGATACGGGCGTGAGCGAACGGGCTTCGCAGCAACGCAACATGAGCCATGTTCGGCAGCACGATATCGTCGACGTACTTACCGCGACCAGTGAGCAGTCGCGGATCCTCGACTCGCTTCATGCTCTTGCCGATCCAGCGCAAATTCTGACGAGGCGCTTCCGATTGCCGCGACGCCGGGATTTTTACGTCCGGGATATATCGCTCGGTCATGGCTGCACTCCTTGTTGTTGGCGCATGGTTTCGGCTGCCGACATGATGGCATCGACGATCGTCTGATAACCCGTGCATCGGCAGAGGTTGCCCGAGATGGCTTCTGCGACTTCTTCACGCGTGGGATTGGGATTGACACTCAGCAGCTCCTTGGCGGTCATGAGCATCCCCGGCGTGCAAAAGCCACATTGCAGGCCGTGCTTTTCCCAGAACGCCTGTTGCAACGGATGCAACTTCTCGATCGTGCCGAGGCTTTCGACTGTTTCTACAGCCGCCCCTTGCACCTGTACGGCGAACGTCAGGCACGAGCGTACCGTCTTGCCATCAAGCATGACGTTACAGGCGCCGCAGACCCCATGCTCACAGGCGACGTGTGTTCCGGTCAGATGGCATTCATTACGAAGAAAATCGGAAAGCAGCATACGGGTCGGTATGCTCCGCTCATAAGTTTTGCCGTTAACGTTGACGGCAACATCGATCTTGTGGACTGTCATGGCTTCAACTCCAGTGGTGCGTTGCAGTCAGGCATGCCCTTGGGCGCGCTCCGCCGCCCTGGCGAGCGCTCGGGCGGTCAGCGTACGAATCAGGTCGTGGCGGTACTGCCTGTCCGCATGGATGTCTTCGATAAGGTCGAACCCTTCACTAGCAAGCGCAGCGACGCGGTCGAACAACTCCGTTGACGGCGACTGGCCTGTCAGAGCTTGCTCGACCGCAGGCAGACGCCGCGCCCGGTCTGACACACCCGCGTAGGCGACCGACGCTTCCTCGATACGTCCACCGCGAATATCGAGCAGCGCGGCGACTAAAGTCATGGCGAAGTCGCCCTGGCGCGCCGACACTTCCTCAAACGCGTAACCGCGGCGGCTCGCCGGCACCGGGATTTGCACCTCGACCAATATTTCATTCGGTTCAAGTGCCGTGGCATAGATGCCCTGGAAAAAGTCCTCGGCCGCAATGCGGCGTTCGCCGCCAATGCCTCGAACCACCATAGTGGCCCCTACAGAGAGCATGACTGCCGGCATCTCCGAAGCCGGATCGGCGTGGCACAGATTTCCACAAAGGGTGCCGCGGTTCCGAACGGTTCCGTGCGCGACGTAGTGATAGGCTTCGCTCATCAAAGGACAGCATTCCTGGACTAGCGCTGAATCCTTCAGATCGGCGTGCCGCATTAACGCGCCGATACGGAGGATATCGCCGTCGCGACGGTGATAATCCAGTTCGCTCACGCCATTGATGTCAATCAGCACATCGGGCCGGGCCATCCGAAAGTTCATCATCGGCACAAGGCTTTGCCCGCCAGCAATTACCTTGGCGTCCGGGCCGGACTGTGCCAGCAGCCGCAGGGCGTCATCCAGCGTGCCGGGCCGGCGGTATTCAAAGGATGTGGGTTTCATATGTATTTCCAGGTCGTCGACTAGAGGCCAGTTGCAGATGTGGCCCGACGAATACATGAGGTTCCTGCTCTCGCGCCGATGACAGACGGTCACCGTTGCTGCTGCGACGCATGAGCCAACTGAAGGGGCGACCTAGGGACGCCTGACGAAATTAGAGGTGGAAGCGAGCGGCATCGAGGACGGAATGCCGTTCCACGGATGCAAAGGGCGGATGGGCAACATGTTGTCTCCTTTTGTCTTTATCGTTCGATAATTCTTGGTCGAAGCGCACACATTGTCAAGTGATAAATTACGAGAAGAAAGAAAGACAATATTTGATGCAGCTAGGTCCATGCTGGGGCGTGAAGTAAATCGGTTTCCGCCTTCCTGACAGCCCCCTCGCTCTTGCTGCGCTTCCCTAGCAGAGACATCCCTCTTCCATAATTCGAAGCGTGGGACATTTCTGTCTCCCAACCGGACACTTATGTCCGCCGGCTGTCTTCTGGGATTTGCTTAGGCTCACTTCAGAGCTGAGTTCGACAGCATTAATTACGGGATTACCCTCGAAAATTGCACCTAATCCTCCTTGGCACAGAACTTGATCATGCATCACCGCAATCGCAGCGCCGAACACACCAGCTGCGCATTGCTTGCGGCATGGCTCGCACCCCAAAGCCTGGCTCTGGGCGGCTGTGCAACAGAAATATTTACGCCCCTTCGACAAGGTCATCGCGACCGAACCGAACACATCAAAGAACTGGCGTCGCTCTGTCGCACGCCAACACAGGAGACGAAGTATGAGTCGTTGCGCAAAGCATTCTGCCGCCACGGTGTCAGCCCTGCTGGCCCTGGGCGCCACATTCAACGCCAACGCGCAATCTACTGTCACGCTGTATGGCGTGGCAGATATCAACGTCGAGTTTGCCAACCACGTCGGCAGCGTACCGTCGGCATCCAATCAATTCACTTCCGGCACCGGGGATAATGTCTACCGCATGAACTCTGGCGGCGTCGCCGGGTCGCGATGGGGCCTGCGAGGTGTTGAAGCACTGTCTGGTAGCTTGAACTCAGTCTTCGTGCTCGAAAGTGGCTTTGCCATCGATACTGGAGTCGGTGAACAAAGTGGACGGCTTTTCGGACGGCAGGCATACGTCGGACTGCAGGACCAACGCTATGGCCAGCTATCTTTTGGCCGGCAGTACACCTCTGCCTTTGATGCGCTGGCAAACTTCTCACCAATGGCATTTGCTACGCAGTATGATCCGGTTGTTGCACTCACCGGCCCAAACTTCCGGGAAGACAATTTGCTCAAGTATTCCGGCACATTCGGTCCGGTTACGGCGGTTGCGCATTGGTCCTTTGGTTCGGGCGTTGCCTTGCCACAAGTCGTAGCGCCCGGTGTCGCACTAGGCGGCAATGGCGAAGCGCCTGGGCACTTTCGGCGTGATACGGCGTATGGCGCCGGGCTGAACTATTTCGCCGGGCCGCTTGGCCTGGCGATCAGCTACGATCAGCTCAATCCGTCGATGGGTATCACTGGCGGCTCCATTAGCAGCGGTTCCTTCAAGAAAGCAGCTACTGCCGTCAGCTATAGCTTTGGCGCGGCGAAACTCATGGGGGGTTATCGCTGGGGACAAAACAAGGCACCCAATGGGGACACGCTTCAGCGCGACGATCTATACTGGATCGGTGGAACCTTTCAAGTCACACCCGCATTGAGCATTGCGCTCTCATACAACTACCAGAATCTGAAGAGACTCCTGGACAGCACGTCTTCACCGAATCCTTGGCAAGTAGGCTTTCTTTCCAGCTACTCGCTTTCCAAACGGACTGACCTCTATCTCACCAGCGCATTCTCGAAACATGCCGGGCTAATGCTTGACTCGGCCGCGACAGTGTTCGCAAACAGCCTCGCGCTCGGCAACAGCTACGCGCTTGCCACAGGGAAGGACAACATGTTCGGTGCTGCCGTGGGAGTCCGTCACACCTTCTGAGAGCCAGTTTGAAAGTTCAAGGATGGGCGGCTCTGCGCAGTAGAAGTCCGCCCATTGCAATATAGACCATGGCCTCGAATACGCCGGGACGCCGCTCATAGTCCCTGACCAGTGCATGTAGCGCAATGCGATGTTCCGTAAGCAGGGAACTGCCAGCGACCTCCTGCGCCAGGCCGTGCTTGAACGAATACTCTATCTCGGGAAAGGGGGGCAGGTCGTAGATGAACTCGCCCTCCAGGCAGGAGGGCGAGTTCATCTTCCGGCTGCCCGACAACCTGCCGGATCAGGCTCAGAGGGAACCGCTTGCCGATCACCGCAAGCGTCTGCAACAGTGCCCTCTCCGCGATGGAAAGCCGGTCGATGCGGGCGGCAAGCACCCCTTCTTTGTCGGAATATGCAAGCTGGGGAGCGTCTCCTCGATCTGGTAACTTTCGGGCACGCCCACCAGCGCGTTCTCCTCGGGACCAGAGTCCCGAACAGTGCGAGGATCCCGTCGCCCAGGGACTTGGCGACGTAGCCTTCGTAGTGATGCACGGTCTCCATCATGAGGCCACCACGGTCAATGAGATGGCGTGCTTCTTCGGGATCCAAGTCGTGGATCAACGCCGTCGATCCGGCCATGTCGGCAAATAGTGCCGTGATCGTTTTGCATTCGCCCGCGCGCTCCCCCTCGCTTCCAGCGTTGCCTGTTCGGGCAAGGTGCGCTCGGCCAGGTGGGGTGGCGTGTAATGAACCGGGGCAAACTCCGCAAGTGGAGTTGCACTTGGAGGCGCGCCACACTCACTGCAATACTTGGTTATTGGGCTCGACTCTAGTGTCCTGTCCCGTAAATAACTGGCATTAGTCTTGCATACCGTTTCGGCATTCTGGGAACGGAGATATCGAGATGATTACGGGCAGACCGAAGGCCGAATTGGTGTTGAGCGAAGACGAACGCGCGCAGTTGCAGGCGTTCGCGCGCAGCCGGTCGTTGCCTGCTGCGTTGAGCAATCGGGCGCGCATCATCCTCTGCAGCGCCGACGGTGAGCTCAATAGCGCGATCGCCGAGCGGCTGAAGATGGGCAACGCCACGGTCGGCAAATGGCGTGCGCGCTTCATTGCACGCCGAATCGCCTGTCTGTATGACGACGTTCGCCCGGGGGCCCCTCGCACGGTCGACGACGAACGGGTGGCGCAATTGATTCAGACCACCCTGCATACGAAGCCGGCCACTGGCTCGACACACTGGAGCGTGCGTGCTGTCGCGGCCGAGACCGGCATCTCCAAGAGCAGCGTGCAGCGCTACTTCCAACTCTTCGGGCTGCAACCTCATCGTACCGAAGGCTTCAAGCTGTCTACCGACCCGTTCTTTGTCGAGAAGCTGCGCGACGTGGTGGGCTTGTACCTGAGCCCACGTGACAACGCGCTGGTGCTGTGCGTGGATGAGAAAAGCCAGTGCCAGGCACTGGAGCGCACGCAGCCGATGCTGCCCATGGGATTCGGCTACGTCGAGGGCGTCACGCACGACTACAAACGTCATGGCACCACCACGCTGTTTGCGGCGCTGAACATCCTGAATGGAGCCGTGCTGGCGCGATGCAAACCGCGCCATCGCCATCAGGAGTTCCTGTCGTTCCTCCGAGAGATCGACCAGGCCGTGCCCGCCGAGCTGGACATTCACTGCATCGCCGATAACTACGCTACGCACAGCCACCCGAAGATCAAGACCTGGCTGGCAGCGCGTCCGCGTTGGCACATGCATTTCATCCCGACCTACAGTTCCTGGCTCAATCAGGTCGAACGTTTCTTCTCCCTCATTACCGATAAGGCTATCCGCCGCGGCTCGTTCACTAGCGTCAAGCAGTTGGTCCAACGCATCGATCATTTCGTGACCGCTTACAACGCGGACTGCCAGCCGTTTCGCTGGACTGCCACTGCCGACTCGATTCTCGAAAAGTTGCACCGACTTTGCTCACGTATTAGTGGGACAGGACACTAGTTGCCACAGCGTGGACAGACGCATGTCAGCTTGGCGCGGCACTCTTGAATTTTGCCGCAATTGGATTCTCGAACCGACATTTTGTGAAGCACATATCACTCTCCACCACTTCGGCCCGCCTTATAGGCCACTAGACGCCCAATTGATTCCGGTTTCAATCAGTGCTTGGGTGCCCGATCTGCTGCGGCCCGCTGACCTGCTCAAAGAACCGCCCCGCCCTGCGAGAGACAAGCCGAAAAAGCCCGTCACTTGAATACGGCAACGCTATGGCCGAGTTTCACAAGACAATGACTCCTCAACAAAGGCGCGAACTGCAGGGGAAAGCTCTCGCTTCCGGCTAGCGATTGCCAAATCAACAGCATACTCAAAGTCCTGGATGGCTCTGTAACAAACCTCCGGCTGTAGAAAATTCCGCATGGACTCGGGTACGACAGCCACGCCGTACCCAGCCGAAGCCAGGCTAATCGCAGAGATGAAATCCTGAACGCGATAGTCGAGAATCGCCGAAAATCCTCCGGCGGATCCCAACGCCGACAGTACCTCTCCGAAGCCCTCCTCCTCGTCGAACTGCGGCGAAACAAAGGACTGATCTTTCAGGTCACTGGCAACCAATCTTGGCTTCCTCGCCAGCGGATGGCTCTCCGCCATGGCAACGACCACACGTTCACTCTGTATGAGCGTTGCCGTCAAGCCCGCCGGATACTGGCGCCGCAGCCGCACAATGCCGACATCAATCTCGCCGCTATCCAGCGCTTCAAACTGCCGTGGCGTATCCATGGCCACGACCTCAACGCGCACATTTCCATGGGAAACGCGGAAATGGCGCATTAATCGCGTCAGCACACCGCTGCTCACGCCAGAAGCTACATATGCGATTCGGACAATGCCCGCAAGGCCTCGTGCCGCCAGCCGGCCGACCTGATCGGCTCGTTCCAGATGTCGCAACGCCCCCACGGCTTCCGCATGGAACAGACGCCCCGCATCCGTGAGCGTCACCGGTTGCCGTTTGTTCCGATTCAGCAGGCGAACTCCCATGTCCTGCTCCAACCGCTGAATCTGCGCACTCAGGGCGGATTGCGCCACATCGAGGCGATCTGCCGCCTTGGCGAAGTGCAGCTCCTCGACCACGGCAGTGAAGTATCGCAATTGCCGGGCATCGATCATTTGATCTCCATCTCCGAATAAAGATTATGTTCGGGCCGCTGGATGCCGACCAGGAAGCAGGCTGAAATGGAGTCCCGAACTTAGAAGGAGACCCCAATGAACGCACCGCTCGCAGACGCGATTCTCTCCACCCCCGAGCAACCCCTCTTCCATCTGTTGCCCCACGCCGATCACCATCGCCTCATGCATGTCACGGCCGACGAGGCCGCACTTTCCGGCTTTCTTGACGACGCCCGACATGTCGATGTCCAGAATCTCGAGTACGTCCCGTTCATGCGCTACCACCTCGCCAACCTGCTGGTCCAGCGCCTTGGCAACGGCTTCGCGCAAACCTTGATTGACTTGGTCAAGAACCGCCGCCACGGTGGATTCACGATGGGTCTCCAGGGCCTTTCGGATGACTCTGCAGACTTCGTCCGGCTCGGTACGGCCGTGTGCCATATCCTCGGCCCCAGCAATCACGATGCAATGTCCGGGACATACTACGCCCGCTTCATCGTGAAACACACGGACGACAGCGACTCCTACCTGCGCCAGGCCTATCGCCTGTTCACGATGCACACTGACGGGACGTTTGTCAGTGAGGCGACAGACTGGCTGCTGATGATGAAATTTTCCGAAGAAAATGCCATCGGTGGGGAATCGCGTTTCTTGCATCTTGATGATTGGGACGAGATCGAGCAATTCGTCAATCACAAACTTGGGACCAGGCCCTTCCAGTACAAGGCGCCAGGCTCCAAGAATGTCTCCGATAGAGTCGAGCGCCCCATTTTCTTCCAGAGCCAGTTCGGACTGTCGATGTCGTTCATTGATCAGTTCGTCCAGCCCGCCGACCGCGACGAAGCGGCCTTTCTCCATGCGTTGTCGGCCTCCATGGAGGCGTCCGCCGGCACGAAGGAAGTCTCCCTTCCGGTCGGCGACCTCGTCGTGCTGAACAACTATTTCTACCTCCACGGTCGGGCGCCTTTCAAGAAGAATGAGTCGCTGTTCCGTGAACTGATGCGACAACGCGGCACCCTCGCATCATGAGATGGGCTGGCGCTGTTAATCCCGTATTGCGATCGTGTCGATGCGGATGCCGCGCCACTCGAACGAGCAGAATGCAGGAAGACAAATGAAACTCCACGAAGGCACAAGAATTCCGGAGGGGCTGCCTGCCACGCAGCGCCATCTCGCCGCCTATGCGGCGAAGAAACATCTCCCTCCCAAGCTGCAGAAGATCCTTTCCCTGGCCGACTTCGAAGCCGCCGCGCGCAGCCATCTGCCACGGCCGTTGTTCGGCTACATTTCCGGCGCCGCCGAGGACGGCATATCCCTCAATGCCAATCGAAACGCATTCGAGCAGCTTAGATTTCTCCCCAAGGTCTTGATCGACGTATCCCATCGATCGCAAGACACCGCCATATTTGGCAAGACCTACGCATCTCCATTCGGCATTGCACCGGTGGGCATCAGCGCCATCTCGGCATATCGGGGCGACATCGCGCTGGCGCAGGCGGCGCAGGAGGAGAACATTCCGGCGATCATGAGTGGCTCGTCCCTGATTCCGATGGAAGCCGTCCATGCCGCTGCCCCCGGCACATGGTTTCAGGCCTATCTTCCCGGTGATACCTCGCGCATCGACGCGTTGATAGACAGAGTCGGCGCAGCAGGCTTCTCGACGCTCGTCATTACCGTCGACATCCCGGTATGGGCGAACCGCGAGAACAACGTACGGACGGGGTTCTCGTTGCCGTTGCGCCCCTCCCTCCGACTCGCAATGGACGGACTGGCCCACCCCCGCTGGCTCGCTGGAACCTTCTTGCGAACCCTCATCGCTCATGGCATGCCCCATTTCGAGAACTCCTTCGCGACCCGCGGCGCGCCCATGCTCTCGGCTTCGGCAATACGTGACACGACTGGCCGGGACCACCTGTCCTGGGCGGACATTGCGCGGATCCGCCAGCGCTGGACCGGAAACCTGGTCATCAAAGGCATTCTTCATGCTGACGATGCCAGGCACGCCGTTTCGCTTGGTGCGGATGGCATCATCGTCTCGAACCACGGTGGACGCCAACTGGATGGCGCAGTCGAACCCCTGCACGTACTGCCGCATATCTGCGATGCGGTCGGAGACCAGACGGTCGTGATGATGGACAGTGGCATCCGGCGAGGTGGCGATGTCCTCAAGGCGCTGGCGCTGGGCGCTCGCTTCGTCTTCCTGGGTCGACCATTCATGTATGCAGCGGTTGTCGGTGGCATACATGGTGTAAGACATGCTATCAGCCTGCTCAGGGAGGAAGTCGATAGGAACATGGCTATGCTCGGCACGCCAACGATTGCGCAGGTTCATCGCGACGTGCTTGCCTGAGCCTAACATGGGGTCGCGCAGACCGCGTGGCCCTTCGTACGCTACTCGATGCGTAGTGAGGCGGCCGGCTTGAACCGCCGACCGCCCCGCGCCACCATCACGACAGCGTGTAGGCCGTCTTGACCGCAGTGTAGAACTCGCGCGCATAAGTACCCTGCTCGCGTGCCCCGTAGCTGGATCCTTTGCGACCCCCGAAAGGCGAGTGGTAGTCGACCCCGGCAGTCGGAACGTTGACCATCACCATTCCTGCGACCGAGCGCCGTTTGAAGTCAGTCGCATACTTCAGGGAGTTTGTGCAGATGCCGGACGACAGCCCAAAGTCGGTGTCATTGGCCACGGCCAAAGCTTCCTCATAGTCTTTGACTCGAATCACCGTCGCAACAGGGCCAAAGATTTCCTCGCGATTGACACGCATATCATTGCGTGTCTCCGTGATCAGTGCCGGAGAAAGATAGAAGCCTGGGGTGTCGCGCTCAAGACGTTCGCCACCAGAAACCAGGCGCCCGCCCTCCGAAACTCCCAGGTCGATGTATTGGCAGTCCTGTTCAAGCTGATCCTGCGACGCCACCGGCCCGATATCGGTCCCGTCTTTCAACGCATGGCCGATGCGAAGTTCGGACATGCGCCTTGTCATCGCCGCCACGAAGGCATCGTGGATACCCTCCTGCACCACGAGGCGGCTGGACCCTGTGCAGCGCTGCCCGGTCGAGTAGAACGACCCCTGAATGGCGACGGAGACCGCAACGTCCAGGTTGGCATCATCGAGAATCACCAGCGGGTTCTTGCCGCCCATTTCCATTTGCACCTTTGCGCCACGCTGAACACACGTGACTCCGAGGTGCCGGCCCGTATCGACCGAGCCCGTGAAGCTGACGGCCCTGACCTTTCGCGAAGCTGCGATGGCCTGACCAACACTGGAACCAGGTCCCATGACCAGATTGAAAACGCCCGCGGGCAGTTTTCCTGCGCGGACGATAATTTCCGCCAACGCCCAGGCGCTTCCGGGCACCAGATCGGCGGGCTTGAATACGACGGTGTTGCCGTAGGCCAGCGCGGGAGCAATTTTCCAGGCCGGAATAGCAAGCGGGAAGTTCCAGGGTGTAATGATCCCCACAACGCCCTCGGGTTCGCGCGTCACTTCGACGTCGACACACGGGCGAATGACCGGCAGTTTTTCTCCGCTGACGCGCAACGCTTCGCCTGCAAAGAACTTGAAGATGCGACCAGCACGCACTGCTTCGGCAACGCCTTCGCCACGGGTCTTTCCCTCCTCGCGCGACAATAGTTCCCCCAACGCTTCGCACCGAGCCAGGAGCTCCGTGCCAACTCGATCGAGCGCATCGGCTCTTTGCTCTGCCGTCCACCTTTCCCAAACGCCTCGGACGTCAAAGGCGGCGTCAATGGCTTGCTCGGCTTGCTTGGCGTCGGCGCGGGTGTAGGCACCAATTACGTCGTCGGTATCAGAGGGGTTGATGTTCTGGCCGGTTCTCGGGCCTTCGACCCACTCGCCGCCGATGTAGTTTCTGTGAATGGATGTCGTCATATCAGTGATTCAGTAGGCTGCCTCGTACAGGGCCAGCGCCTGGTCGTATTCGATCTCGCGGGGATTGTGGACCAGTAGGCGCCGAATATTCATCACGTCCCGGGCCAGCATCGGGATGTCCTCCCCCCTTACCTTCACCTCGCGCAGGCTGTGCGCATACGGCATGTCGGAGACCAGTTTGCAGATGGCGTCGACAAAGTTTCTCGCAGCGTAGGTGTCGGTGGTCGATTCGAGTTCCGGCAGCAATGCGCGTCCCATCCGCGCGTAGATGGCGCTTGCCGATTCGAGATTGAATCGCAGCACATGGGGCAGCATTAGCGAGTTGGAGAGCCCGTGCGGCACGTGGTAGTGAACCCCGAGCGGATAAGCTAGTGCATGGACGGCACCGACGGAGGAATTGGCGAAGGCCATGCCGGCAAAAAGGGAGCCGAGCAACATTTGTTCCCGAACATCGAGGTTCTTGCCGTCGTGGATCGCCAGCGGAAGATTGCGGTAGAGCATCTTCAACGCCTCTATCGCCAGCGCATCCGACAACGGGTTCTTCTTCAGATGCGTGGTGAGGGTCTCGATGGCATGAACCATGGCATCCACGCCGGTCATGGCCGTCACCGCCGGTGGCAAGCCGACGGTCAATTCGCAATCGAGCAGCGCGAGATCCGGCAGGAGCAGCCCTGCGACAATCGGCTTCTTCTCATGCGTGGGTGTAGTCACCACGGAAATCGGCGTAACTTCGGAACCAGTGCCCGCCGTGGTCGGGATCTGGATCAGCGGCAGCCGGGGCCCGCGCGCCAGACCCACACCGTAGATCTCGTCCATCGCCTGAGGGGTACGGGCGAGCAAGGCCACCAGCTTGGCCGTATCGAGCGAACTGCCCCCACCGAAGCCGATCACGCCATCGGCGCCGGCCTGCCTCGCGCTGTCGGCGGCATTAATGATGGTGGCCTCTGGCGGATCGGCCAGCACATCAGCGTATACCGTGACCTCCACTGACGCGTCTCGTAGTGCCTCGATAGCCGATGTCGTCAGACCGGCCTTATGTAGTCCGCCGTCCGTGACCAGGAAGGCGTGCCGCATTCCGTGTTCGCGGGCCAATGTGCCAAGATGACGGATTGCGCCGCGCTGACACGTAATCTTTGGGGTGGTGTGGAAATCAAATTGACTCATGTTTGGGTTTCTCCTCGGCATCTCAGTGGACCCTCAACGGCTTCGGTAAGCCAACATGCGCCCGCCATGTTCTGCGTCAAGCGCCGCATGCGAAGGCGGCATTCCGACTGGCGCAATGCATGGTGAGATGCGACCGCAGGGTGATGTGCCACGTGAATGCGGTGCCGTCTGATCAAGACCAGACAGCACCGCCCGCGGGGCAAAGCGGATTGACCTGGCGCTGCTCACGCCAGGCAGACTTGCCGACTTACCTGGCCGGCTCAGCTCGACAGCACAAAGCCTTCATAGCCGTTCCGGGCGTTCTCTTCGCACTTCTCCAGATACAAAGGCAGGCCACCCGGGTAGTTGAGCATCTCGCGCTTCTTGCCAGGAATGTTGGCGCCCATGTACCACGAGTCGGTCTGGACGAACAGCGACTTGGATGCCACGTCATTCACGTGCTCGGCCCAGGATTCGTCGGCTTCCGTCGTCGACTCGATGCGCTGGTATCCGTTGTCCCGCAGGTGCTCGAGACACTGAATGACCACATCGCCCTGTATTTCGGCAGCGGTCGGCCCGTTCAGGAAGCCTGTGGGAGCATGGGGGCCATACACGAAAAGCAGGTTCGGGAAACCAGCGGTTGCCAGGCCCAGGTTAGCGCGAATGCCGTCTTTCCAGCGATCATTGAGCGTCGAACCATCGGTGCCGCGAATATCGATGCTCAGGATGCCGCCGGTGACCGCATCGAAGCCGGTGCCGAGGACAAGAATATCGAGCTCGTGCTCCGCCCCGTCGTTCATGACCACCGCCGTCGGTGTGACGTGGTGGATGGGGTTCTCGCGAATGTCCACCAGTGTGACGTTAGTCTGGTTGAAGACCTCGTAGTAGCCGTTTTCCAGGCACGGCCGCTTGGTGCCAAATGGATAGGGTGCGGTGTCGGGAGCCATCTTACTGGCGATTTCCGGGTCGTTGATGCGCGCACGCGTCTTGTCCCGCCAGAAGGCGTACGCCGTGTCGTTGGCCTCCTTGTTTGACAGCACGTCGTTGAACGTCGCCAACCATGGGTGGAATCCCGCTTTCGCCCAGACCGCCTCATAGGTTGCCTGACGCTCCTCCGGCGACACTTCCATGGCGCCTACAGGCAGGAAGTCCATATCGAATCCGGCGAATGTCCGTCGACGCAAGGCATATCGTTCGGGATAGGCTTCCTTCATCCTCGCTTGCATCTCGGAATTGGTTTGGCGAGGCCCCATCGGCAATGCCATGTTCATGGTGCGCTGGAAGACGGTCAGGTGGGATGCTGTCTTGGCCGCCTCCTGAATAACCTGCACCGCACTAGCACCGGTACCGATGACACCCACGCGCTTGCCCTTGAAGTCCAGCCCCTCCTGCGGCCAGACGCCGGTATGCGGCTTCGGACCGGAAAAGGACTCCAGACCATCGATCTTCGGAATATACGGCTTCGCGGCAAAGCCCGTGCACAGGATCACATAGCGGCCCTGGAACTGCTCGCCGCCGGTCGTCTCCAGCGTCCACTGCTTCTTTGCCTCATCAAAGTTTGCAGATGCCACGCGCGCGTTGAATTGCATGTCCTTGCGCACATGCCATTTGGAATCGACATAGTGGAAGTACTCGCGCAGCTCTTCCCAACCCGGGAAGAGTTCCTTCCAGGTCCAGTCCTTCCACAGGGTCTCATCGGAAAATTCGTAGATCGGGACCTGAGTGTCCACCCGGGCGCCCGGGTAGCAGTTCCAGTACCAGATCCCACCGATGTCCGGCGCGGCTTCAAGCAGGCGCACCTTGAAGCCGCGCTTGCGAAGGTTGTAGAGCTGGTAGACGCCCGAGAAGCCTGCGCCCACGATCAGGACGTCATAGTGGTCGCCCGCTGCATGACTGGCGGAAGGAGTCGTTGCTGAGGAAATAGCGCTGTTCATGATGAAATCTTCGTATAAGGCGATTGTCGAAAGTTCGTGGTTGGCGTTATCCATTCATGCCAATCCGATGCGGGGGCGCACCCACTGCGCCATCCTCTGGATGACGTCATCCGCTTCGGGCGCCACGCCGGCCAGGAACTGGAAGACGTGCTGCATATCGTCGTAGCAATCGAACTTCACCTCGACACCGGCCTGCTTTGCCTTCTCGACGATGCGAATGCTGTCATCGAGCAGCGTCTCCGCATTACCCACCGTCAGGTAGATCGGGGGATATCCGCTGTAGTCGGTGTAGAGCGGGTTCGCCAACGGGTCGTAGCGGTCTCCCTCCGGACCGATGAACAGCGGCCCCAGAAACTCCGTGGTGTCCTTCGACACAAAGGCATCCCGATGTGCGTTGGTCTCGTAGGTTTTCCCGGAGATATCCCAGCCCGCCCACGGCGAAATCGGCATGGTGGCCGCCGGCAGCGGAAGATCGCGCGCACGTGCTGACGCAATGGTTGTCAACGCAAGTGCGCCGCCTGCCGAATCCCCCACCAATGCAATATGCCGGGGCTTCAGGCCCTGATCCTTCAGGAGCCATTCATAAGCTGTCGTCATGTCATTGACCGGACCCGGGTGCGGATTCTCCGGAGCCCGGCCATAGTCGACAATCAGCGCCCGGCAGCCTACGGCCTTGGCAATGTGGGCGAACATCTTCCTGTGCGTGTACATCGATCCGACGACATAGCCACCTCCGTGCGAGCAGAGCAGTGCGCGGTCCGGATCGCACCCTTTGGGAATGGCCCACATTGCCGGCACGCCTGCGGCATTGACTTCGATGTAGTCGACACCACCAGGTTCGGCGGTGACATCGCCCCAATGGGAGAACAGTTGTCGCACTTCTTCCAGCGACATGTCGGGCTTCTCGCTCATTGTCTTGACCCAACCTGCATACAAGGTCTTGAGCGCTTCAGATTCAACGCTAGCCATACGTCTCCTTTCAGTCTTGTGAGTAGTAGTCAGTTCCCTTTGCATCGGGTCGGCGCGTCGCGAACCGCCGCCCCCAGATGCATTGGTGTTACCTGTAGATGCGACATCACGGGCAAACCTCATAGATCAAGTTCTGTGCCACCCGGTTTTGGCACAGAAAGCAAGGGTTTTCCCTGTGAAAATGCGCTGATTTCAAGTGGACGTGCCGCATCTGTCCGAGGCCGGTCGGACAAAAATGTCTCGCGAGTCTTGGGACAGGACACGCCGGCTTTGGAGCGAGTGGACTTGCTAGCGGCATGGCTGGCGCACGACCGCAGGTTGCAGGCCTCATCGCAGTGGATCGTGTGGACGCCCGCCTGGAAACGAGAAGTCGATGGGTGCCGATTTCGTGCTGGATCCGACGAAACGCAATGTGGTGCGCGACGTCATGGAGCCGAAGCAAGGCGCTGGCCCGGTCGTCGTGCCCGGGCGGCTAGGAGCGCATGTGCCGAATGCGCAATGTCGTTTTCAGCCAGCGCATCTGGCTTCCTTGCCTCGTCACGCACAAGTACTCGCTGGACGATGTGGTGGTGCACACGAGTTTGCCCGCAGCTTCACCCGGCTGCGACAAAGCCTGGCGAATCGTCCCCCTTTCTTCCCAAACGGAGTTGTGTAATGATCTAAAGATAAAGAAAAGGCTGCCTGGAAAGGCCCGGTAACTGGTCTCGCACTTCAGACTGTGCAGCCAGAAGGAGACAAGCGGTGACTTCAAACCAAAGCCCCTACTTCGGCTTCGACAAAGATGCCCGTGGCGTGCGAAGCCTGTGGGAACGCTTCAATGCAGGGCTGATCGATATCAGCGACCGGCGGCCGCCCTACCAGCAGTTTCTGCTCAACGAATGGCAACGCTGCACCACGCTCGGCGTCGACGTTGCGTTAACGGTAGCCCAGCGACTCAACGAGGAAGAGTTCCGGCAGCGTCTCCAGTCGGGCCAGCGCCTGCTGAACGCCTCTGTGCCAGTCATCCAGGATGTAGGGCATTTTCTCGATGAGATTCCCGGCCTGATCATCCTTACTGAAGCCACGGGATGTGTCCTGCATATCACGGGCGCTCCCAGGATCCGCGAACAGGCTGCCACTCGCTCGGGCATTGTGGAGGGCTCCAAATGGAACGAGGCTTCCGCAGGCACGAACGGAATGGGCACCGCGCTTGCCACGGGGCAGCCAGTCCATGTCTTTGCCACGGAACATTTTTGCGAAGGCTGGCATTCGTGGTCGTGCGCCGCGGCGCCGATATTCGACATTGACGGGCGCACCGTCCTTGGTGTCGTTGACTTCACTATTGAAGAATCCGCCTTCCGCGACCAGGCATTGGCATTGACTGTGTCGATGGCCAACTCGATTCAAGCGCGCATGGTCATGTACAGGGAACTGGAGCGTAGCCGGCTGATCTCAGCGTTCGGCGAAACGGCGCGCCGCTACCCTCACGACGAAATGTTAGCGCTGGATCACGTCGGACGCGTGGTTGCTCACTCGCCAACCGATCGCTGCAGCAAGATCGTCGCAGCCTGGGGGGCGGGATCGCTGCAGGTCACGCCGGTCAGGCAAACGATCGACGTTTCTTCGCCTGAATCCGGCGAGAGAATTGGCGCGATTATCCTGCTGGCCAGCGAGCCGCAAATCCGCTTGCCTACTTCCGAACGCGCGCCCTTTCCGCAAAGCGATGCGGATCCCGTCAGGCGGTTCGGCCAGTTCCTGACCCGCGACCCGGAAACCCGGCGCATGCTGGACGAACTCCAGCGCGTGGCAACGACGGACGTCAATGTGCTGATCATTGGCGAAACCGGCACCGGCAAGGAATTGCTGGCGAGACATCTGCACGCGTGCAGTCACCGCTCCAATGAGCCCTATCTGCCAGTCAATTGCGGCGCCATCAGCGCGGAGTTGATGGAAAGTACGTTTTTTGGCTACGTGAGAGGCGCGTTTTCCGGCGCCGATCCACGCGGCCGCGCCGGATACTTCGAATCAGCGAGGGGTGGCACCCTGTTTCTTGATGAGGTCGGCGAACTGCCGCTGGCAATGCAGGCCGGCCTGCTTCGGGTATTGGAAGATGGCTCGTACCAACGGGTCGGTTCGTGCGAATCGCAGCGCGCACAGTGTCGGATCATCGCGGCTACCCACCGGAATCTGGAGCAGTTGGTCGCCGAGGGACAATTCCGCCAGGACCTCTACTTTCGCCTGAAGATCGTGCAGAAGACCGTCAAGCCACTGAGGGCGCGCCCTTGCGATATCCCCCCTTTGATCGAACAGTTTGTCGGCGCCATGCGCGAGAAGCACAGGATCGCTGCCGTCGACATCACGCCAGAAGCCCGCGCGGCACTCGAACGCTACACTTGGCCAGGCAACGCCCGCGAGGTGCGCAATGTCATCGAGGCGGCGCTGCTGTGTTCTGAAGGGCCCATCGATATTTCCTGCCTGCCGCCTGAAGTCACGCAACCACCTCAGCAAACCGAGAGGCTAGAAGCCGGCCCGAAACCGCCACCAACGGACAACCTGTCTTCCATGCAGGATTATGAGCGTCAACTGATCATCGGGATGCTGCGCAAGTACCGGAAGGCCAACTACGCTGCCAAGGCGCTCGGCATCGCACGTTCCACGCTCTACCGAAAATTCGCCGAGCTCAATATCGATCCGGGTCAGTACACGTCGGGCCAGGACGATTAATTCGTACTGCATGCGTCCATATCACCCCAAGGTCAGGCTTGCAGACCGTTGAGACGCATCTTCCTTTCCCCTCGCCAAGCCAACTCGCGCGGCACATCTTCGCGTGATTGCGGCGTGCACCCCTTTCCCTTAAAGCTGTTCGGCTCTCTCACGCAGGCTCGCCTGTCACGGAAGACATTCGAAGGACAGCGGGGTCTCATCGATCGGTCGGATTTGTCCGGCGCATCTCGCCCGGACAGGGTGCAAGCCTGCTTCAACACAGCAATTAGACCCAATTTCCCCGGGAATACCTGCAAGCACCGTCTCAAGCGACGACGGCACGGAACTTGATCATGAATGCCGGCAATCAAGGCGCTGGTGCATCACCACCATGGATTGCACAGGGCTCGATCTGAAACACCAGCCTCACGTTCGGATCCGCTGACCACCATGTCAAGCCGCTTGCAACCCGGGAGGCGTCCACATACGCACTTCCGTAATGCGTGCGTATGACAAACTGGCTTAATCGGCAGACTATCGCACGGATGTCCTCTGGCTTGCCAAGCCAATGCCGGTGACCATGCCCTGGTTAGCTTTTCGGTGAAGAGGAACCGCCCGAAGTCCGGTGTACACGAACCGCCTCGGCAAGACTTTTAACGTAGTCGTCGGAAATGTCGTGCTCAACTAGGGATTCGTCGAGCTGCAGCAAATAGTCGCGATTGCTTCCAAGATGCCCATTTGCGGTCGCAATCATCGGAGCGGTTGTCGCGATCGACGAATCATCCTCGTACAAGGCGTGCGCCGTATCGGCGACAAACGTGATAGCGCTCACGGTCTTGCCATCGGCCAGCTTGACCTCCCCCCACGTCGGCTGATAAACACCGCCCACCATTTCTCGCACCCACACCATCATGAGTTCGTGAACCAATTCATCCTCTCTCAGCCTGAACGCCACACCAACCGACTCTCCGGCCAGCTCGAGCCCCAGCATGCGACCAGGGTGCGTGCTGGTTCCGCGTGCCGTGACGAGGCGAATGCAGAAGCTACGGTGCCAGCCATGCAGCGTCGCCCGTTGCTTCTCGGCAAAGTGGAATAGTGGATTCCAGATCAGCGAGCCGTATGCGAACACCCAGACCGGTTCCTCAGGTTGCGGACGTCGCGCCAGGGTTTCGCGCATTGAGGTTTCGATGCGCTCCCGGGACCAGCGGAATTGCTCCGGCAGATCCTGAAACGATTCCAGGTAAGCACCTGTGCTAATCAGCTCTCTTGTCAGCATGATTGGATTCCTGCCCAAGTCTGCACTGAA
Source organism: Cupriavidus sp. P-10 (assembly GCF_003402535.2). Classification (NCBI taxonomy): domain Bacteria; kingdom Pseudomonadati; phylum Pseudomonadota; class Betaproteobacteria; order Burkholderiales; family Burkholderiaceae; genus Cupriavidus; species Cupriavidus sp. P-10. The sequence goes on from NZ_AP025173.1 coordinate 246,807, forward strand.
TCACGCCATTCAATGCAGACGAAGGAGGCAAGTATTAACCGTTACGCCACTCGATTGCGCTCGTGTTCGCCTGTTCTCTTTGGCGGCTCCGAAGGCCCTGTTCGGTCCATTCCGGCAATCATTGTCGTTGAATTCATGGATGGCAGACTGCCGACGGCGGCCACTTCAATGCGCTCTAAAACCACAACACTAAAATTGGCAATTGCGAGTGCGCCAACTACAGCGAGAACAGCGGTCTTTGAAAATTTCTTCAGGTTGCTAAAATTCATGATCATTAATCTCGATTGCTCCCGGTACCAGGTCGATGAGGTGTTCCTCCTTTCCTGTTGAACGGAGGATCATTGCATCAGGCAGCATGCGCCGGGTAGTCGGTGTAGCCTTTGGCGGAACCGCCATACCAGTCTTCCGGGCTGGATTGTGCAAGCGGAATGTCGTGCTTCAGTCGCGACACCAGGTCCGGGTTGGCGATGAACGCACGGCCGAATGCAACCAGGTCTGTCGTGCCTTCGCTCACCAGTTGCTTTGCCTTTTCCGGACTGATACCGCCGTTGACAATCAGCGAGCCGGAGTACGCTGGCCGCACGATCTCGAGGATATTGGGCAAGTCTGGACGGTCGAACCAGCCATTGGTATCCGCGATGTGAACGTAAGCCACGCCAAGATCCTGAAGCATGGCTGCGACATATTGGTACGTGCCCACTGGATCGAGGTCACGCACATTGTTGTATGCCGCGAATGGGGAGATTCTCACCCCGATCCGATCTATCGGCATCACTCGCGAAACCTGCTCGATAATCTCGCGCAAGAAGCGGGCACGATTTTCGACGGAGCCTCCGTATTCGTCGTCCCGTTGGTTGGTCGTTGCGGACAAGAACTGATGTGGCAGATAGCCGTTGGCCGCATGGACTTCGACACCATCGAAGCCGGCAGTGCGCGCATTGGCGGCAGCATACCGATATTCCTGAATGGCGGCCTTCACCTCCTGCGTACTCATTGCGCGCGATGGGGTGGCATGGATCCTGGTGTATACGCCGTTCTGCAGTTTTCCCCAGACATGAAGCTGGTGCAGGTCATCGTTGACAGCCGAGGGAGAAACCGGCGCATTCCCGTTCAGGATCGCGAAAGAGCTCGCTCGACCGGTGTGCCAAAGTTGCGCTACGATGCGCCCGCCCGCCAGATGCAGGCTTTCCACGATGCGCCGCCACGCTTCGGTCTGCTCCGGGCTGTACAGGCCAGGCGATCCCTCGAAGGACTGGGAGTTGCGGGTCACATTGATCGCTTCGGAGATCAACAGCCCTGCACCGGCGCGCTGAACGTAGTACTGCTCCATCAATGCGGAAGGGACATCGTTTGCATCCGCTCTGGAGCGGGTCAGCGGCGCCATCACGACACGGTTGGCGAGCGGGATCGCGCCGAGTTGGTAGGAATCAAATAGGTTTGGCATGTGCGCTTTCTCCTGAAAAGACACGGGGTGTTCGGCGCGAAAGGAATACCCTGTTCGCTGCCTGAAAACGAAACGCCTCGATAAAGGCGAGCGTGGTGCAACGGGTAGCCATACTCGGCTGGCTTCCGCTCCTTATGCCGCCTTGCCTGGGCCGGACGACATCTCGGTGCGTCGGTTGATGGTGCGGTAGTCAGCTATTCAATGCTGCCCACCAACCCCGCTGTTGAATGACTGCAGTGTCAGGGATCTGATGTTGGTGATATAGAGGGATGGTGTCCCGGAATACGGGACAATGGATCCCTAATCGGCAGCTGGTTTGCGTTCCGGAACTATGACCCTTCCACACCGTTTAGCGCGCACCAGGTTCCACTTGGCAGGCGCGTCCAAGCATTCGTGTTTGAACTTGGTGGGGTGTTTAGACCTGATCGAGGCGCCGCTGTGAATCGTTGCCGATACGCTGAAGCGAAGAGCGAAACCGCAAGGCTGCCTGACGAAAGGCACGCACATGACCGACTGGGGAATCCTCATCGGCAATCGAGTGATGAGGATCGCCTGGTGTGAAGAAGGCCTGGTAAAGTCGGACCGGCAGAAACAATTCACTGGCGCAAAGCCGGAAGAACAGCCATACCAAGTTCTTCCACAACGCCCAAAAGAGGCCGCGGACCGGGGGCGAGATGCAGCATGGCGTGGGCGACACCATTGGCCTCCAGTCGCTTCAGATAATCGATCAATGCCCAGCGGCCAGTTCGCAGGCCCAGTTCGATAGGTACTGCCTCGGTCGAAGGGTCGTCGACCAGGTCCAGGTGTATGGACTGAACGAACGGCTTTGGCATACCAGGGGACCGTTCTCGTAGCGCGGATTGCCAGAGGCCAATGCGCCCCTGCTGGCGAACTTCCTCTCTGTGGTACGTGGCCCATGCGTCTGCATGGGCTGCGATCCATTGCAAGGTTTGCCGGGCTGAACCCACCGCCATCATCGGCACGCGAGCAGCCGGCGGCACAGCAAGATCGTAGCCATCGGTGGCGCTCAGCAAGGCGGCACGATCGGCCTGCGAAGGCGACAGCGCCGCCCTGACGATCGCCCATCGCGTCCGGAACGCTTCTGCCCTTTGTTCAGGGTCGAGGCCAAACGCCGCAAATTCGGCCTCCCTGTCACCGGAGCCTAAGCCCAGGATAAAGCGGCCCTGCGACAGCCGGTCCAGCGACAGGGCGGACTTCGCCAGGTGGATCGGGTGTCGCAGTGGAAGCACCGCTGCGGCCGTACCGAGTGCAATCGAACGGGTTACCCCGGCAAGGAATGACAACCACACGAACGGGTCATCCAGCGCCGCGGCTTCCATGGTGGATCCTTGCGGGATCATCAGAGGTACGTCGCGGGCCCAAAGCGCAGCGAACTGGAGGGCGTCGGCGCGTGCGGCCAGGCGCAGCTCAGACTCGATGTCGGCCATCTCACCGGGCTTGCGCCCGAGCGGGGTCATCAAGCCTACGGTCAATTGCCCGGCGGCAAGGGTGCGCTCATAAGCGTGATTGAGTAGGTCCATGGCTCGTTCCCGATCGTGACGTGGCTTTCGGTGCCCCCGATTTTGGCGCTACGCTCGACAACCGGAGACTCGGTGAAGCATAGGTGTGATTCGCGCACCTGGACAATATCTGTACGCGAGGCGCTCCCGCCGTTGCACGTGTCCAAATCAGACGCTGAACCAGCCCGGCACGTATGCCATCTGGCCAATCCGCCATGTCTCGCCATCGTCCTTGATCAGCTGTATGCGATAGTGCGCGCCGTAGAGCGGTTTGTTCTCCGGCGTTGTCGTCCGCCCGGGCATAACGCGTCCCAACAGGAGCGCCGCGCTGCTCCCGTCGGACTGGATCTCGACCTGCAGCGGCTCACCATAATGCTGCATCCACGGCCACGGCAGGCGGAACGCCTTGAGCGTTGCCATCAACTCGCGGCGCCCTTTCAGATGTCCCATGGGCGTCAGTTCAGCCTCGGCATCCTCGCTGAAGCATTGACCGAACAACACGAAATCGGCTTGATCCAGGGCCCAGGCATAGCGGAACCAAGCCTCGGCGGCCGCCTCCTCGTTGCTGGTGGCCAATTCCGACACCGGGATTCGATGCCACGGTGCATCCAGCTCGCTGACGACGACGGCAGGCGGATCGCCGGGCTGCCATGCCCTGTCGGTCGGCGGCAGCTGCCAGCCCGTCAGCCTGGCCGACTCGCCATGGACCCAATGGAGCTGGATCCTGATTTCGCGTATGCGCGCACGGCTTCCCTGGCTCTCGAAAGACAGGATCACCACGCCGCCGAACGCTACCGCTTCAGCGTTGCCGGCAGATTGCCGCGCCTCGCCATGAAAATAGGCGCTGACCATGCTCTCGCTCCCATATGCCCGAGGAACACGATTGGTCGCGGCGATATGCACGGCCTCCAGGCCTGGGAAGTCGCTGGCCAGCGCCCCAAGGACATCATGGGCTCCCCGGAAATGGCCACGGTGGCTGCTGAACAGCTCGACTGCATCGGCCAGCAGATCTTCCGCAGGCATCGACGGTCTTCCGGCCCACGTATCGCAGAAGGCAGCAAGCAGATCCAGAAGTTGATGACGTGTAACAGTGGACGACATTGATTTCTCCATTCAGTCGGCCCGGAAGTGGGGCAGGACAAATTCCGCCAGTTCCTCCAGCACCTCTGCCGCGGGCCGGCGCAAGGGCTTGAGGTTAAGCGCGACGTGGCTGACGCCCTGAGCCTGCTGCCTTCGCCACAGGGCGATCAAAGCGTTGCGGCCGGCGCGGATGCCGTTGCCGACGTACTGCAACGGGGCGTTGGGGTTCTCGGACAGGTCGAAGAACGCGGCATAGCCGTATGGCCGCAGCCACCCCTCCTCATGGCTGGCCCGCCAGCTTTCCAATAGCTGCGGCATCCGGTCGAGGTCGCTCAGGTGCCAGATCCAGCCATCGCTGTGCCTGGCGATCCAGCCGAGATCCTGGCGGGCCCGGCCGATCACCAGCATGGGCATGCGCCCACCCACCGGCTTCGGAATCAGATCGATCTCGCCGCGGAAGGTGCCGTAGTAGCTAGTGGCCGCGCGCGGAAAGGACTGCTCCGTAACCGTCTTGATCAGACCGAAGGCTTCGCGGAAGCGGTCCCCGCGGCTCTCGTAGTCCGCCCCGAACGCCGGATATTCGATGGCGCGGTCACCAGTTGAAAGCCCCAGCAGCAAGCGGCCTTGCAGCAGCTGATCAGCGGATGCGGCTTGTTTGGCGACGATGAGCGGGTCGCGCAGCGTCAGGATGATGCCGGCTGTGCCCAGCGCGATCTTTTTGGTGTGAGCAGCGAGAAAGCCCAGATACACCATCGGGTCCAGCATCTGCCCGGTATCCCCGAAGTTGGGGTCGTAGAAGGGAACATCGCGCATCCATAGCGCAGAAAATCCCGCCTCGTCAGCCATCGTGGCCAGGCGCTGATGGTCTTGCAGAGTGGGGAACGGCGACGATGGATAGCCCTCCAGGGGCATGATGAAGCCAAACGTCAGCCGGCCAGGCTGGAAGACCCGGCGGTATCCGGGGTGGGCCTGCAATTCCGCAGGCACTGGACCGATTGAAGGGTTATTCATAGTGATGACTCCGCTAAACGGCGAGCGGCACGCTCCGAGGTCTGCGTTGACCCAATGCCTTGGTAGCAACTCGGCCCGCCGCATTAGCCCGCATTGCTCTGCCTTGTGGACAGGTAGCAAGGATAAGGCGATGATTGGGGATTTGGATTCCCGTGTCAGGGAACGCTGATGCCCCGCTGTGGGTGTGAGGACACAACACCATGGAGCCCAACCGATTCGGCGACATCGCCGCGTTCGTGGCGGCAGTAAAGGCTGGCAGCTTTACCGCCGCCGCCGATTCGCTCAGCCTCACCCGTTCAGCCATTGGCAAGAGCATCGTGCGCCTGGAGGGGCGACTGGGCGTGCGCCTGCTCAACCGCACCACGCGCAAGCTGAGCCTGACTGACGAGGGCCTGGTGGTATATGAACGCTGGCGCCAGATCCTGGAAGACCTCGAGGAGGTGGATGCCACCATGGCACTGCGCCGCGGCAGGCCAACCGGCACCCTCAAGCTGACGGCACCCTTGTCCTTCGGACAGCGCCACATCCTGCCGGTCCTTGATGCCTACCTGAAGCAGTGGCCCGAGCTGCGTGCGGATATCTCGTTCACCGACCGCTTCGTGGACCTCATCGAAGAAGGCTTCGACATTGCCATCCGTATCGGCATCCCGAAGGATGACTCGCAGATCCTCACTCGCACGATTGCCGAGCAGCAGTTCCTCACGTGCGCCTCACCGGAGTATCTAGCCCGGCGTGGGGTGCCACAAGTTCCGCAGGACCTGGCCGGTCACGACACCATTGTCTTCCAGAGCGCGGAGCGGCCACGTCCGTGGCGCTTTGACACGCCTGAAGGCCACTATCTGTTTGATGGCCCGGGACGCCTGAGCATCGACAGTTCGGAGGCGATGCGCGAAGCGGCGCTGGCTGGCTTCGGCCTGGTCTGCCTGCCGTCCTATCTCACGGGCGCCGACGTTCGCGCGGGCACGCTGGTGGAAGTGCTTGGCGCGTATCGCACAACGCCTGACCCCATCCGGGTCGTTTATCCCAGCAAGCGCCACCTGTCGCCGCGCATCCGGGCGTTCATCGACCTGCTGGTGGCACGGTGGGAAGCTGGTGTGCCATGGGAGCCTGGTACACAGGCCAATACCTGACTCGCGCCACTTTGCTGAACAGCGGGCTGCAGGAGAGTGTTGGGGGGTGGGATTGGGGCCCATGAGGACCGAGTGCCGGTCTCGCAAAGCGGTTTATCTCCACACGGGATTCAATGAGACTTACGACATCCCAATCCCCAGTGGTCCTCTGCCATGACTGTCCCAGCCTCTGCCACCCCAAAGGCGTTGCCTGCCGAGCTGCCGAGCCCGCACCCGGCCCTGCAACAGCATCCGGGCTTCCAGCGCCTGTTCCAGCCAGGTGCCCTGACCATCGGGCTGATCCTCCCGCTCGAAACCCATCCGGGACGGCCCGCGCCGACCATGCGCGGCCACGTGCAGATGGCCCAGCGCGCCGAGCAGCTGGGTTTCGGCGCACTTTGGATGCGCGACGTACCCTTCTTCGATCCGAATTACGGCGATGTGGCACAGATTTTCGAGCCAATGGTCTACATCTCGTACCTGGCTGCTGCGACCGAACGAATTGCCCTGGGTACCACTGGCATCGTGCTTCCAACGCGCGAGCCGATGAACCTGGCCAAGCAGGCGACGTCGCTGGACCAACTCAGTGGTGGCAGGCTGGTGCTCGGGCTGTCCTCAGGCGACCGCTATAGCGATTACCCGATGTTCGGCATCGACTACGAGAGCCGCGGCGAGCGCTATCGCGACGCCTATGGCGTCTTCCGGACGCTGTCTGAAGAAAGCTTTCCGAGCTTTCAGTCTGCACGCTTCGGAGGATCGCCTGGCGCCCTCGACCTGGTTCCCAAGGCGCCGTTCGGGCGAGTTCCCGCCATCGCCGTGGGCCAGGCACAGCAAAGCATGGAATGGCTGGCGCATAACCTGGACGGATTCCTGGGAGGAGCGCCCGCTCCGTACGGGCTGGCACAGCTCGGCGAAGAGTGGCGCAAGCACGTGCACGCTGCGGCGGGTGAGCAAGCCTTCAAGCCTTTGGGGCTGGGAGGCTACCTCGACCTGGCCGAAGACCCGGATGTGCCGTTCCAGCGCTTCCCTGGCGGTTTCCGCGCCGGACGCAACGGGCTGCGTGACTATCTGGAACTGGCTCAGGCAGCCGGCATTTCCCACGTTGCCCTCAATCCGAAGGTCAGCCGCCAGCCCTATGGCGAGATCCTGGACGAACTGGCGGAGTACGTGTTGCCACACTTCCCTTCGCATCCGTGAACCGGCAGCACGCACGCCAATACTCGCACCTGCTACCCGGAGCCCTTGCCATGACATCCCTCTTCGATCCTTATGACCTTGCCGGCCTGCAGTTGCCAAATCGCGTCGTCATGGCGCCGATGACACGCGCCCGGGCAGTCGACACCGTCCCGCCGACGGATATGGCCACGTATTACGCCCAGCGTGCCAGCGCCGGCCTGATCATCACCGAAAGCGCCCAGGTCTCGGCTCAGGGCCGCGGCTACCTGTACACGCCAGGGATCCACACGCCCCAGCAAATCGCAGGATGGCAGCGCACCACCGACGCAGTGCATCGCGCCGGCGGCCGGATCTTCATCCAGCTCTGGCATGTCGGGCGGGTCTCGCATGTTTCGCTACAAGCGGACGGCAATGCACCGGTCTCTTCGGTGGCGGTAACGGCAGCCGATACCCAGGTACTCGCCTACGACACCAACGGTCAGCCGGCCCAGGTGCAGGTCAGCGCGCCGGCGGCCCTGGACCTGGCCGGCATCCGCGGCGTGATCGAGGACTTTCGCAACGCCGCACGCAACGCCATGGCCGCTGGCTTTGACGGCGTCGAAATCCATGCGGGTAACGGGTTCCTGTTCGAGCAGTTCATCAATGCCGGCCTGAACACCCGCACCGACCAATATGGGGGCGCGTCCATCGACAACCGGCTGCGCCTCCTGCTGGAGACCGTCGATGCGGTCGCCGGTGAGATTGGCAATGCGCGCGTGGGCGTGCGCGTGTCGCCGCAGGCCCGGCTTAACGACCTGCATGCGTTCGAAGAAGAGGAAGCGACCTGGCTCGCTTTGGCCGAGGCATTGTCCCGCCGCAGCCTGGCTTACATGCACGCGAGTCACCTCGAATCGCCCGCATTCCAGCAGGCTTTCCGCAAGGCCTACCAGGGCACGCTAATGCTGGCAGGCGGTTTCAATTCGGAAAGCGCCCGAGAGGCCCTGGACGCAGGGCAGGCCGATGTGATTGTGTTCGGCCGGCCGTTTATCTCGAATCCGGACCTGGTGGAGCGCTTGCGCAACGATTGGCCATTGGCGGAAGCCGGGCGTGAGGCCTTCTATGGTGGCGGCGCCCGTGGGTACATCGACTACCCGGCTTACGATCCGGCCAGAGCACCGGCAAACGAGCCGACCCATGAAAGACAGGCCAGCCACCGCCAGGCATGACAGGCGGACAAGGCATAGCGCCGCCTCAGACTTGCTCACCAAAACCAGGGGCGTGGGCCGCTGCCCTGCCCCTTGCAACCTCTCAATGGAGTTCCTATGACCGCCCTGTCCGTCCTGGATCTGGTAATGATCGGACAAGACAAGAGTCTTGCCGAGGCCGTGGATGAGTCGCGCCAGCTGGCCCGGCATGTCGAGCAGCATGGCTTCCGTCGCTACTGGGTCGCGGAGCATCACAATATGCCAGGCATTGGCTCGGCCGCCACCTCGCTGATCATCAGCGATATCGCCTCGGCCACGTCGTCCATCCGTGTCGGGTCCGGTGGCGTCATGCTGCCCAACCATGCACCGCTGGTTGTCGCCGAGCAGTTCGGCACCCTGGAAGCGCTATATCCAGGTCGAATCGATCTTGGCCTCGGACGCGCGCCAGGCAGCGGCGGCCCGACGGTTCAGGCGTTGCGACGCGGCGCCAGGGAACGCGACTTTGCGCAGGATGTCGTCGAGTTGATGGACTATCTGGCCGACAACGGCAAGCAGCCGGTGCGCGCGGTTCCGGAACGGCATGACGTACCGCTCTGGATTCTCGGCTCCAGCATGTACGGTGCCGATCTTGCGGCAAAGCTCGGCCTGCCCTATGCATTTGCTTCGCACTTCGCGCCGCGTTACCTGCACCAGGCGATCACCCACTACCGCAACAACTTCCGGCCCTCGCAGCAACTCGCCACGCCGTACGTCATGGTCGGCGTGAATATATTCGCGGCTGAGACAAACGAGGAAGCGGAGTACCTGGCGAGTTCGCACCAACAATGGATGCTGAACCTGCACATGGGGCGCCTTGGCCTGTTGCCCAAGCCCGTGGAGGACTACGTGCGGCGCTTGCCCGATCACGAGCGCGAAGTCCTGGACCAGGTCATGGCCTGCACCGTGGCCGGCGACAAGCCGACCGTCGGCGCGTGGATTGAGAAGATCGTTGACCAGACCGGTGCCGACGAGCTGATGATCGACTGCCGCATCTACGACCCGCAGGCGCGGATGCGCTCGCACCAGTATGCCGCGGAGTCCATGGGCGACCTCCTCAGCCGCTAGTCCATGGGCGACCTCCTCAGCCGCGTAGGACCTGACGCTTTGCAACTTGCCAAGCTGCAAAGAGCGGATGCCAGTAGCGGAGAGGGAACAGCGCAAACCCATCGGATTGGATCGTCCCGCACTTCCTTCGCAGAGACTGCACAATGCACACAAGGCGTCAGAGGGTGACTTGTAAAGGGAACCTGTAGCGTGGCTACCCGCCATTGTCCCCCTGTAGACCTCGGTGGGTGGCATGACGGTAAATTTTCCGATCTCCTGAATCAGAGACTGCTCGAACTCTCGAATCGTCAATACCACTTTAGCGTCGGTATTGGGGTAAATTGGCTCACGTTCAGCGGCATCGCTAAGAGGCGACGCGGCCAGCGTATCAATGACCGCGGTGCCGGCCTCCCATGAAGGCGGCTGCATCGGCGGCGGTCATGCCCCAATTGTCGCGCGCGCCGAGGTTGGCGCCGCTTGAGACTAGTAGATCTACGATTTCAGTCCTGTCGAACATCGCGGCGACCATTAGCGCAGTGCGGCCGTCTGGCGACGCGCCTTCGACGTCGGCGCCATACGCCAGCAGTACTTCAATTACGTCCTTGAAGCCCTTGTAGGCCGCTCCGGCAATTGGTGTCTGGCCAGCCGCGTTACACATGTCAGGCGAGGCTCCGGCATCAAGCAAAGTGCGCAGGGTGTCCACCTGTCCGTGGTAGGCGGCCAGCATCACAAGGCTGTCGCCCTTCTCGTTGCGCAGGTCCGGCGACAAGCCGCGCGCAATCAGGGCAGCAAGCGAACCCGCATCCCCTTGGCGCACCAGGTTGAAAACCTCGGCCAGCGCGGCGACCACGCGAGCCTCTTCCTCAGGCGTCATGTTCCGTTTCCAGTCTGATATAGCTTGGGTCATTATCCTTGTTCTCTCCCCCGCAAGGCGGGAGAGAGCTGTACAGGTCAGACGCAGGGCCGTTCTTACCTTTGGCTTTCGATACGTTCAATCGCCGCAGCTACGCCGGCACCGTAGGCCGGGTCGGCGGCCGTGCAGTGGTCGATGTGGCGTTGCTGAATGTGCTTCGATACACCCTTGATCGAACGAGACGTGTTGTCGAACAGTGACTGCTGCTGCGCTGGCGACATCAGGCGGAACAGCGCCCCCGGCTGAGAGAAGTAGTCGTCGTCCGCGCGATGGTTCCAGTGGTCGGCCGCGCCTTCCAGCGTCAGCGGCGGCTCGAGGAAGTCGGGCTGGTCAGCCCACTCGCCCTTCGTATTTGGCTCATACGCGATGGTGCCACCCTGGTTGTTGTCCGTGCGCATCCGGCCATCCCGGTGATAGCTGTTGACATACTTCGCGGCCTTCGGCGAATTCACCGGGATCAGATGGTGGTTGACACCCAGACGATAGCGCGCGGCGTCGCCATACGAGAACAGACGGCCCTGCAGCATCTTGTCCGGAGAGAAGCCGATGCCAGGAACAATTGTCGACGGTGCAAACGATGCTTGCTCGACTTCGGCGAAGTGGTTGTCCGGATTGCGATTGAGCTCCAGCATGCCAACTTCGATCAGCGGATAGTCCTTCTTCGGCCAGATCTTGGTCAAGTCGAATGGGTTGTACGGCACCTTGCTGGCATCGGCCTCGGGCATGATCTGCACGCAGAGCTTCCAGCGCGGGAAATCGCCACGGTCGATGGCTTCGTACAGGTCACGCTGGTGATACTCGCGATCCTGCCCCGTGACTTCGGCAGCCTCGGCGTCGGTCAGGTTCTGGATGCCCTGCTGGGTCACGAAGTGAAACTTTACCCAGTAGCGCTGCATGTCCTGACTAATGAAGCTGTACGTGTGGCTGCCGAAGACGTGCATATGACGCCAACTGCGCGGGATGCCGCGGTCGCTCATGACAATGGTGATCTGGTGCAGCGCTTCGGGCAGGCTGGTCCAGAAGTCCCAGTTGTTCTCGGCGCTTCGCAAGCCGGTACGCGGGTCGCGCTTCACGGCGTGGTTCAGATCGGGGAACTTGAGCGGATCGCGGAGGAAGAACACTGGCGTGTTGTTGCCCACCAGGTCCCAGTTGCCTTCTTCCGTGTAGAACTTGATCGCAAAGCCGCGGATGTCCCGCTCGGCATCGGCCGCACCACGCTCGCCGGCCACTGACGAGAAGCGCACAAACACTTCCGTCTTCTTGCCGATTTCCGAGAACAGGTCGGCACGCGTGTACTTGGCGATGTCTTTCGTAACCGTGAATGTGCCGTAGGCGCCGGAGCCTTTTGCGTGCATGCGGCGCTCGGGGATGACCTCGCGGTCGAAGTGCGCCAGTTTCTCCAAGAGCCAGACATCCTGTAGCAGTGCAGGTCCGCGCGCACCGGCAGTCTGGATATTTTGATTGTCGGCGACAGGAGCGCCAAATGCGGTCGTGAGCTTCTTCATGTTGGGGTTCCTTTGGTGCATGGCGCGACCTCATTGGCTCGCGCCGGATGTTTGTGGGCGTGCTGAATGCGGGCAGAGTGCTCCCTATTTAGTCGAACCGCAGCCACAAGAACTCCTCCGCCTGAAAATCAGTACGTTAGACGCTAACGGTACAGTGATACCGCCCGAAGCGCTGATAGCAATGTATGAGCGGCCGTGACTAGAATAGTCCAACTCCATCGAGCGCGGTATCAATGTTGATGGCACGAGATAAAAGATGCGATACGGACGAGGAGCGTCCGCGCATAGCTTTTGAGCTCTCCGTGTTGTCACGATCTCGGTGTATTCGTTGTGGACAAACTGTAGTAGCCGACGACATGTATTGCACGGCTCCAGTTTTCAATCCTGGAGTGCATCCGCATGATCGGTGGCACGGTGCAGCCCCCTAAGATCGTCGAAGTACTGTAGGTACCAACGCCATGATTACGCCGACCCAAAGGGGTAAACCACTAGCCCACAGAGCTACCCTGCCTCGAAAGCGCATTCTACAATTTATCCATCGATCACCATCTTGCATTGGCGAGAGCCGCTGAACGGGACCTGCCCGGACAGCACCATGATCATTCCCCACCTGAAACCATTGCTGGCAAGAACGAACCAGGAACCAGGATGGTTGGCGCTCGCTCGATAAGTGGTCGATCGATAACTATCAAGCGTCATTGACTCAGAGGCATGCTGATTGCCGCTGGAGACGCCGATCGTACGACGGGCTGCCCTGGCCCGTAGTGCGATCAGAATGCCCCGCCAACAGGAGACCCGCATGGCAACCATGAAAGCAACTGTGTTCGTAGAGCCTGGCCGTATCGCACTGGAGGACAAACCCATTCCCGACGTCGGTCCGACCGATGCGCTGATCCGCATTACCACTACAACCATTTGTGGTACCGACATCCATATCCTGAAAGGCGAGTATCCCGTCGAGAAGGGCCTGACGCTGGGGCACGAGCCGATCGGAATCATCGAGAAACTCGGCTCGCAAGTGAAGGGCTATCATGAGGGCCAGCGCGTGCTGTGCGCGGCGGTCACCCCGTGTGGCCAGTGCTCGTCATGCCTGATGGGGTTCCATTCCCAGTGCGGCAGCAATTCCGCCAGCGGCTGGAAAGTCGCGGGGGGCTGGAAGATCGGCAACTACCTCGATGGCTGCCAGGCGGAATACTTTGTTGTACCGGACGCGCAAGCCAACCTGACCGTGATCCCCGACAACCTCACCGACGAGGACGTGCTACTGGTGCCGGATATCGTCAGTACCGGCTTTTCCGCTGCCGAATCTGCCGGTGTCAAGATCGGCGACGTTGTGGTCGTGGTGGCGCAAGGGCCTATCGGACTGTGCGCGACAAGCGGTGCGCGGCTGATGGGCGCCGGCCTGATCATCGCAGTCGATCCGGTCGAGGACCGCCTGCAGAAGGCCAAGACAATGGGTGCAGATGTCCTGCTCAATCCAACGAAGTGCGATGTCGTCGAGGAAGTGATGAAGCTTACGCAAGGCGTGGGCGCGGATGTCGCGCTCGAATGCCTGGGCAGGGATGAGACGATCGCTACCTGCGTCAACGTGACACGCCCGGGCGGAACGATCTCAAGCGTCGGCATCTATTCCAAGAGCATCCCCATCCCGCTCGACGGGTTCGGGGCCGGCCTTGCGAACAAACGCATTGTGACTTCCACCTGCCCAGGCGGCAAGGAACGCATGCGGCGGCTGCTGAATGTGGTATCGAGTCAGCGTATCAAGCTCGATCATCTCGTCACGCACACCTACTCGCTCGATGACGTCGTTGCGGCATACGAACTATTCGGTCATCAGCGCGATGGAGTCGTGAAACTAGCACTGAAGCCCTGACGGGCAAGGCCCCTTCCAGCAAGTGCCACGCAAGAATGAGAAACCCGCCGGCTGGCGGGTTTCTCATTGGCGAGAAGCACTACTATGCTGAACTACCCGGCTCTGGCGCCTTCGATATGTTCGTAGTGGATATCGAAAGCCTTGTTGGTAATGAACAGGAACGTCACGTCATTGTCCTCGGTCGCTCCATGGAACATGGTGGTGCCCTCCTGGAACCACACAAAGCTCCCCGGGCCGAACTCTCCGGCATGCGTCTTCAGGATCCCGTCCAGAACGTAGATACCATGAGAGCAATTGTGCCAGTGAGACCGATTAATGAAGCCTGCCTTGTAGCAGATCTTGGAAATGGAGACGCCGGTTTCATCGTCGACATGGCAGGTCTTGACCGGCAGCTTTGCGCCTAACTCAGGAATTTCAAGGAACTCCCAGGGCACTCTGTTGGTGTCCACTGATTTGATTGGCATGTTCATATGTCAGCTATTTATTGGGTCGTGTACCGGAAAGGCAGGGGTATTCACGCCGCCTGACTTTGGTCCAGTTCGGGATAATCCACGTAGCCCTCCGCGCCGCCACCGAAGAAAGCGGCAGGGTCGGGCGTATTCAGCGGATGGTCGCCACGCAGCCGTTCAGGCAGGTCGGGGTTGCCGATGAACGGACGACCGAACGCAATGATGTCGGCACGGCCATCCGCGACGGCTCGTTCGGCGCTCTCACCGTCATAGCCGCCCGCCAGCATCAACACCCCCTGATAGGTCTTGCGCAACTGTCGGATGATGGCGTCCCAGCGAGGATCAACCTGCTCATCCCGCACAGTGCCGACGATGGCGGGCTCCACGAGGTGCAGGTAGGCGAGCGGCCAGTCGTTGAGGCGCCCGACGATGTAGCCGAAGGTGTCCTCCGGCGTCGCATCGCCCATGCCCATGAAGCGACCCATTGGCGTCAGGCGTACGGCCACGCGCTCGGCACCAATCTCCGCACTGACCGCGTCAACCACCTCGAGCAGGAAGCGCGCGCGGTTCTCGATGCTGCCGCCATAGTTGTCCTGCCGATGGTTACTGGCGGAATTGATGAACTGGTCGAGCAAGTAGCCGTTGCCTGCATGGATTTCCACGCCGTCCATCCCCGCAGATATGGCATTGCGTGCAGCCTGGCGGTAGTCCGCCACGATGTCTGCAATCCCCGCCGCCGTCAGGGCTTGCGGCACCGGTATTTCGGCCCAGATGCCATTGCCGTCCGCATCGGTTACGAAGGTCTTGCCAGGAACAGGCAAGGCGCTGGGGGCGACCGGCAACGCGTTGCCGGGCTGGAACATGGGGTGCGAAACCCGGCCCACGTGCCACAGCTGCAGGAACATCCTGCCCCCTTCAGCGTGAACGGCATCGGCCACGGCCCGCCAGCCATCGATCTGCGCCTCGGTATGGATACCGGGTGTCCAGGCGTAGCCCTGACCTTGCGGCGAAATCTGGGTCGCTTCCGAGATGATCAACGCCGCCGATGCACGCTGCCGGTAGTACGTCGTGTTCATGTCGGTCGGTATGTTGCCGGGCTGGCCCGCACGCGAACGGGTAAGTGGCGCCATCGCCACGCGATGCGGCAGGGACAGCGGACCGACCGAGATCGGACGGAAGAGATGAGTAGTCATGGATGGACTTCCTGATGCGTGGAGAAGTGCTTTCGATCCTGTTGCGCCGCGAGCTCCCGGTGATGGTGAGGCGGCGAACGATACGCGCGGAGCTTCGATGTCCTGCGAGCAATTGGCCCGACAGGGCTCCGGTGCCTTGAAGCGTAGGCAAGCCGCCCTTCGCTGAGAATGGGTTCGTAGCGCAAGTCTGCGTTGCGCGCGGCGCAACGTCTGGCTCAAGTCAGCCCGGGCGGCACACATGCCCCACCCTGTTCTCCCGCAAAGACGTGCCGCCAGGCTCAGAAAACCCTGTCCGCGGCACGCCTGGAGAATGGGCAGCGCGCGCAAGATGGGCTGGTGGCCGCTGCTTCCTTACGCGTAGCGCCGCGGAGCGCGCCCCGATGGATCATGAAGCAGCATGTGAATCCGCTTCCCCTCTTTCCTTTACATGCGTCGACGAACGGCCCCTGCCGAAGGAGGAGGCGGGCCCGCCATAGGCTGCGCTAGCGCGGCTTCCTGTGGTTACGAAGTCCGTATGACTCCCGCAACCTGTCGGTTGTCGCTGTGGTGTCAGGGAGAGACTGTTCCCCGGTCGGCCAGACAGCTTCCGGGTCAATACCATCAACACGATGAAGCCACAGGCACCGACCACCGAGATGAGAATCAGGCCATATGTGTAGCTTCCCGTCTTATCCCTGATGACTCCCATAAGCAGCGAGTGCGCGAAGCCGGAGATGTTGCCAAGCGAATTGATCATCGCAATGCCTCCCGCCCCGATCGAGGCGCCGAACAGCAGTGGCGGCAACGTCCAGAACACCGGCAGTGCCGCCATGACCCCGAAGGCCGAAACGCTGATGAGGACGATCTTGAGCCAGGGAGACGGCGCCATCGTGGACGCAGCAAGACCCACCACGGCAATCATCAACGGGATGAGGACATGCTGCCGGCGTTCCCCCAACCGATCGGAGCGCCTGCCCCAGACCACCATGCCAATGGCTCCGACGGCAAACGGCAACGCCGTAGCCACGCCGGTCTGCATCACGGACAGATTTGCATCTTTCAAGATCAGGGGCAGGAAGAAGGCCATGCCATAAGAAAATCCCGTGATGCCGAAGTAGACAAAGGCGAGCAACCAGACCCGTGGATTCTTCAGGATATCGACCAGCGTCTCCTTCTGCCCTCCACTCGCCTGCTGCCGTTCTGCGGCCAGTGCCTGCTGCAACCACCGCTTCTCTTCGGGATCCAGCCATTCAGCTTGGTCCGGCGTGTCACGCAACACCCTTAGCACAACGAAGGCGAGGAAGATCGCGGGCACGGCTTCGATCAGGAACATCGTCTGCCAGCTTTTCAGCCCCCAGAGTCCAGGGCTGTTGATCAGAAAGGCGGAGACCGGCGCACCGACCACGCTTGCCAGCGGAATCGCCACCATAAAGCTGCCGACGAAGGTTGCCCGCCATTTGCCCGGCACCCATAGCGTCAGAAAAATGAGGATGCCTGGGAAAAACCCGGCTTCCGCCGCACCAAGCAGCAGGCGGACCACGTAGAAGCCCGTCTCGCCCTGCACGAATGCCGTGGCACCGGACAGCAGTCCCCAGGTGAGCATGATGCGGGCAATCCAGCGTCTCGCGCCGAACCGCTCCAGGGCCAGGTTGGACGGAATCTCGAAAGCAAAGTACGTAATGAAGAACAGGCCCGCACCCAGCCCGAAGGCCGCCGTCGTCAAGCCGATATCGTGGTTCATCGTCAATGCCGCGTAGCCGACATTGACGCGATCCAGGTGCGCAACCACATAGCAGATCAGCAACAAGGGGAGGAACCGGATGAGGATCTTGCGCATACAGCGCTGATCGACTGGGGTCATGTCTCTTCCATCCTTATATAGTTATGCGTTGTACCAGGCGAGCAGGCGTGCGCGGTTGACCGCCTGCCTTGCTCGCTTTCGCAATTCGGGGCGATACACCTTTCGTACAGACTTTCGGAAGCCGGAGAGGCCCGGCGCTGCGCGACGCCAGGCGTCAGCTGTCGTATCTCGGAGCGTCGTCCTTGATCAATCTGATCGCTGCGTCAAAGCCGACCTGATGGTAGCTTTGCAGGCCACCGGTATCGATGGCGAGGTTGTCGGCAATATCGAGTTCTGCAAACTGCTGCGCGGTGTGCTGCCTCACCGCGACAGGCGGATATGTCAGCCTGGAGCCGCCGGCAAGTGCCGCCACTTGCGCCTGACATGCACGCTCCAGATAGTAGATGACAATAAACGCCTCCGCGACCGTGGTTCCCGCCGCCAGCAGTCCATGGTTGCGCAGGACCATTGCCTTGTTGTTTCCAAGGTCAGCTACCAGCCTGGCCCGCTCCGCTTCGTCTGACGCGATTCCTTCATACTCATGGTAAGAGATTCGCTCGTAGAACTTGAGCGCGTGCTGACTAATGGGCAACAACCCCTGTTCCTGTGCGGATACTGCGATACCTGCGGCGGTATGGGTATGCACGACACAGGAAATATCATGGCGGGCCATGTGGACTGCGGAATGAATCATGAAGCCCGCGGTATTCACCCGCTGCGGTCCCTTGCTTCCGCTCTCCAGGATCCGGCCATGCATATCGATCTTGACCAGACTGGAAGCCGTGATTTCATGGAACATCAGGCCATACGGATTGATCAGGAAATGATGTTCATCCGTGCCGGGCACCCGCGCGCTGATGTGCGTATAGATGTGATCCGTCATTCTGTGATGGGCTAGGATTCGATAGAGCGCTGCGAGTTCGCAGCGCGTCTTCCACTCGGCATCGCTGTAGTTCGAACGCATGGGTATCTCCTGTCTGTTGTTGTTGGCCTATCGGGCCCGAGCCAATCAGCAAGGCCTATGCCAGCAGCAGAACAACGGACCCCGATGCCACGGCGCAATTAAGCGTTTGCATAAGACCAACTGGAACAGCCGTTGGCAGCGCGCAGCGAAATGCCCGCGCGAGAGACACTTTGTCTTCGACATGTTCGTCGCGACGACACGGCATACGCCCGCAGCACCCTCGGCCTCATTCACTTATCAGAAGCGAATCGGATACGCCGTGTAGGAAATCTCGAGTTGCAGGAATGTTGTCGTAAAGCACAGCGCGGACTTGGCCACGCCTCTGGGGGACATCCTCCTGGAGGAGGAGGCATCAGGATCGCAAGCCTGGAGAATCAGCTTGAATGTAACCCGCAATGCGAGGTACACAACGGGCAATTAAGCCGCGGCCCTGTCCCTGTGAGTCGGGCCAGGTATCTCGCCCAGAAAGTCGAGGAAGGCCGCAATACGGCGGGAGCCGCGCTGGTTAGGCAGATACAGCGCTGTAATTGCCGAGCTGGCACGATTGGGATTGACCGTCCAGTCATCGAACAATGACGTCAGCTTGCCAGCCTGCACGTCCTCATCGACCATCCAATCCGGCAAAAGGCCGACGCCGCCGTCGGCGAGCGCCAGCTCGCGCAGCACCTCGGCATTGTTGCTGCGGAATCGCCCTGAGACAGGCACCTGAACCTCCTCGCCCTCGCGATGGAATGTCCAGACTTGAGGATGGGCCCCGTAGTTGAAGCGCAGACACGAATGGTTTGCCAGTTCGATCGGCGATGCCGGGATTTCACGCTCAAGCAGGTATGCCGGGCTGGCAACGACCCTTCGCCGGAATACGCCAACCTGGCGCGCCACGACATCGTCGTACGATGCCGCGCTGCCGAGCCGGATCGACACGTCGATGCGCTCGCCGATCAGATCGACGATCTCGTCGGTCATTGTCACCTCAAGTTCCAGCTGGGGATACTTGGCCATCAGGCCGCCGAGGAACGGGGCAATGCAGCGACGTCCAAATGCGACGGGCAAAGATACGCGCAACTGACCGACCGGCGTATCGCCCCGGTCAGCAATCAGTGAATCCGCCTCAGCCACGGCTTCAAGGATCTTGCGCGCCCGCTGGTAGTAGGCTGCACCGGCTTCGGAGACTGTTACCTGCCGCGTCGAACGGTTCAGGAGCACGGCGCCGAGCTCCTCCTCAAGTCCATCGATGGTGCGCGTGACCGACGAGGTGGCCAGGTTCAGCCGCCTGGCCGCTGCCGAAAATCCCTTGGCATCCACGGCCTCGACAAACATCTTCAGTGCCAGCAGCTTATCCATGCCATGCGTCTCCGAGCTTGCGCCTGCTCAGGTGCGCGCCTGCCGCAGCTTGCGCATGGCTGCCGGCGCGCCGTTAAGGAACATATCAACCTGCTGCCGCACGGCCGCATCAATATCCACCGGTACCTTCAGACCATACACCCACCTGCGCAACCCGAGATAGAAGATCGACGCATGCAGACTCCAGATCATCTCGATTTCCGCCTCCAGCTCCGCCGCATTGCGCGGCTCGCCGATGCCGAACTCGGCCCGCACCTCGGCCAGCACCGGGAGGAAGACTCGGTTGCGCAATTTGCTGAGATACTTGTTGTTGATCCCTTCCCGCGTCAGGCCGGCGAAAATAAAGATCCGGATCCACTCCTCGCGCAAGATCACCGACGCGTAGTCGACATAAAAGGCAGGCAGGCGCTCGACGAGCGGCACGGACCGATCGGCAATCTGCCGCTCCCACTCCCGGCGCCACTGGAATACCTCGTTGTAGACGCGGTCGATCAGCGCTTCCTTGTTTTCGAAGTAGCGGTACAGCAGCGGCTGGGTCACACCGATCTGCTTGGCCAGTTCACGCGTGCTGCCGGAGAAGCCATTGCGCGTGAAGTGCTCGATGGCCATGCGGACAATCTGCTCTTCCCGCTCCTCTGGTGGAAGCCGTCTACCGGTCTTCTCGGGCGCTTCCCCCCTCGCCCCTGTTTCCCCTCGCTCCATGCATCCCCCTGGCACCAGACAATGGCGTGTTACGCCTCCATTCTACCAATCAGGCGATAAATTGTAAGGCAAAGGCAGGGGCGAACCATTGGCCCTCCGATTGCGAAGAAGATCTCACGTTCCACTTCTGACGAGGCCCCGCGAAACCTATCAAGTCCCCGGCGAATGTATCACGCGGCACCAAGAAACCTACCTGGCATTGACTGCCAACGTTTCTGACATTTCTGGCATCAGACACCAAGCAACCAATCAATTTACCACAACAAAACAAGCAAATTGCTACCAAAAGCGCATACAATGCTTTCTTTGAATTGTGGCCTGACAAATCCGGCCAACGAAGGACTGTAGTGAGATGGAAGCAGTAGAGGGCCAGAACGTTGGAAGACGCCCGGCACAGGTTCAGCAACTTGCGGAGTTGAAGCGGGGAGCTAGGGACAGCGTGCCCATGCTGGTTGGCTTTGTTCCCTTTGGCCTCGTACTCGGCGCACAGGCGGCTCGCCACGGCCTGAACCCTGCGGAAGTCTCCCTGATGACCGGCCTGAACTTTGCCGGCGGCTCGGAATTTGCCGCAATCGCCTTGTGGGCGTCCCCGCCCAGCGTTCTTCTGATTGTTGCGATCACCTTGCTGGTCAATAGCCGCCATCTCCTGATGGGCGCAGTGCTCGCACCATTGCTTCACCACCTGCCTCGGCGCAAGGCACTAGCTGCGCTGTTCGTGATGTGCGACGAAAGCTGGGCGTTCGGGCTGGCAGATGCAAAACAACGCGCCCAACGCCAGCGAACGCCCGTGTTGCCCGTGTTGAGCCTGCCGTATTACTGGGGCGTCGCAGCCCCGTTCTATCTGACATGGGTCGGGTGCACTGCCATCGGCGCGGCAGTTGGACCGATACTTGGTGATGTTGAGGCCTACGGCTTCCACATGGCTTTCCCTGCCGTGTTTCTGGTGCTGATGCGTGGCATGTGGAAAGACCTTCGCACAGCCAGGCCATGGCTTGTCAGCCTGGCCGTCGCGGCGATTACACATCTTCTGGTGCCTGGCGCCTGGTATGTGTTGGCCGGTGCCTTGTCCGGCGTCACCGCCGCATACTGGATGGCTGATCGCAAGGAGGCGAAGCAGTGACATTCCTTACACTTGCCACGATCTTCGCTATGGCCTCGGTCACTTATCTGACGCGTATCGGAGGGTACCTCCTGCTGCACAACAGGAAACTGAGTCCGCGCGCTGCCGCCACGCTGGAAGTCGCACCGGGATGCGTACTGATTTCAGTCATTGCGCCATATTTTGTATCGGATCGCCCCGCCGACCTCGCAGCCCTCGCACTGACTTTAGCGGCCGCCACGCGGCTCTCGATCCTTCCTACCGTCGTGATCGGCATCGCTTCTGCGGGGACACTGCGATATTTGCTCGGCTAATTGACGCACGACGCAAGTAACGGCGCCTCACCCCTGATGGGCCAGGTGCTGATGAACGAACGACACCGCCATGGCGCCCTCGCCCACAGCCGACGCAACCCGCTTGATCGAGTTGTGCCGAACGTCGCCTGCTGCAAACGAGCCTGGCACGCTCGTCTCGAGATAAAACGGCGCTCTTTGCAGCGGCCACGACTCGGGGGCACGTCCATCCCGCAACAAATCAGGCCCCGTGACCAGATACCCGGCGGCGTCCCGCACGATGTCGGTATTGCGAGCCCATTCGGTATGTGGTGCCCCGCCGATACACACGAAGATGCGCGTGGCGGCAAGTGTTTCCGTCCCGCCGTTCACGCGATCGCGAACCGTTACCTCTCGCAAGCGATGGTCCCCGTCGACAGCAACCACTTCGCAGTTGCTGACGACACGCACGACACTCGATCGCTCGATCTTCTTCACGAGATAGTCCGAGAGCGTTGCGGCCAGCGACGGGCCTCGCACAAGCATCACAACCTCGTCGGCGTACTCGGACAGGTGCATGGCCGCCTGACCGGCGGAGTTACCTCCGCCTACCACATAAACCGTTTCACCTTTGCATATGGGTGCTTCGCTTGCGCCCGCCCCGTAGAACAACCCCGCGTGCAAAAAGCGGCTCTCGTTCGGCAGGTTCAACCTTCGCCATTCGATGCCCGTCGCGCAGATGTTGGTCTTTGCCCTGAGCTTCGAGCCATCGGCCATGTCGACGATGATTTGACCATTCTCGAACGTAGCATTGACACCCTCGCGCATCTGGAGAATCTCGGCACCAAATCGAACGGCTTGCTGGCGGGCGCGTTCCGCCAGCTCGGCACCACTGATGCCTTGCGGAAAACCCATGTAGTTCTCGATCAGCGATGAGCAGCCCGCCTGTCCACCTACCGCGTGACGTTCGATAAGAACGGTCTTGAGCCCCTCGCTTGCAGCGTAAACGGCCGCACTCAATCCGGCTGGGCCCGCACCGTAGATGGAAACGTCGTATTCTCGCAGCCGCGGTACCTGCACCCATCCCAGTCGCGCGGCGACCTCCTTGACGCTCGGATCAAACAAGCGCGTTCCGTCCGGAAACTCACAAACGGGCAAACGTGTATCGTCCAATCCACGGATGCCGGGTATCGTCCTGGCGTCCTCATCCGACTGCAAAGGCCTCCAGTCGAACGCGACAACACTACGGTTCAGGAAGTCCCTCAACTCGAAGGCCTTCTTGCTGTCCGTCGCGCCGGTAAGGACAACTCTCGCACGCCGTTCGGTGTCATCAGTCTTCATGGCTTCTGGCCCTCCGTCACTCGTCTGATCAGACCGAGCAATACCGCTCCTGGATTTCCTCGTCGCCCAGCATTGCTTGCGCCGTACCGCTGTAGACTACCTCGCCCTGATCCAGAATATAGGCGCGGTCGGCAATTCTCAAGGCCAGGCCCACGTTCTGTTCGATGAGGAGAATCGTGACTCCGGCGCGCTTCAATGCCGCGAAATACTCGAACATTTCATCCACGAGAACTGGCATGATCCCTTCGGACGGCTCGTCGAGCAGCACCATCTTCGGCTTCGATGCCACTGCCCGCGCAATGGCAAGCATTTGCTGCTCACCGCCAGACATTGTCACTGCCTGCTGGTCGAGCCGCTCCTTCAGTCGAGGAAAAGTCTCGGCAATTTCATCAATGACATCCGACTCTCGTGTACGGTGCGGCGACGCGAGCAGTCCGAGTCGAATGTTTTCCCGAACAGTGAGACCAGGTACGATGCGACGCTCCTCCGGGACGTAGGCGAGTTGCCGCAAGTATCTCTTATGCGCAGGCTGCCCCAGGAGTTCAACGCCTTCAAACTTTACCGACCCGGTGACCTTGGACATGAGACCAGCGATGGACTTCACGGTAGTGGTCTTACCTGCCCCATTGCGGCCGATAAGACAGACCAGCTCGCCCTCACCAACCTTGAGGTCGACACCTTGCAATACGTGACTCGACCCGTACCAGGCGTTGAGATTCGCAACTTCCAGCATGATGTGCCCTCAATGGTTGCCTTGTCCAAGGTACACGCGCTTCACCAAATCATTGGCCCGGATATCATCCGGCGTACCTTCCGCGATCAGTTCACCGTGATGCAGGACTACGACACGCTCGCTGATCCCCATGACAAGCTTCATCTTGTGCTCGACAAGCACGACCGTCCGCTGTTCCACGAGTCGGCGGATAAGTCCCATCATCACCTTTGTTTCCTCCGGGCTCATTCCCGCGGTCGGCTCATCCATCAGTAGCAACTTCGGTTGAGCAGCAAGAGCGACGGCGATCTCGAGGCACCGTTGCTGCCCATGCGCGAGTTCCCTGGCGAAGCTCTTTGCGCGGCCAGAAAGTCCCACTGTCTCCAGCAGGACGCTGGCTTGCTCCGTCAGCCCCGACAAGGCTGAGCGTCGGCGCCACATACCGTAGCGCGAAACGTGCGCTTGCAAAGCAATCCGTACGTTTTCGAGCACGGTGAAGTTCGGAAAAAGGCTGGTGATCTGAAACGACTTGGCGATCCCGATATGCGCGAACTCGTGTTGCCGCATGCCGGTGATATCCCTGCCCATGAACAGAATCCGACCTTCACTAGGCGCGAACGCACCGGACAGCAGGTTGAAGTAGGTACTCTTTCCAGCGCCGTTAGGGCCGATGATAGACGTCAGCATTCCGGGGCGAATGCTCACGCTCACATCAGTGAGCGCCTTGAAGTCACCGAAGCGCTTGCTGACCCCTCTGGTTTCAATAATGGCGTCAGCGCTCATGGTGCACCTTCT
Organism: Cupriavidus sp. P-10; assembly: GCF_003402535.2. Taxonomy (NCBI): domain Bacteria; kingdom Pseudomonadati; phylum Pseudomonadota; class Betaproteobacteria; order Burkholderiales; family Burkholderiaceae; genus Cupriavidus; species Cupriavidus sp. P-10. The sequence continues at coordinate 271,392 of NZ_AP025173.1, forward strand.
CCAGAAACGTGCCCCAGACGCCCTTTGGGAAGAAGAGCACGAAGACCACGAAGACCGCCCCGACAATCAGCTGCCAGTGCTCAGTCCAGCCTGAAGCAAAATCCTGAATAAGCAGGAACAGCGCCGCGCCGACGAACGGACCGAAATAAGTGCCCATGCCTCCGAGCAGGCACAACATTACAACCATCCCGGACGTCGAGTAATGGAGTGTTTCAATGGGAACACTTCCGAGATGGATAGCGTTGAGCGCTCCGGCAAGGGCGCAGAAGGCGGCGGAAAGGACGAATGCCAACAGCTTCGTGCGTTCAATATCGAAACCACAGGCACGGGCGCGAGCTTCGTTCTCGCGGACGGCTTCGATAACGCCACCCAGAGGAGATGCGAGGATGCGAGAGAGCACCCAAAGAGAGACCGAGACGAGCGCGAAGATGAAGTAGTACTTCTGCAACGGATCGAGCAGGTCCAGACGGAATCCAAAGAGATCCAGCTCGGCAATGTTCACGCCTCGCAATCCGTTCTCCCCCCCGGAGCTTGGCATCTGATAAACCAGGAAGTAAACACATTGGGACAGCGCCAGCGTCACCATCGCAAAGTAGATGCCCCTGGTCCGAATGGCCAGGAGTCCCATCACGAGGGCTACCATGCAGCCAGCGACCATGGCCGCGGGAATCGCCGCCCACCATGCCAATTGGTACTGTGCGATAAGAATGCCCGCCGAATATGCACCGACCCCGAGGAATGCGGCATGGCCAAACGAAAGGAGACCGGTGTATCCGAACAGCAGGTTGAAGCCGACTGCAAACAGTCCATAGATCAGAACGTTGATGGCCAATGAGTGGTAGGGCACCAGCCATGGAAATGCCGCGAAGAAGACGACAGTCGCCAGGACGCGGTGCATCGCGACAACCCTGCACATCTGGCTTGCAAGTCCGGTAGCTTCATTCCTTAGGCGAATGGCGCCATGAACATGGAAGTTCTTCATGTCATCAATCCTGTTCGGCCGAAGAGTCCTTGCGGCCGGATGAGAAGCACTGCGGCCATGATCACGAACATGGACACCTTCGCTGCCTCAGGGAAGAAGAGTACGGCCATGCTCTCCACAACGCCGACAAGCAAGCCCGCCACGACGGCACCCATCAAGGACCCCATCCCGCCCACAACGGTAACAACGAAAGCTACAGTGAGAACGGACGTCCCCATTTCCGGCGATACGCCTTGCAACGGCGCCGACAGGACGCCAGCCAGCGCCGCAATGCCAGTACCCATCCCGAACACGATCAGCCAGACACGTGAGACGTCGATGCCAAGTACGCGAACAATGACCGGGTCACGGGCTCCTGCCCGGACAATCAGGCCGAATGGCGTCCGCTCGATCAGCAACCACAAGGCGAGCAGCAGAAGCGAAACGACGCCGATCACAAACAATCGGTAGGTAGGAAAATCGGCAAAGCCAAGATTAGTAGCCCCTTGCAGGACTTCCGGGGTGTCGAACGGCAGCCCGGCCTTTCCGAACCAGATACGTATGGCCTCGACCATGATGTATGACAAGCCGAAGGTGAGCAGAAGCGGGTAGTCGATACCGCGACCATACAAGGGGCGAATCAGCCATCGCTCGCATAGCATGCCAATGGCCGCAACGGTCAACGGAGCAACTACGAGCGCAGCCCAGAAGCTTCCTGTCTTTTCGACAGCCAGCAGCCCAACATAGGCGCCTATCATGTAGAAGGCGCCGTGCGCAAAATTGACAACTGTCAGCATCCCGAAGATAAGGGACAGGCCGACCGCCAGCAGCACGTAAATTGCACCTAGCGCCAGCCCTGTAAAGAGCTGCAGTGCCAGTAGATCTAATGAGATTTCCATCGCTTTCCCGCCTCTCGCCGTGCGCCCGCTACGACAGCCCTAAAACTTCCTCTGGCGACGCTGCAGGTGCAAGGCGCTAGCCACGATCAGTGACATCATGCTCCGTAGGGACGACCAGCGTTGTAACGGATCGCCCCATACCGACCTGCCGATAGCTCAGCCCTTGAAGCCGAGTTCGGTGCACGGACGCAACAGCTTCTCGCTGGCTGGTTCGACGTGCAAAACCTTGAACACGTCGTCGGGATTGGCCGCTTCCTTGGAGTTCGACTGGATCACAAGTACCGACTGAACGGATTGCTGGTCACAGGGTCTGTAGTACTGCTGCCCCTTGTAGGTGTCATATTTCAGGTTGCGCAGCGCCGTCGCGACCTTTTCCGTCTCGCTGCTACCGGCGGACTTGACCGCCAGGAGCAATGACTTGACGGCCGAGTATGCCATCGCGCCATAGTCAGACGGGTAGCGTCCCTCGTTCTTGGCCCGGAAAGCCGCATTGAAGGCTTTCGCGGATGACGTTGTCGCTTCCATCTCCCAGAAGTACTGCGTCCCGCCAATGACACCTTCATATGTGTTAGCCCCGCCTGCGACGCGAGAGGTGTAAGTCATCACGGGGGTGACGAACTTTATGGACTTCTTCATGCCGTAGTCCGAGGCCTGCTTGATGGAGATCTGGTTATCGCGGCCGAAGTTGTTGAATATCAGCACATCCGGCTTGAGTGCCATCAGCCGTGGCAGAAAGGTGGAGTAGTCCTGTTGCCCAAGCGGATGCCGCACTTCGCCAACCACCTCGGCGCCAAGGTCTTTGGCCACTCGCGTGAAGCCGCGCGTCATCTCGTGGCCATAGGCGTAGTCAGCGGTCAGGAAGGCAATACGCATCCCCTTCTTGAAGACATAGCGGCCCACGGCCTGCGTCGTCATGTGGGGATTCATTGCCTCATGAAACGTGTAAGGGCTCGCATCGGTCGCCTCATTAATGACGTCGGACTGACTGATCGAGATATAGATGACCTTGCGCTGCTTGGTAACGTTGTTGATGGATAGCTGCGTCGCGGCAGAAAGACCACCTACGATGAACTGCGCACCGTCCTTCTCGAGCAATTCCAGGGTCCGCGTGGCTGCCTCACCGGGATTGAGCTTGTCGTCACGCACCAGCAACTCGGCCTTGCGGCCGTTCAGACCGCCGGCATCATTGAATTCCTTGACGGCCAGCTCGGCATTTCGCACCTGGTCCTTTGCCTCCGCGCCGTAGGGACCGGTAAGCGGTACAGGAAGCCCAATCTTGATCGTCTGTGCTTGCGCACCCACGGCGAGCAAGCCAGCGAACACCCCAATACAGAAGCGACGAGCGGTGCGCTGCGCACCCATGACTGCATGTCCCATGAAGGTCTCCTGTTAGGCCGCAGCTATTCGATGCAGCCCGGTTCTTTGTTTAGCTATCGATAACTTTGATATACGTCAAATTGCTTGTCAAATGATAAATACGAAGGGAAAACCCGGAGAAGTACACCTGGTCTGAGGACGCCTTGGGCAAGGCTGCCGCTGTGATTGTGACCTCCCGTCTACCCTGCCAACGGATCGCTTTTCAGTTTGCGCAGCAGCAATCAGACTGACGAACTCGCCGGCTTCCACGCTTCGGCGTCTAAAGGTGCACCCCAGGTCATTTATCGGCCGAAAATAATCAGGAAGTTAGGGTATGTCCCACCCTAGAGGTTCTTGGCCTCCAACAGCTTCCGCCCTACTATTTATCCATCGATCACTGATCGGTTGATAATTTACAGGAGGCTTCGATGGCACTGGCCAAACTAGCACACTATTCGATACGCACCACGGACCTGGAGCGGTCCTGCGCGTTCTACGAACGCGTCCTGGGGTTCCGGCGCGGCTATCGACCACCCTTCGACTTTCCCGGCGCATGGCTCTATATGGGTGACGACGAGAGCGACTACGGGACGGTTCACATCATTGGCGTGGATCCGGACAACCCTTCCGGCCTGTCCGCCTATCTGGGCGACAAATCCCTGCCCGCGTCTGGCACCGGCACGCTGGACCACATCGCCTTCCTGGCCACGGGCGTCGAGCAGATGTGGGCGACCCTGCGTGCTGAAGGCATCTCCTGGCGTGATCGCACGGTACCAAGCCTCGGCCTGCATCAGGTTTTCCTCGAGGATCCTTCCGGCGTCACGATCGAACTCAACTACCCCGCTGCCGAAGTGGCAGGACTGGCACTGCCCGACAGTGCACAAGCAAAGACTGGAGCACTGGCATGAATACCGTATTGCACAACAAGCCGAAGGCGATTGTCGTAGGTGGATCGCTGGGCGGGCTGTTTGCGGCCAACATGCTCAGCCGCAATGGCTGGAATGTAGAGATCTTCGAGCGCACGCCCGAAGCGCTGACTGGGCGCGGCGCCGGCATCGTCACGCACCCGGAATTGTTCGACGCGCTGGCATCGGCGGGCGTGGTGGTCGATGAAAGCATTGGCGTGCACGTCAATACCCGAATCACGCTCTCCCGGGAGGGTGTGTCGCTTGCCGATCGGGACATGCCTCAGACGCTGACCGCCTGGGGCAAGATGTATGACGTGCTCGGCAAGGCTTTCACGGGCACCTATCGGACGGGCGCGTTCGTGACGTCCGTCGATACGTACCGGGACCACGCTACGGTGACGCTGCAGGACGGTTCGACCCACCGGGCCGATCTGGTTATCGCCGCCGACGGCTTCCGTTCCAGCGTGCGCGAACAGCTCTTGCCTTCGGCCGGCCTGGAATACGCCGGATACATTGCGTGGCGCGGCCTGGTCGACGAGTCACAGCTTTCGCCCGACACTCACGCGGCGATCTTTGACAAGTTCGCCTTCTGCCTGCCTCCGCGCGAGCAAATCCTCGGGTATCCGGTGGCGGGTGAAGCCAACAGCACCGAACCTGGGCAGCGTCGCTACAACTTCGTCTGGTATCGCGCGACGCGCGAGGACGACGAATTGCCCGATCTGCTGACTGACGCCAGCGGCAAGCGCTGGCCCAACGGCATCCCGCCGGGCCTGATTCGCCCCGACGTGATCGCCGACATGGAAGATGCGGCGACATCCTTGCTCGCCCCGCAGTTTGCCGAGGTCGTCACCAAGACAGCCCAACCACTGTTCCAGCCGATCTTCGATCTGACGGTGCCGCGCATGGCTTTCGGCAGGATTGCCTTGCTCGGTGACGCCGCTTTTGTCGCCCGCCCTCACTGCGGCATGGGCGTCACCAAGGCTGCGGGAGATGCGATGGCAATCGTGCGCGCCCTCAGCGAACATTCGACCGTCGAGACGGCCCTCGACGCGTACAGTACCGAGCGCGTCCAGTTCGGACATGCGATTGTCGAGCACGCGCGCCACCTCGGCGCCTACATGCAGGCCCAGCTCAAGAGCGATCAGGACCGCGAAATGGCCGAACGTTATCGCACACCGGAGGCGGTCATGCGCGAGACAGCAGTATCCCGTCAGTTCTGACGCAGATCCAGACAACAGGCATATGGAGACAATGTCATGACCCACACCGCCCCCTTTCCTTCGGCGCCAGGACTAGCCCGCATCGACGGCTCGGTGGACCCGCACCCGATGCTGAGGCAACCGCGCTTCGAGCGCTTGCACCGCGCGCGTCGCGCCTTCTCCTGGACGCTCACCGCTGTCATGCTGCTGGTCTACTTCGGTTTCATTCTCACGCTGGCCTTCCGCCCGGACTTGCTTGCCGTGCCGCTGACGCCGGGACAGCCGATGACGGTGGGCATTCCCATCGGCTTTGGCATGTTTGCCTTCACGTTCGCGATGGTGGCAGTCTACGTGTACCGCAGCAACACCGTCTACGACAAGATGATCGACGAGATCCGCCAGGGAGAGCCGTCATGAAACGCGTACTGACTGCAGCCGCTGCCCTCACGGCTGCCACTCCCGTGCTGGCAGCCACCCCGCCGGTTGGCCAGGGCCTGAACCTGATCGCCATTGCCATGTTCCTGGTGTTCGTAGCCGCGACGCTTGTCGTGACGCGGTGGGCGGCAAAGCGCAATAACAGCGTCGCCGACCACTACGCCGCGGGCGGCAAGATCACCGCCATGCAGAACGGCTGGGCCATTGCCGGCGACTATATGTCCGCCGCATCGCTCCTCGGCATTTCGGCGCTCGTCTTCACCAGCGGCTATGACGGCCTGATCTATTCGATCGGCTTCCTGGCAAGCTGGCCGATCATCCTGTTCCTGATCGCGGAGCCGTTGCGCAACCTGGGCCGCTATACGCTCGCCGATGTGCTCTCGTACCGGCTCAAGCAGCGACCCATCCGGGCGTTCTCGGCGTCGAGCTCGATCGTGATCGTCCTGCTCTATCTGGTGTCGCAGATGGTGGGCGCGGGCAAGCTGGTGGAGTTGCTGTTTGGTTTCAGCTACACCTCGGCCGTGGTGCTGGTCGGCGTGCTGATGGTCGTGTACGTGTTCTTTGGCGGCATGCTGGCCACCACCTGGATCCAGATCATCAAGGCCGTCCTGCTGCTTGCCGGTTGCGCCTTCATGGCCTTCATGGTGATGAGCCGCTTTGGCTTCAACCTGAACAGCCTGTTCGAGCATGCCGTCACCACGCATGGCAAGCATGACGCCATCATGCGTCCAGGCGGTCTGGTGTCCGACCCGGTGTCGGCCGTGTCGCTCGGCCTGGCGCTGATCTTCGGCACCGCAGGCCTGCCGCACATCCTGATGCGCTTCTTCACCGTCAGCAATGTCAAGGCCGCGCGCAAGAGCGTGCTCTATGCCACCGGCATCGTCGGCACTGGCTACGCCATGATCATCGTGATCGGCTTCGGCACGATCGCACTGGTCGCCGGCGATCCGCTGTACCACAATGGCACAGGTGCCGTGATCGGTGGCGTCAACATGGTGGCCGTGCACCTGGCCCATGCGGTCGGCGGCAACGTGTTCCTCGGCTTCATCTGCGCCGTGGCGTTCTCGACTATCCTTGCCGTCGTTGCCGGGCTCGCCCTGGCTGGCTCTTCCGCCATCTCGCATGACCTCTATGCAACGGTCATTCGCCAAGGCAAGGCATCTGAGAAGGATGAGATGCGGGTCTCGCGTACCACTACGCTGGTGCTGGGTGTGCTGTCGATCCTGCTCGGCATCCTGTTCGAGAAGCAGACCATCGCCTTCATCGTCAGCCTGACGTTCTCGATTGCCGCCAGCTCCAACTTCCCGGTGCTGCTGCTGTCGATCTACTGGCGGGGACTGACTACGCGTGGCGCCGTAATCGGCGGGACGCTGGGACTCGTCACGGCTGTGGTTCTCACGATCCTGAGCCCAACGGTCTGGGTGCAGGTACTGGGCCATGCCTCGGCAATCTACCCGTACGAGTATCCGGCACTGTTCTCCATGCTGGTCGCGTTCGCCGGCATCTACGCCTTCTCGGTGACGGACCGTTCGGCAAGAGGCGCGTGGGAGCGTGCGGCGTATCAGAATCAGCGCGTGGCTTGTGAATTGGGGATGGGGACCAAGGGGACGGCCGAGGCGTAAGGGCATGACTTCTACCCTCTCCCACCTGGGAGAGGGGCCCTTAACCGGAGCATCCGCGGCATGGTCGGGTTCCCACGGGCGCGATCCGCGGCAAAGTCGGGCCATACATCATGGAAACAAGCAAAGTAGCGGATTGGGATAGCGCCTCCGACAAAGTTGCCCGTCGGCTCCTGCCCGCGGAACGGCAACAGCAGATTGTCGAAAAGGCGATCGAACACTTTACCCGGAGCGGCTTCGGAGGCAGTACGCGCGATCTCGCCAGGCAGATCGGGATCACCCAGCCGCTGCTCTATCGGTACTTCGAGAACAAGGAGGCCCTCATCGAGCGCGTGTACAACGAGGTCTTCCAGTGGCGTCCCGAATGGGAACAGCAGATCGCCGACTGTTCGCTCCCACTGATCGAGCGGCTCTATGCCTTCTATATCGACTACTCGTCAGTGATCCTGCGCGAAGAATGGATCCGGCTGTTCATCTTTTCCGGCCTGACCCACGAGGGCATCAACGACAGGTACATGGACATGCTGCGCAGCAAGGTCTTCCTGCCGGTCCTGGCTGAGATACGCGAAGCGTTCGGCATTGCCGCGCCGCGCAATGCCGCGGAAAACGATGCCGCGATCGAGATGGTCTGGAGCCTGCACGCGGCAATCTTCTATCTGGGCGTGCGCAAGTGGGTGTATGGACTCAGTGTGCCGGACGACATGGAAGCGGTCATCCGACAAAAGGTCGACATATTCTTGTGCGGTGCCCCGGCTACCTTGCGCAAAATCCAAGGCGCCACGATTTAGCGCAACGCTGGAACTTCCCTGCCGCGGGCTGACTCGAGCATGTGGCCACCTCGGCGGTCACATGCAGCCTCGACGGCTTTGATACGGCGAGATCTGCATCGCGCCACGCAATGCAGCTTCAAAGGAGGATCGTGGACGTCTGCTTGATCCGCTGCATCGGGATTTCGCTCTTGACGTTCTGGACGGCCTTCAACCGGGCAAGATGGGTCATCTGAAACTGCCGGTACGCGTCCAGATCCTGGCTCACGACGCGCAAGAGAAAGTCGCAGTCGCCCGCCATCAGGTGACACTCCGTCACCTCGGGCATGTCCTTGATGGCTGCCACGAAGCTGTTGACCGTCTCCTCGTCCTGCCCCTTGAGCCAAACTCGCACGAAGACCGTCAGGCCCACGCCCACCTTCGCCGGGTTCACAACCGCAACGTAGCGCTCGATAACTCCCGCCTCCTCCAGCAATCTGACGCGCCGCAAACAGGGCGAAGGAGACAGCCCCACCCGCTTGGCCAGATCCACGTTCTGCAAACGTCCATCCTCCTGCAAGGCGTTCAGAATCCGGCGATCGATGTTGTCGAGCTTCATGTTCTCACGGCGGGCAGGATGGGCCTGCTTGAGTGTTCGTGTGGCACGCCATGCTAGCACATCGATTCGTTGCACTTAGTCGCCGTGAATGACTGGTCTCGCAGGCTAAGGCGCCCAACTGTCTTCCGCGTGCACAACCGCGGACAGTCATTGTCCTCTGCGCGTACATGCCAACGCCACAAAAGCGCCTCTGCACACGCCGCCTGAACGTAGAGAGGACGATCCCAGGCTGGCATGCATAGTGCTCAGCCAATCGCTCGACCCGACAGACGGTGCGGAAGCAATGCCTTCCGCTCCGATCCTCGGAGCGTCATGCATACAACCTGGAGACATACGCATGGAATACGTCCGCCTCGGCACGACCGGCCTGAAGGTTTCGCGAATCTGCCTCGGCATGCTGACATTCGGGAGCCCTGAGTGGCGTCCCTGGGTCATGGATGAAGACGCATCCCGGCCGCTGGTCAAACGCGCGGTCGACCTTGGCATCAATTTCTTCGACACCGGCGACACCTATTCGGGCGGCATGTCGGAGGTCCTGACCGGCAAGTTCCTCAAAGAGATGTTTCCGGGGAGCCGACGCGAAGAAGCCGTGGTCGCTACCAAGGTCTACGAGCCGGTCGATATTGCCTACGAGGGCGTCAAGATGGCCTCGTTCGTGCGCCGGCCGAACAGGGATGGCTTGAGCCGTAAACGCATTTTCCATGCGGTCGACGCTTCGTTGCAGCGCCTGGGTACCGACTACATAGACCTGTACCAGATCCACCGTTACGACACGCAGACGCCGATCGAGGAAACGATGGAGGCCTTGCATGATGTGGTCAAGGCCGGCAAGGTCCGCTATCTCGGCGCCAGCAGCATGTGGGCGTGGCAATTTGCGAAGGCCCAGCAGGTGGCGAAGGAAAATGGCTGGACCCGGTTCGTCAGCATGCAGAACCACTACAACCTCTTGTACCGGGAAGAAGAGCGCGAAATGAATCCCTTGTGCAAGGACTCCGGTGTAGCCCTGCTGCCGTGGAGCCCGCTCGCCCGCGGCTTCCTCGCGGGCAACCGCAAGCGTGAGGGGTTCGGAGACACCGAGCGCGCAAAGACCGATCATCTGGCCAAGAAATTCTATTTTCGGGAATCGGATTTCAATGTCGTCGACAACCTCACCCGGATGGCCGGCCAGAAGGGCATCAGCAACGCGGAACTGGCCTATGCCTGGCTACTGCACAAGGGCGTGACGGCTCCCGTCATCGGCATCAGCAAGGCGGCCCAACTGGACCAGGCGGTGGCCGCGCTGGAAGTGAGGCTCACACCCGAAGAAGTTCGGCACCTCGAGGAAGGATATGAACCGCATCCGGTGCTGGGACACGTTTAGGACCTGGCACTGACAGCCCGACGCCGCCGCGACCGGCCGGCCTGATGCCGGCCGTTCTTTCCAGCCTTTTTTGAGTGGCGCGCGCCGCGCGCCAGGACCGATGTCCTCGCGGCAAACATGTACGTGGACACAATTGTCATCCTGACAACGCTCCGACCCCAGAAGGCACGCCTGTTTGCCCTTCAGTTGCGTCGTCGCGGACATGGCATCGATGTTGCGAGGCTTCCCCGGCGGAGGGATTTCCGGTGAGCTTCTTCCGTCCTAACTATCCAACATCCACTCCAACAATGGAGGAGACATGACGACATCGCTTCAGTCCATTCCCGGGGCACTTAGTCCCGATGCGGTTGATGAGAGCATCGCAGAACAGCAGCGCATCGTATCGAAAGTCATCCGAAAGATCATGCCTCTGGCATTGATCGGGATCTTCGTGTCCTATGTCGACCGCACCAACCTCTCCGTTGCCGGCCCCGACATGCAAGCCGCGCTCGGCCTGACGCCGGCAATGTTCGGTCTGGCCTCGGGACTCTTCTTTATCGGTTATGTGCTGTTCGAGATCCCATCGAACATTGCTCTGCAACGTTACGGCGCCAAGCTTTGGATCGCCCGGATCATGGTCACGTGGGGCCTGATCTGCATGGGCACATCCCTGGTCACCGGTGCCACGTCGCTCTATATCTTCCGCCTGTTGCTTGGGGTCGGCGAAGCCGGCTTTTACCCCGGCATTCTCTTCTATCTCAGTCTGTTCGTGCCGATCCGCTATCTGACCAGGGCATTTGCGGTATTCCAGATCGGCATTCCCATTTCACTGGCGCTGGGCAGCGCCATGACCGCCGCCCTATTGACCATGGACGGGATCCTTGGCGTTTCCGGCTGGCAGTGGGTCCTGATCATCGAGGGCGCCCTGGCCGTGGTGGTGGGCATCATCACCTGTTTCGCCATGGCCAGCACCCCTGAGAAGGCGCGATGGCTGACGGCCCGCGAGAAGCAGACGCTCATCGCGGCGATCCGCAGCGACCGGAACAGCGGGGCCGATGACAGTCACGGCCTGAGCGCCATCGCCTCGGTCATGAAGACCCGCGCGGCGTGGTACTACTGCTTCCAGTACACGTCCATGCTCATCGGCTTCTACGCCGTCACCTACTGGCTGCCGCAGATCATCAAGCTGCGCTTCTCGGTCAGCGCGGTCCAGGCCGGACTGCTCTCGGCGGTGCCCTGGGTGTTCTGCGCCATGGCGCTCTTCACGCTGTCGCGCATTCCGCCGCGCGAAAAGAATCGCGCCGGCGTGCTCAGCGCCATCCTGATGCTGGCGGCGATCGGATTGACCATGTCCGCATTCGCGCAGAGCGCTATCCTGGCGTTCGCCGGGCTATGCATGGCTGCCTGCATGCAGGCAGCCGTGCCCCTGTTCTACAGCTTTCCGTCACAGCACTTTGCCGGCGCACGGGCGGCCGTTGCTCTGGCGCTCGTGAATTCCGTCGGCAATATCGGCGGCTTCTTCGGCCCATACATCCTCGGCGTGTTCCGCCAGACCTTCCACACCGACACCGTTGGCCTGGTGTTCCTGGCAGGAACGTTCGTGATCGCCGCGTGCATGGCATTGGGGCTGCCCCGGCAACTCAGGTCGGCCGAAGCGCAAGCCGGAGCACGCGCATGAGCGGGATCCTGGCTATCTGGAATGACTGCAATGCGTCGCGCGCAGCAGCCTACGAATCCTGGTATCAGGAGGAACACCTGCCGGAGCGGCTTGGCATCGCCGGCTTCCTGACGGGTCGCCGGTTCGAAGCCATCTGCGCTTCGCGGCAGTTCCTGACCACCTACGAGGTGGTCCATCCCGAGGTGCTGAGGTCGGCGGCATATCGCGAACGGCTCGCCCACCCCACCGCGCGCACCATCTCCATGATGCAGGACGGCTTCACCAACATGTCCCGCACGGTCTGCGAGCGGCGCGATCTCCGCGGGGCGAGTCGCGGCAGCGTGGTGCTGACCGTTGCGCTGAATGCAGCCGATGCCTACCCGCGGCTGCGCGACGCCGTTGGCATGCTGGAGGTCGACGCGGCGCACACGCATTCCGAGATGTGGATCTCGGCGGAGCCCGACACGAAGGAGATCTCCGCAGAAGAAGCACTGCGCGGCGGTGACGTGAAGATCAACGCCTGCCTGGTGTTGGAATACCTGCGGCCCGAAGTGGCAAATCGCGTGGCGAACACGCTGCGCCGGCAGTTCCCGGACGCCTACGTCGGCACCTATCGTCTGCTGTGCTCACTGAACCAGGAGGACTTGTAATGCGAATTCTGCTGATCCAGGGTGCCAACATGGAGTATCTGGGTTTTCGCCAGCCGGAAATCTATGGCACCACCACCGCCGCCGAACTGGACGACATCCTGCGCGCGGACGCCGTGGGGCTCGGCATGCAACTCGACATCCTCTACACCAACGTCGAAGGTGAAGCCATCAGCGCCATTTATCGCGCCACACGCGAGCAAGTAGACGGTCTTGTCATGAATCCCGCGGGCTTTCTCTATGCGGGTCATGCCTTGCGCGATTGCCTGAAAGCGGTGCCGCTGCCCTACATCGAAGTGCATATGAGCAATATCGACGCCCGCGGCATGCATTCTGTTACCGCTTCCGAGAGCGCAGGCATGGTGACAGGGCTTGGTGTCGACTCCTACCGGCTTGCGCTGGTTGCCATCCAGAAGGTCATTCACAAGAGGAACAAACATGCCTGAAGCGAAACCAAGAACGGCGCTGGTTACCGGGGCGGCCGTTGGCATTGGCCTTGCCATTGCCGAACGCTTCGAACGGGACGGCTGGACCGTATACCGATTTGACCGCATGCCGCAGGATCGCGAGCGCGCCGTAAGCGGTGATGTCCGCTCCGAAGCGGACTGGCAAAGGCTGGCAGATCGTATCGGTACCGAAGTCGGGCAACTCGACGTGCTGGTGAACAATGCCGGCATCCTGCGCGAGGCGCCATTGGAGGACACCAGCCTGGCGGACTGGAACGAAGTCATCGGCGTCAACCTGACCGGCGCCTTCCTTGGCTGCCGGACCATGCTGACGCTGCTGAAGCGCAGCGACTCGCCGTGCATCCTCAATGTGGCCTCCATCGACGCGCTGCGCGGCAGCCTGCGTCACAGCGCTTACGCCGCCAGCAAGGGCGGCGTGGATTCCCTGACCCGCGCCCTGGCACTGGAACTGGCCAACGACGGCATTCGCGTCAACGCGATCTGCCCCGGCACCGTCGATACCCCGATGTTCCGCAACATTCATGGCAACACCGCGGATCGGGCCCAGGAGCGGCTGGCGTTGCATCCCCTGAAGCGAATCTCGACCGCGGAAGACCAGGCAGCGGCGGCGGCCTTCCTGTGCAGCGCGGAAGCCGCCTTCATCACCGGAGCGTCCCTGAGCGTCGACGGCGGCCGGGCCATTCGATAACCAGCAAAAGACACCATGACACAACCAAGGAAGACCGCACTGATTGCCGGCGCCACCGGCGTGGTAGGACGGAACCTGCTGCGGCTGCTTGCCGCCGACCCGGAATGGGATGTGATCGCCGTTTCGCGTCGCGAGCCAGATATCACCGGCGAGTACCGCCACATCCCGGCCGACCTGCTTGACGCCGGCGATACGAAGGCCAAGCTCGGCGGGCTGCGGGAGGTCACCCATATCTTCTTCTCTGCCTACATCGAGAAGGCCGGCTGGGCCGAAATGGTGGCGCCGAACATGGCATTGCTCGCGAACCTGATGGATGCCATCGAGCCGGTGGCGGACCGGCTCCAGCACGTCAACCTGATGCACGGCACCAAGTGGTATGGCAATCATCTCGGACCGTTCAAGACGCCCGCAAAGGAAACCGACCCGGGTCACATGCCGCCCAACTTCTACTATGACCAGCAGGCATTCATCGCCCAGCGCCAGAAAGGCAAGGCGTGGACGTGGTCTGCCGCGCGCCCCCACGGCATCTGCGGCTTTGCCATCGGCAACCCGATGAATCTCGTCATGGTCCTCGCCGTGTACGCCACTATCTCCAAGGCACTGGGGCTGCCGTTGCGCCATCCGGGCTCCGAGGCCAACGCGCGCGCGCTGTACAACGTGACCGACAGCGGCTTGCTGGCACGCGCCTGCAAGTGGATGGCAACCGATCCGGCCGCTGCCAACGAGCCGTTCAACATCACCAACGGCGACATTTTCCGGTGGCAGGACTTGTGGCCCGCCATCGCGCGCTACTTCGACATGGAAACCGCTGCGGCCCAGAAGATCGATCTGGTCCACATGATGGCCGACAAGGGACCGCTCTGGGAGCGACTGGTCAGGGAGCACGACCTGCGGCCGATCCCGTACGAGCAACTGGTGGGCTGGAAGTACGGAAACTTCGTCTTCACCCCGGAGTTCGACGTCATTTCGTCCACCACCAAGGCTCGCCAGCATGGCTTCAGCGAAGCCGTGGATTCGGAGCAAATGTTCCTGCGCCAGTTCGACGAACTGCGCGCAAACCGGATCATTCCGTAGGCGGGCACTAGCGACGCTTGCACCGCCGGCCCGCGCAACCGCCTAGCGCGGCGCCGGCACCTCGCTCTTTTCTTCCTCCATCATGCTCAGGCGCTTGTAGAGGTACGAACGCGAGATCCCAAGTTCTTCGGCGACGCGCTTCTTGTTACCACCGGTACGGCGCATGGCTTCCAAAATCAACGCCGATTCCAGCCGTTCCTTCGCTTCACGGATATCGGGCTGCCGCGACTTTTCCGCGGCGCCCGCCGGGGCTCCGCTCTGGCGCCACGCCAGCGTCTGCTCAGCGCCTTCCATACTGCCGAACTCTGCGACCGACAAGACCGGTCCGTCGCAGAAGATTGCCGCGCGCTCGATCGCATGTTGCAGTTGCCGGATATTTCCCGGCCAGGCGCGCGACTGGAGGAAGCGGATCGCGGATTCGGCAATCGACTTCTTCGGCGCGCCGTGCCGGATCGCAAACGCCTCCAGGAAGGTATCGGCCAGCTCCGGAATGTCCTCCAGACGGTCGCGCAATGCCGGCAGCCGCAGCGTCACCGCGCTGATCCGATAGAACAGGTCCAGCCGGAAGCTCGAGTTGGCGATCATCGCCTTGAAGTCCCGATTGCTGGCCGATATCAGGCGGAAATCCGAATGCCGGGCGCGATCGCCCCCGACACGCTCGAACTGGCCATCCTGCAGCACGCGAAGCAGCTTGACCTGCATGTCGATCGGCATGTCGCCGATTTCATCGAGAAACAGCGTGCCGGTATCGGCGGCCTCGAACTTGCCCTTGCGGCCTTTTCGGTCCGCGCCGGTGAAAGCGCCGGGCTCATAGCCAAACAGTTCGCTCTCGACCAGGTTGGGCGGCATCGCCGCCGAGTTCACCAGCACTAACGGCTTGTCGCTGCGCGGGCTTAGCATATGGATCGCGTGCGCCACCATCTCCTTGCCGGTCCCGCTCTCGCCCGCCAGCAATACCGGCACATCCAATGGCGCCACGCGCAGGATGTCCTCCTTCAGCCGTCGCACGGCATCGCTGCTGCCCACGATCTGATCCAGGCCGTAGCTCCGGTTGCGGATCCCGGACAACTCCCGGCGATAGAAATCGAGTTCCTGCTTGACCTTGGCAAGCTCCACGGTGAGTTCGCGCATGGCCTCGGGCCCCTTGAACATCACCTGCCCGATGGCTGCCACGACGCGCTTGTTGCGATCGAAGATCGGCAGCCGCGACACCACGCGCGTCACGCCGTTCATCTCCTGCAACTGGGCCACCTGCCCCTTGCCGGTCGCTACCACCTCCTGCAGCTTCGTGTTCTCGATCACCGATGTCACATCCCGCCCGATCGCCTCGCCATGCTTGAGGCCGAAAAAGCGCTCATGGACCGGGCTCATGTAAGTGATGCGCGCCGACGTATCCACCACGACCATCGCCTTGTAGGGATCGGTAATGAAATGCCTGAGGATGTCCGGCGCCGCATCCACGCTTGCCAGGAACTCGCTCAGCTCATCGCCTTCCTGCACGGCAAAGATCAGGAAGCACACTGAATCGCGCGTCGGGATCGCCGCGACCGTCAGTGGGCGCTCCAGGTCGGCCATGGCCGACATCCGCCTGAGCGGCACGCGGTCGCGGTTCTGCCAGAGCCGGCCCAGCGACTTGGCGACCAGCGAATCCCTGCCGAGTCCGCTGGCGAATGTTGTGTTGCCCTCGGCATCGAGTACGAGGACGCCCTCTGATTCTCGTTTCATGTCTCCACCACGGTTCGTCTGTTTTACGGAACGCTGTGTATTCGGCGACTACACAATTGCCTTCTCGATGGCAGGCAAGGACACTGCAAAGACAGTCTCATTCTAAGCAGTTTCCCCCCGGTTCGTCGGCCTTCCGATCCGCCCGCAAGGCCGCTAACGCAGGCAGTGCCTAAGCCCCCAGGCAATCACTCGCGTAGCCGCAAATTTCGCGCCATGTGTTGGCACACGCTTTGCAGTATGTCGGTCACTTGCGTAGATCCGACCTGAAATGGACACACTGAAGACACTCCCGTTCCAGACACCCGGCGCAGGCCTTTCCTGCCTGCGGGGTATTCGCGTGCTCGACTTCACCACCTCGGTGGCTGGCCCTTATGGCACGCTCCTGCTCGCCGACCTGGGGGCCGAGGTCGTCAAGGTGGAAAAGCGCCATGGCGGCGACGATACACGCAGCTGGGGGCCGCCGTTCCTGGACGGTGAGTCCCTGTGGTTCCTGAGCATGAACCGCAACAAGCAGAGCATGACCATCGACCTCACACGCCCGGAGGGCCAGCGGGTGGCGCATGAACTGGTGCGCCATGCCGACGTCGTCGTCCTCAACACCGCCCAGCGTGTGCAGGAAAAGCTCGGCCTCGATTACACGACGCTCAAGGCCATCAACGGCAGGCTGATCCATGTGTCCGTGACCGGGTTCGGGCTCGAGGGCGAACGCGCCGACCTGCCATGCTACGACCTCATCGCAGAGGGCTACTCAGGAGTCATGCACCTGACCGGCGAGGCGGATCGCCCGCCCCAGAAGGTCGGCACCCCTGCCGCCGATCTGCTGTCCGGCCAGGACATTGCCATGGCCACGCTGGCCGCGCTGTTCGAACGGGAACGCACGGGGGCCGGAAAGCAGATCGATGTGTCGATGGTGGCGACGATGGCGCGGTTCATGGCGCCGCGGATCGTGCCCTATCTGGGTTCCGGCGAGGCGCCGAACCGCTCGGGCGGGACTGATTCCGTGATCGCGATCTATCAGGTCTTCGATACCGCGGATTCCCCCATCACGCTGGGACTCGGCAACGACGCCATCTGGCAGCGCTTCTGGACGGCGGTCGGGCGTCCGGACTACGCGCGGCAACCGGGATTCGAGACCAACGCCCGCCGGCGCGAGGCGCGCCAGGCGATCGTGCAGGCCATTGCCGAACTCCTTGCGACGCAACCACGCCAGCACTGGCTTGCGCTGTTTGCGCAACACCGCATCCCGTCCGGCCCCATCAACAGCATTGACCAACTGGCCGACGACATCCCGCTGCGCGAGAGCGGCATGTTCTTCGCCACCCAGGGCATTACCGGCCTGGTGCCGCAGGTTGGCCTGGGCATCCGCTTCGACGGCGCCAGTGCCGTGCTCCGCAACCCGCCGCCGGCGCTGGGCGAGCACACCGAACGCATTCTCAGGGAAGAACTTTCCATGTCCGCGACATGCATCGCGGGCCTCATCGACTCAGAAATCGTCTAAACAGGAGACACGATGTCCTATACCGAAATTCTCTACAAGGAAGACGGCCCCATCGGCACGATCACGCTGAACCGTCCCCACGACGGCAACATGTTCACCGAGACCATGTGCCACGAGATCCGTGACTGCATCAACGCGATCCGCCGCGAAACCCGCACCCGCGTCATCGTGATCACCGGCGCGGGCGACAAGTTCTTCTGCACTGGCGGGCGCAAGGACGGCATGCAGGACACCACGCTCTACGCGGGCGTGCTGCCGACGCTGGAGATGTACGAAAGCATCGACCGCCTGCAGAAGCCGGTCATCGCCTCGGTGAACGGCTTTGCCGTCGGCGGCGGCAACGTGCTGCAGGTGGTCTGCGACCTGACCATTGCCAAGGAGTCGGCCATCTTTCGCCAGGTCGGTCCGATGGTCGGCAGCTTCGATGCGGGCTATGGCACCTGGTATCTGGAAGACCTGGTGGGAAAGAAGCGCGCCAAGGACATCTGGTATCGCAATCCCAAGATGACGGCACGCGAAGCCATGGAAATCGGGCTGATCAATCGCGTCGTCCCGGATGAGCAACTGGCCGAAGCCACGCGCGAATATGCGCTGGAGGTGGCCGAGCGCGGCGCGTTTGCGCTCGCCTCGCTGAAGAGCGCGTTCAACGCGCGTCATGGCGGTGTCAGCGGGCTGTCCCGCATGGCGCATGACCTGCTGCTGCGCGGTTATCTCGACACCAGCGAACACGACGAACTGGCGGCGGCGTTTGCCGAACGCCGCAAGCCGGATGCTTCCAAATTTGGCCATTGATGCCCGGGTGAAGATCATGCAAAACATCCTGACGCTGCACAATCCGCAGAATGCACGGGACTACTACCTGTCGGGGATCTGGCAGCAGGAGACCCTTTACACGCTCGCCCGTCGCCATTCGCGGGAACGCCCCACGTCGGCCGCCCTGCGCGACGCGGATGTCCGGTTGACCTGGCGCGAAGTGGTCGACTGGGTCGATAGCGTAGCCGAGGCGCTGCACAGGCAGGGCCTGAAACCTGGTGACCGGGTCGGCATCTGGCTGCCCAACGTGGTACAGGCAACCATCGTGTTCCTGGCCTGCTCGCGCAATGGCTACGTCTGTTGCCCGTCACTGCACCAGAACTACACCGTCGACGAGATCTGCACGCTGCTGAACCGCATCCAGTGCCGGGCCCTGTTCGCAATGCCCGGCTACGGCGCCGATTCGGACCACAACTCGATCTTCGGCCGCGCCGCCGACATTCCGACGCTCGCCGCCATGTTTGCCATGCCCGGCCAGGCCAATGGCGACTTCACCCTGCCCGCCGACGCCCATCCATTCCCGGATCAGCTGCCGCCCTCCGCACTGTCGACGCCGGACCTGAACCCGGACAAGATCGTGTATCTGGCCTTCACGTCTGGCACCACAGGCCTCCCCAAGGGTGTGATGCACAGCGACAACACGCTGCTGGCCAACGGACGCGCACTGGTCAACGACTGGGGTCACTCGGCCGATACCACGGTTCTGACGCTGAGCCCGATGAGCCACCACATTGCCACCGTGGCCCTGGAACAAGTGCTGGTGGCAGGCGCGGAGCTGGTCATGACCAACCTGCGTGCCGGCAAGCATGCTCTCGATTGGATCCTGGAAACCGGCGCCACGTATGTGATGGGGGTGCCGACCCACGCCATGGACATTCTGCAGGCCGTGCGCGACCGCAAGCTGACGTCCCTCGGCGAAGTCCGCACCTTCTACATGGCGGGCGCGGCAATCCCGCGTGATGTGGCGCAGAAGTTCCTGACGCTCGGCGTGACGCCGCAGAACGTCTACGGCATGACCGAGAACGGTTCGCACAACTACACCATCCCGTCCGATACCGCGGACACCATTGTGTCGACATGCGGGCGCGCGTGCCGCGGATATGAGGTCCGCCTGTGGAAGCAGGACAACTGGGACGTCGAGGCCGAAGTGGGCGAGATCGGTGAGATCGGCGGGCGCGGCGGCTTGCTGATGCTGGGCTACTTCAGCAACCAGGTCGCCACGGAAACGTCGTTCAACATCCATGGCTGGTTCATGAGCGGCGACCTCGGGATCATCGACGAGAACGGCTGCATCGTGATCGTCGGGCGCAAGAAGGACCTGATCATCCGCGGCGGCCACAATATCCACCCCGCCCGTATCGAGGAACTGGCCATGCGGCATCCCCTGGTGGAGCGCGCAGCGGCCTATCCCGTGCAGGACGAACGACTCGGCGAGAAGGTCTGCCTGTCGGTTGTGCTCCGCGCGGGTCAAACGCTGGAACCGGCTGACATGCTCGCCCACCTGGCGAGCTGCGGCCTGTCGAAGTACGACATGCCGGAGTACTTCCTGGGCCTGGACCAGTTCCCGCTGACACCCAGCGGCAAGATCCTGAAACGCGATCTGGTCGAGATGACCATGCGTGGCGAACTCAAGCCGCAGGCGGTGCGCTACAAGGCCAGCGCTACAGCAGGAGCATGACCATGTCCATCGATATCAAGTTTGACGGCCCGTACGCGATCCTCACGCTCAACCGGCCCGAAGCCCGCAACGCCTTGCAGTTCACGATGATCGAAGCACTGTCGTACACGCTCGATCAGGTGGCAGCCTCCGGCGCTCGCGCGCTCATTGTGACTGGGGCCGGGCCGAAGGCGTTCTGCGCCGGCGCCGACATCAAGGAACTGATGGACCGCAGCCTGATGGCACAACGCCAGGGCGCACAGCTGGGTCAACGTATCTTCGACAAGCTGGCCAGCCTGCCGATTCCGTCGGTCGCCGTATTGCATGGCTATGCCTTTGGCGGCGGGCTGGAGCTGGCCATGGCCTGTACCTTCCGTATCGCGACGGTACATGGCCGAATGGGTCTGCCGGAGATCAAGCTCGGTCTGATCCCTGGCTACGGTGGCACGCAACGTTTGCCACGCCTCGTTGGCGAAGGCCGTGCGCTGGAGATGGTGATGTCCGGACGAACAGTCGACGCGATCGAAGCCGAGCGCATCGGATTGGTGAACCGTGTGGTGGCCGCCGGCGACCCGGCCGAACTTGGCAAGGCTTTCATGTCCGAGTTCATCGGCTATAGCCGTTGCGCCTCTCAGTTCGCAAGAGAGGCAGTGGTACGCGGCATGGAGACCACGCTCGACGCCGGACTCGAGATCGAGGCCGACCTGTCCACGCTGGCCTACCAGACGGATGACTCCGTCGAAGGCATGCGCGCCTTTATCGAGAAACGCACACCGGAGTTCAAGGATGCCTGATCTCACCCAGGGCGCCGTCATCGTGACCGGCGGGAGCCGCGGCATCGGTGCCTCCATTTCCGTGGAGCTGGCACGCGCCGGCCTGCACGTTGCCTGCCTTTCGCGTTCGGGCGAACTTCCTGACGCCGGCTCGCTCGATGCCGATGCACAGAAGCGGCTGGCGGCAATACACTGCGATATCACCGATGCCGCTTCTGTCGACGCGGCATTCGCCGAGGTGCCCACTCTGTTCGGCAAGCCGATCGTCGGCCTGGTCAACAACGCGGGCATCCACCTGCAGGGGCCGTCCGCATCGTTCCCGATCGCCGACTTCGAGCGCGTGATGCAAACCAACGCCTCGTCGGTCCTGCTCGCCAGCCAGGTGGCCTACCCCTACCTGCGCGAGGCCGGCTCGGCGCTGATCGTCAACATTGGCTCGTTCTACGACAAGCTCGGCGTGCGCGGCAATGCCGCCTATTGCGCATCCAAGGCTGCCGTCGGCGCGATCTCGCGCTGCCTGGCCGTCGAATGGGCGCGCGATGGCATACAGGTCGTCAATATCGCGCCTGGCTATATCGAGACCGATCTGAACCGCGACGAGTTGAACGAAGGTGCGCTCCAGGCATTCCTCAAGAAGCGCATTCCCGTCGGAGGCCCCGGGCAGTCCGACGATATCGGACGGCTTGCCGCCATGCTGTTCCGGCTGCCCGGCCGCTTCCTGACCGGCGAGACGCTCTATGTCGATGGCGGCCAGGGCATGGCGCTGTAGCACTAGTCCACTGAATCATTGAAATGGGAGGCGAAGGACATGTCAGGCGGGATGCAGCGCAGGCGCAAAGCGCAGCAATAGCACGGCTATTGCGAGCATTTGCAACGACGCGATGCGCCCGCATGACATGGCAGGCGCCGACCAATTTCAGTGATTCAGTGGACTGATCCGGGCGGTTCACAGCCCACCAACGGAGGAAGACATGAACATGCTGGACCGGATGGACGCGCGGCTGCCGCTATCGTCCGAGGAACGCATGCTCCTCGACAGCGTCAAGGAGCTTTGCAACACCCAGATCGCGCCACGGGCGGCCGAGTACGACCGCACCGGGGTGTTTCCCTGGGAGAACGTGAAAGCCATCAATGAACTGGGCCTGAACGCCATGTTCATCCCTGACAACTATGGCGGCGCGCAACTGTCCTTCCTGAGCTATCTCGCTTGCGTGCGGGAGATTTCGAAGGCTTGTGCCTCCACCGGTATTGTCTGGGCCACGAACTTCCACGCCATTAAGCCGCTGATCCAGTACGGGAGCGAAGAACAGAAGAGTCGTCTGCTGCCGCGCATTGCCGAAGGCGGCCTGGCGTCGCTGGCAATCACCGAGCCCTCTGCGGGATCGGATGCCACTGGCATGCGCACCACCTTTACCCCCGACGGTGACGACATCGTCATCAATGGCGGCAAGACCTTCATTACCAACGGCGACGTGGCCGACCTGTATCTGGTGTTCGGCAAATGGTCCGAGATCAGCGATCCGAAGGCCGCCATCTCCGTGCTGATTCTGGAAAAGGGCACGGAGGGTCTGCGCGTGCTCGGCACCGAGCACAAGATGGGCACCCGTGCGTCCAGCACGGCCAGCCTGGCCTTCGACGGCTGCCGCGTGCCACGCGCCAACCTTATCGGCGCTCCCGGCGAGGGCCTGCAGATCCTGTTCGGCTCGCTGAACCGCTCGCGCCCCAGCGTTGCCGCGCATGCCCTGGGCATTGCGCGCGCGGCGTTCGAGGATGCGGTCGACTACATCAACGAGCGGCGCCAGTCCGGCAAGCGGATCCTCGAGTTCCAGGGCATCCAGTTCATGCTGGCAGACCTGGCCACGGAGCTGGCCTTGTGTGAATCGTGGCTCTGGCGCGTGGCCGAGATGGTCGATGCCGGCGACCAGGATTTCGGCATCGAAGCCTCGATGCTCAAGCAACGCGCCACCGACGCGGCCATGCGCATCACGACCGATGCCGTGCAACTGTTCGGCGGCTATGGCTACTGCAACGACTACCGGGTCGAGCGGCTGATGCGCGACGCCAAGATTACCCAGATCTGGGAAGGAACCAACCAGGTGCACCGGCAGCTGATCGGGCGCAGCTTCCTGAAGAAATAGGAGACGAACGTGACAACCATTCAAACCGTCGGCGTCGCGGGCGCCGGCACCATGGGCGCGGGCATCGCCATCGTTGCGGCCCGCGCGGGCTTCAAGACCATCGTATTCGATGCCCGGCAGGATGCGCTGGACCGCGCCCGCGGCCAGACCGAAGCGTTCCTGAAGAAATCCGAGGAGCGCGGCAAGCTGCCGGCCGGCGCCGCCGCTGAGGCGTTGTCCCGCTGGGAGGGCACTACCTCACTGAGCGACCTGGCCAAATGCGACATCATCATTGAAGCCATCTTCGAGGATCTTGCAGTCAAGCATCAGTTGTTCGGCCAGCTCAATGAGGTCTGCCCGCCGGCTACCCTCTTCGCATCCAATACGTCCACGATCTCTATCACCGAAATCGCCGGCGGTTCCGGCCGGCCGGACCGCTTCGTCGGCATGCATTTCTGCCTGCCTGCGCAGCTGATGAAGCTGATCGAGATGTCGCCAGGCCTGGCCACTTCGGATGAGACCTTCCAGAAAGCGTGGGCCTTTGCCGAGGCAATGGGACAGAAGCCGGTGGCCACACAGGATACGCCGGGCTTCATCCTCAACTACTTCCTGATCCCGTTCAATAACGATGCGATCCGGCTGGTGGAACAAGGCGTCGCCGAGCCGGCCGACATCGACACCGCCATCAAGACTGCGCTGGGCTATCCGATGGGCCCGCTCGAGCTGCTGGACCTGGTCGGCATGGACACCCAGAAGCTGCTGTGCGAAGCCATGCATGGCCTGACCCACGAGCCGCGCGCCGCCTGCCCGCCGCTGGTGCGCCGCATGATCGCCGCCAGGCGCCTGGGCAAGAAGACCGGCAAAGGCTTCCATACCTACGGCGACACCAAGATGTTTGGAGCCTGATATGCGCTACGAAATCATACAAGCTGGCGAGAGCCGTTCCTTTCCCGAATCCCATCCCTTCCTCGAACAGGCAGCGGCGCAAGGCGACGGGCTGGTCTACCTCGGTTCGCAAGCCGGTCGCGCCTACAGCGTAGGCAAAGGACACGAAGCGCGCACCTTTGTCGCCATCGAGCTGGGCACCGAATGCCTGGGCATCCACACAGGCGAGAGCCGCGGCGTCGAAGGCTCCAATGTGGTTGGATTCGCCCGCTTTCGTCTCGGCGACGCCGACCCGAGCCCGCTGGTGGAACTCGTCAGGCAACCGGGCACGACCCCTGGCGCGATCGAAGCCGCCAAGGTGGTGTTCCAGGCTGCGGGGCTGGTTGTCGCGGTATGTCATGACTTTCCGGGTCGCATCGTCGACCGGCTGATCCGCCCGTACTTCAATGCGGCGCTGCGCCGCCTGGACGAGAAACTGGCCAGCGCCGATGACCTGGACAAGACCTTGTGCCTGGGCCTCGGCTACCCGGAGGGTCCGATCTCGCTGCTGGAACGGACTGGCCTGGCGCACCATTTCCGTGTCACTCAAGCCTTGCATGAAGCTCTCGGGCAGGAGCCTTATGCCCCGGCGCGGCGCGCGCGCGTCGCAGCGGAGCGCGAGGAACGCGAAGAGCGGGTAAAGCGATGATTGCCATGAGCCAACCCCTGACCGGTGTGAAGGTGCTGGATTTCAGCACCCTCCTGCCCGGACCGCTGTGCTCGCTGCTGCTGGCCGAGGCGGGAGCCGAAGTCATCAAGTTCGAGCGCCCCGGCCGTGGCGACGAAATGCGCGCGTATGAGCCGAAGGTCGATGACGACAGCGCGAATTTCGTGCTGCTCAACCGCGGCAAGCAATCTGTCGCGATCGACCTGAAGGCGCCTGAGACGCTGAGCCAGTTGACGCCGTTGATCCGCGATGCCGATGTCCTGATCGAGCAGTTCCGTCCCGGCGTCATGGATCGTCTGGGCCTCGGCTATGCAGCGCTTTCGGAAATCAACCCACGGCTGGTCTACTGCTCGATCACCGGCTTCGGACAGTACGGCCCGCGCGCATCAGAAGCCGCGCATGACCTGAACTATGTGGCGGCATCCGGCACGCTGTCGCTGACTGCCGGCAACGATGGTGCGCCGGTCCTGCCGCCTGCCCTCATTGCCGACATTGCTGGCGGCACCTATCCGGCCATGATCAATATCCTGCTCGCCTTGCGTCAGCGCGACCAGACCGGCAGGGGCGTTCACCTGGATGTGGCCATGGCCGACAACCTCTTTACGTTCCAGTACTGGGGGCTTGGCAACGGCGCGCTGGGATCGTGGCCCGCACCGGCGTCGGAGCTGGTCACGGGAGGCACGCCGCGCTACCAGATCTACCGTACCGCCGATGGTGCCTTCCTGGCGGCCGCGCCACTGGAAGACAAGTTCTGGGACAACTTCGTCGCACTGGTCGGGCTGGATGCGGACGCGCTGGCGCGGATGTCACCGGACCAGGCCATCGGTGCCGTTGCGGCGGCCATTTCCCGGCACCCGGTTGCCTATTGGGAAGACCGCTTCGCCGGGCAAGACGTCTGCACCAGCCGTGTGGTCAGTCTGGAAGAAGCCCGGCACGATCCGCATTTCCGGGAACGCGGCCTGTTTGACCGCACCGCTACCACTGCGGCGAACGGGAGCATGCCGGCATTGCCGGTGCCCATCGATGCCGCCTTTCGCAGCCAGGATCGCTCCGCCGCGTCCCCGGCCCTGGGAGCACACAACCAACTTCTGAATCGCTGAGGTCCAGCCGACATGAAAGCCATCGTCATCCAGGAATTCAATGCACCAGACGCCGTCACCATCGGCGACCTTCCCGACCCGCAGGTTGGCGACGGCGACGTGCTCGTCGAAGTCCGAGCCGCCGCGGTCAACTATCCCGACGTGCTGGTGGTGCAGGGCAAGTATCAGATCCTGCCGCAACGCCCGTTCGCACCGGGCAAGGATGCCGCCGGCGTGGTACGCGCCGTCGGTGCCAATGTCACCCATGTCCAACCTGGCGATCGCGTGGTGGCGCAACTGGAATATGGCGCGTTCGCCGAGCTCGTCAGCGTGCCTGCCGATTCATGCTTCCGCATCCCCGATGCCATGCCGTTCGAAGACGCTGCCGCGATGGGGCTGGCATATCAGACCGCCTACTTCGCCCTGGTGGAACGTGGCGGATTCCGTGCCGGCGAGACTGTGCTTGTCACCGGGGCTGCCGGCGGCGTCGGCTCGGCGGCCATCCAGATCGTCAAGGGTCTCGGCGGCATCGCGCTGGCCGGCGTCAGCGGTGCCGAGCACGCGCAGGCGGCACGGGAACTGGGAGCCGACGCAGTGATCGATCTTTCCGCCCCTGACCTGCGCGAATCGCTGCGCGAGCAGGTGCGCAATGCCACCTCGGGCCATGGCGCCGATGTGGTGCTTGACACCCTGGGCGGCGATGTCTTCGATGCCGCACTGCGTGCGATCGCATGGTGCGGCCGCGCGGTGGTCATTGGCTTCGCGGCCGGCCGCATCCCCGAGATCAAGGCCAACTATCTGCTGCTCAAGAACATTGGCGTCAGTGGCCTGCAGTGGAGCGACTATCGCGATCGCCAGCCGGAAAAGGTGCTGGCCGTACAGCAAGAGATCTTCAAGCTGTATCAGCAAGGTGCGCTCAGGCCGAAGATCGCCGGTGCCCTGCCCCTTTCCCGTGCCGGTGAAGCGCTGGCGCAGCTCGCCTCCGGGCAGGTGTCCGGCAAGTACGTGCTGACGCTGAACTGAGGCTTACCGAACAACCCTGGGCGAATGCCATGCCCGTCTGCAGCCGTGGGTTCCTCCTCACGGCTGCAGTGCTTTGCGGCGTCGCCCACCATCTCCTGCGATCCGGACATCATGAACACAACCTCTCCTTCGATCACCGCTATCCAGACACTGGGCATCGTCGGCACCGGCGCCATGGGCCGCGGCATCGCCCAGATCGCCGCGCAGGCAGGCCTGACCGTCAACCTGTACGACGCCAACCCGCAAGCGGTGGAAGCGGCACGCAAGTACCTGCAGGATACGCTCGGCAAGCTGGCCGAAAAGGGCAAGATCTCGGCGGCTGACGCCCAGGCCACGCTGGGCCGCGTGAAGCCGTGCGGCGCGCTGGAAGACCTGGCCGGCTGCGACATGGTGGTGGAAGCCATCGTCGAGAAGCTCGAAGTGAAGCGAGATCTCGTGGCGAAGCTGGAAGCCGTGCTGCGTCCTGACGTGGTCATCGCCTCGAACACCTCGTCGCTGTCGATCACCGCGATCGCCGTGGGCGCAAAGGAACCGGGCCGCGTGGTCGGCTACCACTTCTTCAACCCGGTGCCGCTGATGAAGGTGGTCGAGGTCATCGACGGCCTGTCCGGCAACCCGGCCGTGGGCGATGCGCTGATGGCGCTGTCGCGCCGCATGGGCCATACGCCGGTGCGCTGCAAGGACATGCCGGGCTTTATCGTCAACCATGCCGGCCGCGGCATGAATATCGAAGGCATCAAGGTCGCGCAGGAAGGCGTGGCGGAGTTCGCCGACATCGACAACATCATGCGCGAGCAGGCCGGCTTCCGCATGGGGCCGTTCGAGCTGATGGACCTGACCGGGCTGGACGTGTCGCACCCGGTGATGGAATCGATCTACAACCAGTTCTACCAGGAGCCGCGCTACCGCCCGTCGCCGATCACGGCGATCCGCTCGGTTGGCGGGCTGGTCGGCCGAAAGGCCGGCGCCGGCTTCTACCGCTACGTGGATGGCCAGAAGCAGGTCCCGGCCACGGCCGCGGCCGCGGTCCCGTCGGCCCGTCCGGCCAGCGTGTGGGTCAGCCGCGCCAGCGAACGCGGCCATGCCATGGTGACGAAGCTGCTCGGCGCGCTCGGTATCACGCCTGAAAGTGGCGACCAGCCTTCCGCCGAGGCACTGATCGTCGTCACGCCGCTGGGCCTGGACGCGACCACCACCGCGCTCCAGCAGGGCCTGGACGCCTCGCGCACGGTGGCCATCGACACCCTCCTGCCGTTCGAGGCCACCAAGCGCCGCACGCTGATGACCACGCCGGCCACTGGCGCCGCCGCGCGCGACGCCGCGCACGGCCTGTTCGCGAGCGACGGCGTGCCGGTCACGGTGATCCGCGACTCGGCCGGCTTCGTGGCCCAGCGCGTGCTCTGCTGCATCATCAACATCGCCAGCGATATCGCGCAGCAGCGCATTGCCTCGCCCGCGGACATCGACCTGGCCGTGAACCTGGGCCTGGGCTACCCGAAGGGCCCGCTGGCCCTGGGCGACGCCGTCGGCCCGCAACTGGTGCTGGAGACGCTGCGCAACATGGAAGCCCTGACCGGCGACATGCGCTACCGCCCGAGCCCGTGGCTGTGGCGCCGCGCCGGCCTGGGCCTGTCGCTGCTGACGGACGAGGCTTGATCGCCCCCCGACCATCAAAGACCGCAGTGCAGCCAGAGGTCGCTCCCCTTTCGCTCATTCTCC